>NZ_JBZXEA010000044.1:8418-297099 GCF_058725345.1 Pseudomonas sp. DW-iso17 | reverse complement strand
CTTTGTCCCTTCTCCTCCCTTCAAGTCCTAGCATACAAGCGGGCTTGCTCGCGAAGGCGTCGTGTCAGTCAATGCATCAGCAACTGATCTACCGCATTCGCGAGCAAGCCCGCTCCCACATTTAGCTGTGTCTGCCTGGGGATCAAATGCGTCCACGAGATGGCAAGATGAACGCCTCTCAGGTTACTGTTCCTCTGTGTAACGGATTCACCGGCCTTGCACCCCGGCTTACCAAGGTCACCGAATGGATAAATACACACCCCACACCTGGCAACCCCACGAGCGGCCGAGCCTGCCTGGCTCGCCGTCGACGCCGCTGCACCCTACGCATAAGCGCTGGCTCTTCGCGCTGGTCGGCGTGCTGGTGGCAATCACCGGCGGCTTGGGTAACGCCCTGGTCATCGCCAACCTGCAATACCTGCAAGGCGCCCTGGGCGCGACCACCGCGGAAATGGCCTGGCTGCCCGCCGCCTATGTGATGACCAACGTGTGCATGAACCTGCTGCTGGTGAAGTTTCGCCAGCAGTTCGGCCTGCGTGCGTTTACCGAGGTGTTCCTGGTGCTCTACGCGCTGGTGACCTTCGGCCACTTGTTCGTCAATGACCTCAGTTCGGCAATTGCGGTACGGGCCGCCCATGGCATGGTGGGTGCGGCGCTCAGTTCGTTGGGCTTGTACTACATGATCCAGGCATTCCCGGCCAAGTGGCGGCTGAAAGCGCTGGTACTGGGGCTGGGCACCGCGCAGTTGGCGTTACCGCTGGCGCGGCTGTTTTCCGAAGACTTGCTGCAAATCGCTGAATGGCGCGGGCTGTATTTGTTCGAACTGGGCCTGGCGCTGATCTGCCTGGGCTGCGTGTTCCTGCTCAAGCTGCCGCCGGGTGATCGCTTCAAGACCTTTGAAAAACTCGATTTTCTAACCTTTGCCATCCTCGCCAGCGGCGTAGCCTTGCTCTGCGCTGTGCTGTCCCTGGGGCGTATTGACTGGTGGCTGGAAGCGCCGTGGATCGGCGTGGCCTCCGCCTGTTCCCTGGTGCTGATCATGGCGGGGCTCGCCATCGAGCATAACCGCAGCAACCCGATGCTGATGACGCGCTGGCTGGGCAGCGGCGTGATGATCCGCCTGGCGTTGGCGGTGGTGCTGATTCGCATGGTGCTGTCCGAGCAATCCACCGGTGCGGTGGGGTTCATGCAGATGTTGAACATGAGCTACCAGCAGATGCACACCCTGTACGTGGTGATGCTGGCCGGGGCGATTGCCGGGCTGGTGGTCAGCGCGTTGACGATCAACCCGGCGCATTTGCTGATGCCGCTGATCATCTCCCTGGCGCTGATGGCTACCGGTTCGGTGATGGACAGTTTTTCCAGCAACCTGACCCGTCCGCAGAACCTCTATATCAGCCAGTTCCTGCTAGGCTTCGGCGGTACATTCTTCCTGGGGCCGACCATGGTGCTGGGCACCAAAAACGTACTGACCAACCCGCGCAACCTGGTGAGCTTCTCGGTGATGTTCGGGATCTGCCAGAACCTTGGCGGCCTGATCGGCGCGGCGTTGCTGGGCACCTTCCAGATCGTGCGCGAGAAGTACCATTCGAGCATGATCGTCGAGCACCTGACCCTGATCGATCCGCTTGTGGCGGCGCGGGTGCAGAGTGGTGGGGCGGCCTATGGCAAGATCGTCGCTGACCCGGAACTGCGCAACCTCATGGGCATCCGCAGCCTGGCCACGGCGGCCACCCGTGAGGCGAACGTCATGGCTTACAACGATGTCTTCATGCTGATCGCGATTATCGCGATCCTGACCATGCTGTGGATCTTCACCCGCAGCCTGTGGCTGATGAGCACTACCAAGGCAACTCCTCCTGTTCAACCCAGCGGCGCGACTTCATGACTGAACCTTCAACCACCACCACGACTGCCATTGCCGCCACGCCGGAAGGCAGCACGCCACCGGGCGCGGTGCCCACCCAATTGCGGCCCTTGCGCGTGCGGATCATCTCGTCCCTGGGCTTTGCCGCCATCGCCATCATCGGTGTGCTGATCGTGTTGTACGCCTGGCAACTGCCGCCGTTCAGCAGCGCGGTGGAAACCACGGAAAACGCCCTGGTGCGTGGGCAGGTGACGATTATCGGCCCGCAACTCAGTGGCTATGTGTTCGAAGTGCCGGTGCAGGACTTCCAGTACGTCAAGACCGGCGACCTGCTGGTGCGCCTGGATGACCGTATCTACAAGCAACGCCTCGACCAGGCCCTGGCACAACTGGCGGTGCAGAAGGCCTCGTTGGCCAACGTGGTGCAGCAACGCAACAGCGCCGAAGCGACCATCAAGCTGCGCCAGGCCGCGTTGGTCGACAGTCAGGCTCAGGCACGCAAGAGCACTGCGGATTTGCGCCGCAATGAAGAACTGATCAGCGATGGTTCGGTGTCCAAACGCGAACTGGACGTGACCCGTGCCGCCAACGCGCAGACCATCGCTGCCGTGGCCCAGGCCCAGGCCAGCCTGGAAATTGCGCGCCAGGATTTGCAGACGGTGATCGTCAACCGCGGCTCCCTGGAGGCAGCTGTCGCGAGTGCCGAGGCGGCAGTGGAACTGGCGCGCATCGACCTGTCCAATACCCGCATCACGGCGCCACGGGATGGTCAGCTGGGGCAGATTGGCGTGCGCCTGGGCGCTTATGTCAATTCCGGCGCGCAACTGATGGCCCTGGTGCCCAAGCAGTTGTGGGTGATTGCCAATATGAAAGAAACCCAGATGGACAATGTGCAGGTCGGCCAGCCGGTGACGTTCACCGTGGATGCGCTGAACCACCGCAAATTCCATGGCACGGTGCAGCATATTTCCCCGGCCACCGGTTCCGAGTTCAGCCTGTTGCAGGCGGACAACGCCACCGGCAACTTCGTCAAGATCGCCCAGCGGGTGCCCGTGCGCATCACCGTGGATCCGGATCAAGCCGAGAGTGAGCGCTTGCGGCCGGGGTTGTCGGTGGTGGTGAGTATCGACACGGCAGGGCGTCTCAAAAATTCACCGCCCTGACACTGGCACGCTTGGCGTGTATTTCAGGTTGAAATTGAGGTGGGTTGACTGGCCTTGCTCCAACAGCTTCAGGCCAGGCTTGCCCGCCAGGTGATGGGCATTCACTGGATGGCTCACCGGCTCGATGCAGAAAAACTCCAACCCCGGCGGGCAGTACAACAGGAAATAATCGGCGCCGCTGGCCTGGCATTCGAGACGGTAGCCAAGCTCCGGTTGTTCGATCAGGCAGTGCCCATCCCAGCCGCAAAAGCCGTTGTCCACCAGCCCCTCTGGCAAACCTTTGAGTTGCCGGAAATCCCAGGCCTCGGGAACCGGTGCCAACTCGGTGGGCAGCTTGGCTGCATCACTCATCCACACGTGCCCAGCCCTGGCCTGTAGCCGCGTACCCGGCCGGCGCGGTAAGTACGGATGCAAGCCCAGCCCATGCCACGCGGGTTGCTCGGCCAAGTGAGTTACACACAATTGGATATTCAACTCACCGTTGTTCAAGCGCAACCGCTGGCGGGCGTGATAGGCGAAGGGTGTGGCGCATTCCAATTCCAGCACCACTTCACGCGTGGTATGGCTCACCACCTGCCATGCCTGCTGCCAGGCCGAGCCGTGAATCGGTAAAGGATCAGTGAGGCTATTAGCTGCCAGTGCCAGCCAACCACCGGGGTTGTCGAACCCGCCTTGGGCGATTCGGTTGGACCAGGGTGCCAAGGGATAGCAACCCAGCTTGCCCGGCAGCCCGGTATTGATCGCCTGTGCATCGCTGTGCCGTAACAGCGGCTGCCCGGTGGCGCGCACCGTCCAGTTGACGAGGCTGCCGCCGATGGCGGGGGCGAGCACCAGATGGGTGAATTGATCCGAAAGCTCAATCACGATTGACCTGCCTGATGAAGTCAAAACAAACACTGAGGATGCAAGTGTGGGAGCTGGCTTGCCTGCGATAGCGACCTGTCAGTCAATGCATCCGTGACTGATACACCGCTATCGCAGGCAAGCCAGCTCCCACAGTTGCTCACTTTTGTTTCTGAAAGAAGGTTTACAGCACCAAATGGGGCAACCACAGCGACAACGCCGGGATGTAGGTCACCGCAATCAGCACCAAGAACAACACCGCATAAAACGGCAGCAGTGCCTTCACGGTTTTCTCGATACTGGTCTTGCCCACCGCCGCACCAACGAACAGCACCGCGCCCACCGGCGGGGTAATCAGGCCGATGCCCAGGTTCACCAGCATGATCATGCCGAAGTGTACCGGGTCGACGCCGATGCCCAGGATCACCGGCATCAGGATCGGCGTGAGGATCAGAATCAGCGGCGCCATGTCCATCACCGTGCCCAGCAACAACAGCATGACGTTGATGCACATCAGGATCACGTAGCGGTTGTCTGACAGGGTCAGGAACAGCGTGGTGATCTTCGCCGGGATCTGCATCAGGGTCATGATGTAGCCGAAGCTGGCGGCGAAGGCGATCAGAATCATCACGATGGAAATGGTGCGCACCGTGCGGTGCATCAGCTTGGGCAGCTCGCGCCATTTGTAGTCGCGGTAGATGAACATGGTCACGAAGAATGCCCACAACACCGCAATCGCCGCCGACTCGGTGGCGGTGAAGATGCCCGAGAGGATGCCGCCGAGGATGATCACCATGGCCATCAGGCCCCAGAGCGCATCGGCGGCGATCTTCAGCGCCTGCTTCAAGGGGATGACTTCGCCTTTGGGGTAGTCGCGCTTTTTCGCGAAGATCAGGCAGAGCACCATCAGGCACGCGCTCATCAACAAGCCCGGCACCACACCGGCCATGAACAGCGAGGCGATGGAGACGGTGCCGCCTGCCGCCAGGGAGTACAGCACCGAGTTATGGCTGGGCGGCGTCAGCAGCGCCTGCACCGAACCGCTGACGGTCACGGCGGTGGCGAATTCGCGCGGATAACCCCGCCGTTCCATTTCCGGAATCAGCACCGAGCCGACCGAGGCGGTATCGGCCACGGATGAGCCGGAAATCGCGCCAAAAAACGTCGAAGCCATGATGTTGACCAGAGACAACCCGCCACGCACAAAGCCCACCAGCACCCCGGCAAAGGCCACCAGGCGCCGCGACATGCCGCCCTCGGCCATGATCGCCCCGGCCAGCACGAAGAACGGAATCGCCATCAGCGAAAACTTGTTCACCCCACCGGCAATCTGAATCATCAGGGCCTGGAACGGGATGTCGATCCACCACGCGCCAATCAGCGCCGACAGCCCCAACGCGTAGGCCACCGGCATGCCGATCAGAATCAATACAACAAAGCTGCCCAACAGAATCAATGCGTCCATATCAGGCGGCCCCTTCGTTTTCTTCAACCAAGTCGAAGCGCACCACCTTGCGGTTGCTCTGGTCACCGAGCAGCAGCTTTTCGACCACGAACACCAGGGTCAGCACGCCGCCAATCGGGATCGGCATGTAGGTGATGCCTACGCGCAGGGTGGGGATGGCGCTCATGAATTGGTTCCAGGTGGACAGGCACAGCTTGGTGCCCCAAATCGTCATGAACACGCAGATGGTGCCCATCAGCAGTTGCGAGAGGATGCCGACGAGGCGGCGTTGGACGGGCGGCAAGCGGTCAGTGATCATCGCCACCGACATGTGCGCGCCGGCACGGTAACTGGCAGCGGCGCCGATAAAGGTGAACACCAGCATCAGCAGGATGGCGGTGGGCTCCGGCCAGCTGGAACCGGTACCGAGGGCGTAGCGGGTGAAGATACCCCAGGGAATGATCAAGGCCACCCCCAGGACCGAAAGGCCGGCGACCCAGATACAGGTCATGTAAAGGCGGTCATTGAAGCGCAGCAGTAAAGTCTTCATGGCGTTCACCGTGACCGGGCGCGTCGATGCCGACCGCGCCGGGCCTTATGCAGGGGCAGGGGAGGTTATTGAACCGCGTCGATGCGCTTGATCATGTCCGCATACGGCGCACCGTACTTGGCACGCACCTGGGCGGTGGCCTCATAGAAGGGCTTTTTATCGACGGTGATGAACTCCACGCCGGCCTTCTTGAGTTTCTCTTCACTGCTGGCGGACTTGGCGTCCCAGAGCACGCGCTCATCAGCCTGGGCGGCCTTGGCGGCGGCCTTGACCATGTCCTGCTGGGCGGGGTCGAGCTTGTTCCAGGTGATTTTCGACATCACGATGGGTTCAGGCAGGATCAGGTGTTCGGTGAGGGTGTAGTACTTGGCGTTCTGGAAGTGGTTGTGTTCCAGCAAGGTCGGCGGGTTGTTTTCCGCGCCGTCGATGACCCCGGTCTGCAGGGCGCTGAAGATCTCGCCGGTGTCCATGGCAATGCCGTTGGCGCCCATGGCGTTGAAGGCTTCGATGAAAATCGGGTTGCCTTGCACGCGGATCTTCATGCCCTTGAGGTCTTCGATCTTGCGCACCGGTTTCTTGGTATAGAGATTGCGCGTGCCGCCATCCATCCAGGCCAGGGCCACCAGGCCGAACTCGGAGTTGGTGATCTTGGCGAGGATCTCGTCGCCAATCTCGCCATCGATGACCTTGCGCATATGCGCCTGGTCGCGGAATACGAACGGCAGGTTGAACACGTTCACGTCCGGCACCACCGGGCCGACGATGCCGAGGCTGACGCGGGTCATTTGCACGGCGCCGACCTGGGCCTGTTCGACCACTTCCTTCTCGGAGCCCAGCACACCGCCGGGGAAGTACTTGAAGGTCAGCTCGCCGTTACTCGCCTTGGTCAGGGCCTTGCCCATGTTCTCTTCGGCGACCACGGTGGGGTAGCCAGCGGGGTGGATATCGGCGAACTTGATTTCCAGCGCGTGGGCGGCGCTGCTGAGGGTGAAGATTGCAGCGGCGAGCAAGGTGCGTTTGAAGTCCATGGAAGTCACTCCTGTCTTGTTATTGTTGTATTCAAGGCACAGCGATTAAACGATGAAGCGGGGTTCGGGCAGCCCTTGGACGCCGGGGTTGAGGGCGAACACGCCACCAGACAGCGACTGCTCACTCGGGTCGTCACGGATGGAAGTGACGTACAAGGTGTCCAGGCGGCTGCCACCGAAGGCGCACATGGTGGGTTTTTTCACGGGCACGCTCAGGGAGCGGTCCAGGCGACCGTCCGGGGTGAAACGGTGAACCAACCCGGCGTCGTTGGCGCAGATCCAGTAGCCGCCCTCGGCGTCCACGGCTGCACCGTCGGGACGCCCGGGGAAGTCGTTCATATCAATGAACAGGCGGCGATTGGACGGCGTGCCGGTCTCGATGTCGTAGTCGAACGCCCAGACCTTTTGTACCTTCGGGTGCGAATCGGAAGCGTACATCGTGCGGCCATCGGGGCTGAAGGCCAGGCCGTTGAGGGTGATGAACCCGTCCAGTTGCGCGTGGGGCGCAGCCCCGGACCCATAGCGATAAAGGACACCATCGGCGGCGTTCAAGCCCATGTCCAGCACCATGCTGCCGGCCCAGAAACGGCCCTGGCGATCGCAGCGGCCATCGTTCAAACGCATGTCCTTGCGCGAATGCTCGATGCTGGCCAGCGGCACGGTGTCGAGGCTGCCGTCGTTGTGGGGTGTGAGTTGGAAGAAGCCGGTTTGCATGCCAGCGACCCAATTGCCTGCCTGGGTGCGCGCAATACAGGCGAGCATCTCTGGGGCTTTCCACGCTGCCAGATGGCCGGTGGCGGCGTTCCAGCGTTGCAAGCCACCGTTGGGGATATCCACCCAATACAGCGCGTTTTCTTCAGGCACCCACACCGGGCATTCGCCCACGGCATTGCGGGCATCGACAATCAATTCAGCAGTCATGGTCATTCCCTTGGGTTGCTGGGCACTCAGTCACCGAACGGCCCCGCCGCGCAGAACGCACCACCCTGATAGACCTTGGCCGGGTCATCGGCGGCCACGGGCGGCTGGGCTTCGACCTGGGCGCGGAACACCTCGGAGCTGTCCTTGGGGGCAAAGCCCAGGTGCGCGGCGTAGCGGTTGTCCCACCAGGTATCGAGGTTGGCCGACATGCCGTACACCACGGTATGGCCGACGTTGGGCGTGTACAGCGCGCGTTCGAGCAGTTGGGTCAGGTCGTCGAAACTCAGCCAGGTGTGCATCATCCGGCGGTTCTGCGGTTGCGGGAACGAGGAGCCGATACGGATGCTCACGGTCTCGATGCCGTAGCGGTCGAAGTAGAAACTGGCCATGTCTTCGCCGTAGGACTTGGACAGGCCGTAGTAACTGTCCGGGCGGCGCGGGGAGTGGGCGTCAAGTTGCTCGCCCTGTTTGTAGAAACCGATCACGTGATTGGAACTGGCGAAGATCACCCGCTTGACCCCGTGGCGGCGGGCGGCTTCGTAGATATGGAACACGCCACTGATATTCGCGCCCAGTACTTCTTCGAACGAGCGCTCCACTGACACGCCGCCAAAGTGCAGGATGGCGTCGACGCCCTCTACCAACCGATGCACGGCGTGTTTGTCGGCCAGGTCGCAGATGTGTACCTCTTCGCGAGCATCGGTGGCGGGGGCCATTTCAGCGATATCCGAAAGGCGCAGCACCTGGGCATAAGGACGCATGCGTTCACGCAGAACTTTGCCCAGGCCGCCGGCGGCACCAGTGAGCAACAGACGATTGAAGGGAGCGGGGGTGGTGGTGGTCATGGGCCTTCCAGATTTTTGTTGTAGGTTGTCGTATGACTATGGGGAAATAGTGTTAGGGATTCCTGGTGTTGTCAACGTCCTTCCAGGCACATGAGATCAAAGGTGGGAGCTGGCTTGCCTGCGATAGCGGTGAGTATGAAAAGGATGTGGTAACTGACCCACCGCTATCGCAGGCAAGCCAGCTCCCACATGGATATGTCGCACCTTAGAGATCGGATTTGCCTTTGGAGCTACAACAACGAAATCGGATAGCTGATAAAAATCCGGTTCTCGTCGAACTCGTTATTGCTGAAATCCCGGCGCATGGTCGAGTTGCGCCACTTCACATTGAGGTTCTTCAGCGCACCGCTCTGCACCGTGTAGGCCAACTCCGACTCACGTCCCCACTCCTTGCCGTCGGTGATCGCTCCGGTGTGTACATTGCTGCCGCTGATATAGCGGTTCATCAGGGTGAGCCCTGGAACGCCGAGCACCACAAAGTTGAAGTCGTGGCGCACCTGCCAGGACTTTTCCTTGGCGTTGTCGTAGCTGGCGTTGTAGCTGTCGTTGGCCAGGGTGCCGCCACTGGTGCCGTTGATGCGCATCCAGGCGCTGTCGCCGCTGAGTTTTTGCAGGCCAACGTAGAAGGTGTGGCCGTTGTATTTGGCCGAGAGCAGAGCGAACAGGGTCTTGTTATCGAGGTCGCCGGCCAGGGCGCTGCCGTCTTCCTTGCCGTTGAAGAACCCGAGGTTGGCGCCCAGAGTCCAGTCGCCCAGCGGCTGGCTGTGGGTGAGGTTGAGGTACTGCTGTTGGTAGATATCAGTCAGTTCGGCGTACCACAGGCCGACCTGGGTACGTTTGTCGTTGAAGGTGTATTCGCCGCCGCCGAAGTTGAAACGGTCCGAAGTGAACGCGGCTTTGCCGTTCATGAACATGTCTTCCATGCTCGCGTCGTTGCGCGGGCTGTTGCCGCGAAACTGGCCACCGTAGAGCGTCAGGCCGGCGATTTCATTGGAAGTGATTTGGCCGCCACGAAAGGTCTGGGGCAGGGAGCGGCCATCATCGGAACGCAGGATCGGCAGCACCGGCATCCATTCGCCAACCTTCAACTCGGTCTTCGACAGCCTGGTTTTCAGCGCGACACCCAGACGCCCGAAATTGTCGGCGGGGCGGCCATCGTCATGCACCGGCAGCAGTTGGGTGCCGGCGGTGCCTTTGCCGCCATCAAGCTTTTGCGAATACAGGCCCAGCACGTCAATCCCGAAACCGACCGTGCCCTGGGTAAAGCCGGACTTGGCATCAAGGATAAAATTCTGCGTCCACTCTTCGGCCTTGCCCTGGGGGTTGGTCGGGTTGGTGAAGTTGCGATTGAAGTAGGCATTACGCAGGTTGAGCGTGGCCTTGGCGTCGTCGATAAAACCTTCGGCGTTGACGCCCAGCGGCAGGGTGACGGCCAGGCTGCCGAGACCGAGAAGGCCCAGGCGCGTGCAAGAATGACGGGCGGATTGACTCACAGTGAGGCTCCCTTTGTTTTGTTGTTTTTATTATTTGTTATACGTTGTCGTACAACATTGAGCGTGATATTTGCGGGGTTTTGAGGGCGTGTCAAGCAGAAGTTATACGATGACTTGGGTGAAACGATTCAACTGATGGGGCACGGTCAGTGTGGGAGCTGGCTTGCCTGCGATGGCGGCGAATCAGACAGTATGCAGTCACTGATCCACCGCCATCGCAGGCAAGCCAGCTCCCACATTGATTGCATTGCACAAGACTTTTCAGCCAGCCATGACCATCGGCGGCAGGGTGCCAAGCAGGGAAACTGCCGCCACGGCTGCAAGGCCCAGCAGCCACTCCATCATCACACTGGCTCTCAAACTGCCCAGGCGCTGTTCGCAGCGCTTGATACGCAACCGGTTCAACAGCGCCAACCCGAGCATGCCCAGCACCAGCCCCACCTTGATCAGCAAAATCAAGGCAAACCCTTGGAACAGCGGCGTGGGCCACAGTTGCCCAGTGAGCACCCGCACATTGATCAAGCCAGTCACCAACAGGCCGGCGACCAGGCCATATCCCACACCACTGAAGCGGCGCAAAATCGGCTTTAGGCGATGGTCTTGCGCATGCCTGAGGATCAGCACTAACACCAGCAACCCCCCGAGCCAGGCCCCCACGCACAGCAGGTGCACCACCTGGTTAAGGATCAGCAACCGCCCACTCAGCCCGTCGAGCATGGCGCCGTGGCCTACGGGGGCCAGGGTCGCCAGCAGCAGGGCGAGCAGCGGCAAGCGCAAGGCCGGCCAGGGCTTGATCAGCACGATCACCAGCAGCAGGTTAAGCAGCAGATGCCAGGTCCATACCTGGCCAAAAAAGGTCTTGCCCAGCACCAACTGCACCGTGGCCGGTTGCAGCGCCGAGTCCCAACTGCCAGCCATGCTGGCGGTGATCAACAGCAGCCACGCAACCCCGGTGAGCAGCCCCAGGCTGGCCAGGCCACGGGTGATGCGCAGCAATTGCCGGTCCAGTGTCGGCTGCACGACGTGAGCGCCGAGCAGCCAGGGCCTGAACACCCAGGCCCCGAACATCAGCAACACGACGCAAAAGTGCAGGAAGCGGCACAGCACCAGCAGGGTCGCCATGGGTTATTGGCCGACCTTGAAGCTGTAAGTGCCTTCGCTTTTGTGAGTGTCGACGGACACCGCATGCCATTCGACCTTATACGTGCCGCTTGCCAGCGGAGCGGCAGGCGTGACCACCAGGGTTTTCTTGTCGGCGTCCGGGGTTTCCAGGCCCTTGATGGCAATTTCGGTGCCGTCCTTGCTCAGGGAGACCTTGGTAAAGGTGGCTTCGACGCCTTCGCTGAAGGTCAGGCGCAGGTCTGTGGGGGCGGCGACGCGGCTGTCAGCCGCAGGTTGCGCGCTCTTGAGGTGGGCGTGGGCAAACGCGGCAGAAGCGCCCAGCAGGGCAGTGAACAGGACAGCAGCGGTCAGGGACTTCTTGAGCAACATTGTTCAACACCGATCAGAGGATAGGAGCCGGCAGTGTACGAAGTTTCGGCTTGGCCTGTCGCCCCGATCTAGAGCCGGTGGTAGTCTTTAGGCCGTGTTGTTGTCAGGGAGCCCTTATGGGCAATCACAAGATCGGAATTCGTCGGGTCAACGTCGAGAAAATCCTGCTGGCGGCGGAGAAGGTCTTCGCCAACAAAGGCTATGGCAGCACCGCCATGGCCGACATCGCCGAAGAAGCGCAACTGCCGCGCTCCAACCTGCATTACTACTTCACCACCAAGAGCGAGCTGTACAGCGCGGTGCTGTTCGACCTGCTGGAATTGTGGAAGCAGGACGCCCTGAGCTTTGAAACCTTTGATGACCCCCGTGTGGTGCTCAGCAGCTACATCCGCGCCAAGATGCAGCGCTCGCGCACGCGTCCGTATGGCTCCAAGGTCTGGGCCAATGAAATCATCCACGGCGCGCCCACACTCGGCGAGGCCTTGGATGAAAGCCTGTACGACTGGGCCAAGATGAAGGAAGCGAAGATTCGCCAATGGGTGCAAGACAAACGCATCCTGCCGGTGGAGCCCTCGAGCCTGCTGTACATGATCTGGGCCTCGACCCAGCACTATGCCGACTTTGACCACCAAGTGAAGATTTTGAATGATCACCAGCCGTTGTCGGACAGGCAGTTCGAGAAGGCCATTCAGACAGTGACCGGTGTGATTTTGCGCGGGATTGGGTTGGAGCCTTGAGCCTTGTAGTGAGGCTCAAGGCCCTATCGCAGGCAAGCCAGCTCCCACTTTGGAACGCATTCCAACTGTGGGAGCTGGCTTGCCTGCGATAGCGAGCTAAAGACCTACACCGCTTCGCGGTAAGGATTGCGCGGGTCCTGCGTCCAGTTCAAAAACGGCTTGCCGTTATCGATCGGCACCATCTCGATGCAGCCGGCCACCGGGCAGGTGATCTGGCACAGGTTGCAGCCGACGCACTCATCGTCGATCACCTCATACAGATGCGTGCCATCAGCCTGCTTCAAGCTGGCAATGGCCTGGTGCGAGGTGTCCTCGCAGGCAATATGGCAACGCCCACAGCCAATGCACGCCGCTTGATCAATCTTGGCGATGACCTGGTAGTTGATGTCCAGGTACTTCCAGTCTGTGGTATTGCCCACCGCCCGCCCGGAAAACGCCTGCAGGTTGGCATGGCCCTGGCTGTCCATCCAGCGCGACAAGCCGTCCTTCATCTCTTCAACGATGCGAAACCCATGCAGCATCGCCGCCGTGCACACCTGCACCGCGCCGCAGCCCAGGGCGACGAATTCCGCGGCGTCGCGCCAGGTACCGATGCCGCCGATGCCGCAGATCGGCAGGCCGTTGGTCTGTGGGTCACGGGCGATTTCGGCGACCATGTTCAACGCAATCGGCTTGACCGCCGAGCCGCAGTAACCGCCATGGGTACTCTGGGTGCCGACCACCGGCAGCGCGACCATGCGTTCCAGGTCCACGCTGGTGATGGAGTTGATGGTGTTGATCAGCGACACCGCATCGGCGCCACCGCGATAGGCCGCTCGCGCCGCCACGCGGATGTCGGTGATGTTCGGCGTGAGTTTGACGATCACCGGCAGCGAGCAATAGGTCTTGCACCAGCGCGTCACTTGCTCCACGTACTCCGGCACCTGGCCGACGGCGGCGCCCATGCCCCGTTCGGGCATGCCGTGAGGGCAGCCGAAGTTCAGCTCGATGCCGTCGCAGCCGGTCGCCTCCACCAAGGGCAGGATGTTTTTCCAGGACGCTTCGACACAAGGCACCATCAGCGAGACGATCAGCGCGCGGTCCGGCCAGTCCTTTTTCACCTGGGTGATTTCCCGCAAGTTGATCTCCAGGGAGCGGTCGGTGATCAGTTCGATATTGTTGATGCCCAGCACTTCGCGGTTGGCGCCATAGTGCGCGGAGTAACGCGACGACACGTTCACCGCCGCCGGATCTTCCCCCAGGGTTTTCCACACGACGCCACCCCAGCCGGCCTCGAAGGCGCGCACTACGTTGTAGGCTTTGTCGGTGGGCGGCGCGGAAGCCAGCCAGAACGGATTGGGCGCTTTGATTCCGGCGAATACAATCGAGAGATCGGCCATTACGCAGCCTCCACAGTCAGCATGAGTTGGGCATGCATGGCTTCGGCGGCCCGCTTGCCATGTTGTACTGCCTGGACGGTGAGGTCCTGGCCGAGGCTGACGCAGTCGCCGCCGGCATACACCCCAGGGATGCTGGTGCGCAGTTGCTCATCGACGAAGATGCGCTCGCCGACGCGGTGCAGCTGCTGGGCCAGCGGGTCGTGCAGGGCGTCGTTGTCGAAGCCTTGCCCGATCGCCTTGAAGATCGCATCGGCGGCCAGTTCGAAGGTTTCCCCGGTAGGCAGCAGGCGACCGTTTTCCAGGCGGGTGCGGGCAAAGCGCATGCCGCGTACGCGGCCTTGGTCGTCGAGTAACACCTCGTCGGGTTGGGCCCAGGTCAACAGCCGGACTTGATTGGCCTTGGCGATGTCCTGTTCGTGGTGGGTTGCGCCCATGTCGGCCAGACCACGGCGGTACACCAGGTTGACATCGCGGGCACCGAGGCGGGCCATCTGCACGGCCATGTCGATGGCGGTGTTGCCGGCGCCGAGCACGATGCAGCGGTCGGCCAGGGGCAGTTGGGTGAGGTCGTCGGCCTGGCGCAGTTCGCGGATATAGTCGGTGGCGGCGAGCAGGCCGGGGGCGTCCTCAAAGGGCAGGCCCAGCTGTTTGCTGGCAGCGAGCCCCAGGCCGAGGAACACCGAATCGAACTGCTGGTGCAGTTCGCTCAAGGTCAGGTTGTCACCCAGGCGCTGGCCGTGGCGAACCTCGATGCCGCCAATCTGCAGGAGGAAATCCAGTTCCTTCTGGGCGAAGTCGTCCACCAGTTTGTATTTGGCGATTCCGTATTCATTCAGGCCGCCGGCTTTTTCCCGCGCCTCGAATATCACCACGTCATGACCGTGCAAGGCGGCGCGGTGAGCGCAGGCCAAACCGGCAGGCCCGGCGCCGACCACGGCGATACGCTTGCCGGTGGACGCGGCGCGTTGGAACGGGTGTTCGCTGAAGTGCGCGTTGTCGATGGCGTAGCGTTGCAGCAGGCCGATCAGCACGGGGGCGCATTCTTCGGCGTTATTGCGTACGCAGGCTTGCTGGCAAAGGATTTCCGTCGGGCACACCCGTGCGCAACTACCACCGAGGATGTTGGCCGAGAGGATTTTTTGCGCGGCCCCCTGCACGTTTTCGGTGTGGATATTGCGGATGAACGAGGGGATATCGATCTCGCTGGGGCACGCATTCACACAAGGCGCGTCGTAGCAGTACAGGCAGCGCGAGGCTTCCAGTTGGGCCTGGCGTGCGTTGAGGGGCGGTGCCAGGTCGGTGAACTGGCTGGCGAGGGTGGCCCCGTCTTCGCGGGGGTGGGGGAGGTGGGTCAGGGTCTGGATCACGGTGTTGGCCTCACGGTTATTGAGGTGCTGCCTCTGATGGGCGATCGTTCCCACGCTCTGCGTGGGAATGCCTCACTGGACGCTCCGCGTCCGCTTTTTTTGGACTCAGCGGTTCACGGCCACTGGCTTGCAAAGCGCTGCCCGCTTGCTCAACTGCTCGAACACCGACGGATACGCCGGCCGCTCCACATACCGTCCGGCCCCTCGCTCGGCTCGCAGGTCACCATCGGCCCACACCAGCTTGCCCTGGCTGATGGTATGGCTGGGCACGCCGCGCACGGTCTTGCCTTCGAAGATGTTGAAGTCCACCTGCTGATGGTGGGTCTTGGCGGAAATGGTCCGCGTGCCCTCGGGGTCCCATAGCACCAGGTCGGCATCGGCGCCCACGCGTATCGCGCCTTTACGGGGGTAGAGGTTGAAAATCTTCGCGGTGTTAGTGGAGGTCAGCGCGACAAATTCTTGCATCGATAGACGCCCGGTATTGACCCCTTCGTGCCACAGCAGCGCCATGCGGTCTTCAATGCCGGCGGTGCCGTTGGGGATCTTGCTGAAGTCGTCACGCCCGGCGGCTTTTTGCTCGGCGCAGAAACAGCAGTGGTCGGTGGCGGTGGTGTGCAGGTTGCCCGCTTGCAGGCCGTGCCACAGCGCCTCTTGATGCCCGCGTGGGCGGAATGGCGGGCTCATTACATAGCCGGCGGCGGTCTGCCAGTCGGGGTGCTGGTACACACTGTCATCGAGCAACAGGTGGCCGGCGAGCACTTCACCGTACACCGCCTGGCCTTTGCCTCGGGCATAGGTGATTTCATCCAGGGCTTCTTTCGTCGACACATGCACCAGGTACAGCGGCGTGCCGATGGTCTCGGCAATCCGGATGGCACGGCTGGCCGCTTCGCCTTCCACCTGGGACGGGCGCGACAGCGGATGGGCTTCCGGCCCGGTGATGTCCTGGGCCATCAGTTTGCGTTGCAGGTGATACACCAGCTCGCCATTTTCGGCATGCACGGTGGGCACGGCGCCGAGTTCCAGGCAGCGTTCGAAACTGGCGACCAAGGTGTCATCGGCCGCCATGATCGCGTTCTTGTAAGCCATGAAATGCTTGAAGCTGTTGATGCCGTGATGGCTGACCAACTCGGCCATTTCCTCACGTACCTGCTCACTCCACCAGGTGATCGCTACGTGAAACCCGTAGTCGGCGGCGGACTTTTCGGCCCAGCCGCGCCACTGGTGGAAAGCTTCCATCAGCGATTGCTGCGGGTTGGGAATCACGAAGTCGATGATCGACGTGGTACCACCGGCCAAGCCTGCCGCCGTACCACTGAAAAAGTCTTCACTGGCCACCGTGCCCATGAAGGGCAGTTGCATATGGGTATGGGGGTCGATGCCGCCCGGCATCAAGTATTGGCCGCTGCCATCGAGTATTTCAGTGCCTGCGGGAATATCCAGATTCGTGCCAATGGCGCGAATTAGACCCTCCGCACATAACACATCGGCGCGGTAACTTTCATCATGGGTAATAACGGTGGCGCCACGGATCAACAGCGACATGTCGAGTTCCTCACAGGCTTGACCGGCTTGTGCCAGTTCTAAGTGTTGTAATACTGCGCACCGAGGGTCGGTTAATTCCTGTCATCGGTGACAGGAATAGAAACTAGCCCGAGTTTTTCGAATGAGCAAGCAGATTTTTCGCAAACTTTTGTGTGTTTCATCTTGTTGATATTTATAAGAAAAATCCTATTTTCACCAAAATGAAGCATGCCCACCCTGTTTTGACGCACTTGACAGGTTCTTGATCTGATCAATATTTCTTATTGCAAATCAGGCGCTTGAGATATGCCGCTTGACGCCGTCGAGAAATAAAAATAATTGTGATGCGCCAGATTGAGACCTGAAGGTTCTGGCAACTTGCGTATTGTTTAGCCTGACGCATGCGGCAAGTACCGCAGGTTCAATTGGAAAGCTGATAAACATCAGCACGTTATATAAGCGGTGCGGGTTCAGAGGCGGTTGTCGGCACGGTTATTGAGTGCACGGGCAGTTGGCCGGAACCCTGGATGTCATGTTGTCGATGCGGTACTCCGGCCACCTGAACCTGGCGTGCAGGTGAGCAACAATAATTTAAAAAAAACCGTGGAGCGGCCATGCAACAGAACAGATCGCAAGTCATCGAGCGCAACGGCCTGTACGAACTCGACGCCGGCCCCGACGTCCTCGACAGCCCTCGCTACAACCACGACATGGCACCCACCAAAGTGCACGAGCGCACCTGGAACAAATGGCACATCACGGCGCTATGGGTCGGCATGTCGATCTGCGTGCCCACCTACACCCTGGGCGGGGTGCTCACGGCGTATTTCGGGCTGTCGGTGGGGGAGGCGCTGGTAGCGATCCTGCTGGCCAATATCGTGGTGTTGATCCCGCTGACCCTCAACGCGTTTCCCGGCACCAAGTACGGCATTCCGTTTCCGGTGCTGTTGCGTTCGTCCTTTGGCATCCTCGGCTCCAACGTACCGTGCCTGATCCGCGCGCTGGTGGCCTGCGGCTGGTTTGGTATCCAGACGATGTTCGGCGGGCTGGCGATCCACCTGTTCCTGGGCTCGATTTTCGACGGCTGGAAAGCCCTAGGCGGCACTGGCGAGGTGATCGGTTTCATGCTGTTCTGGTGCTTGAACCTGTGGGTGGTGCTGCGCGGCGCCGAGTCGATCAAGCGCCTGGAAACCTTGTCGGCGCCGTTGTTGGTCGCTGTGGGGGTTGGGTTGCTGGTATGGGCGATGCCCAACGTGTCCCTCAGCGAGTTGATGGCGATCCCACCCAAGCGCCCCGAAGGCGCCAGCCTCACCGGTTACTTCATGGCGGGGCTCACGGCGATGGTGGGTTTCTGGGCCACATTGTCATTGAACATTCCGGATTTCAGCCGCTACGCCAAGAGCCAGAAAGACCAGATTCTGGGGCAGATTTTCGGCTTGCCGCTGACCATGTTCCTGTTCGCCGCCCTCGGCGTGGTCATGACCGCCGCCTCGGTGAAACTGGTGGGGGTGAGCGTCTCCGACCCGGTGAGCCTGATCGGGCATATCCAGAGCCCGGTGTGGGTGGCCATCGCCATGGCGCTGATCATCGTCGCGACCTTGTCCACCAATACCGCGGCGAACATCGTCTCGCCCACCAACGACTTCCAGAACATTGCGCCCAAGCTGATCAACCGCACCACGGCGGTGATCCTCACCGGCCTGGTAGGGCTGGCGCTGATGGCCCATGAACTGCTGAAAAAACTCGGGCTGATCGTCTCGGACGTGAGTCTTGAAACCGTGTATTCCAATTGGCTGCTGGGCTATTCAAGCCTGCTGGGGCCGATTGCCGGGATCATGGTGGTGGACTATTTCATCACCCGCAGACAGCAGTTGGACCTGGCCGGCCTGTACCGCGACGACGTGTACCCGGCCTGGAACTGGAGCGGCTTTATCGCCTTTGGCGTACCGGTGGTGCTGACGCTGCTGTCGCTGGGCAGCGATGCGTTCAGCTGGTTCTACAGCTACGGCTGGTTCACCGGCTCGGCGTTGGGCGGGGTGTTGTATTACGGCTTGAACGCCAAGCGCGGGGCGAGCCCGATCACCGCCAAGGCGCCGTTGTAAACCACGGTCGAGGTGGGAGCTGGCTTGCCTGCGATAGCGGACTATCAGTTAAAGCCGTGTCGCCTGACACACCGCCATCGCAGGCAAGCCAGCTCCCACAGTTGACCGCGTCAATTCATAAGAACCTGTAGCCTGAGGAGACCCCCCCATGAACGCTGCCCTCGACGTTCTGCAATCGCCCCATCAGCACATCAACCGCGACCGTCTGTGGCAGTCGCTGATGGACCTGGCCGAACTCGGCGCCACGCCCAAGGGCGGTGTGTGTCGCCTGGCCCTCACCGACCTCGACCGCAAGGCTCGCGACCTCTTCGTGCAGTGGTGTGAAGCGGCGGGTTGCACCGTGACCATCGACGGCATCGGCAATATCTTTGCGCGCCGCCCCGGTCGCAATCCCGACCTGCCACCGGTGATGACCGGCAGCCATATCGACACCCAGCCCACCGGCGGCAAGTTCGACGGTTGCTTCGGCGTGCTGGCCGGTGTGGAAGTGCTGCGCACCCTCAACGACCTCCAGGTGGAAACCGAGGCACCGCTGGAAGTGGTGGTGTGGACCAACGAAGAAGGCTCGCGCTTCCCGCCGTGCATGATGGGCTCAGGGGTGTTTGCCGAGAAGTTCACCCTGGCCGATACCCTGGCCAAGGTCGATGCGGACGGCGTCAGCGTGGAGGAGGCGTTGAACGCGATTGGCTATGCGGGAACGCGGCCGGTCAGCGGGCATAAGGTCGGCGCGTATTTCGAGGCCCATATCGAACAAGGGCCGATTCTGGAGGATGAACACAAAACCATCGGCGTGGTGCTCGGCGCCCTCGGGCAAAAGTGGTTCGACCTGAAGCTGCGCGGTGTTGAGGCCCATGCCGGCCCTACACCCATGCACTTGCGCAAGGACGCCCTGGTCGGCGCGGCAGCGGTGGTGGCCGCCGTGAACGCGGCGGCGTTGGCGCACCAGCCCCATGCATGCGGCACGGTGGGGTGCCTGCAAGCGTATCCGGGATCGCGCAACGTGATTCCCGGTGAAGTGCGCATGACTCTGGATTTTCGTCATCTTGAACCGGCGCGGCTGGATTCGATGATTGCCCAGGTGCGTCAGGTGATCGAAGACACCTGCGCCAAACATGGCTTGAGTTTCGACATGCAGCCTACGGCGGACTTCCCGCCGCTGTACTTCGACAAAAGCTGCGTGGAGGCGGTGCGCAATGCCGCCAATGGCTTGGGCTTGTCGAACCTGGACATCGTCAGCGGGGCAGGGCACGACGCGATCTTCGTCGCTGAGCTGGGCCCGGCGGGGATGATCTTTGTGCCGTGTGAAGGCGGCATCAGCCATAACGAAATCGAAAATGCCGCGCCGGATGACCTGGCGGCGGGGTGTGCGGTGTTGTTGCGGGCGATGGTGGCCGCTTCAGCGGCCATCGCCAGCGGCCAGCTCGCGGCCTGATCGTTCCCACGCTCCGCGTGGGAATGCACCCTGTGTCGCTCCGCGTCACGATTTTAGAGGCAGACGCAGAGCGTCCTGAGCGGCGTTCCCACGCAGAGCGTGGGAACGATCAGTGGGTATTAACCCGGCTGCCAGCCGCCGCCCAGTGCGGTCAACAGCCCTACGCTCGCCTGCAACTGCCGGGTCTGCACCGCCTGCAACGCTCTCTGTGCCTGCAACGCGGCGGTTTGGGCGGTGACCACATCCAGATAGCTCACTGCCCCGGCCTGATAGCTGTTCATCGCCAAGGCCTGGGTATGTTGCGCCGCCTCTGCCGCCGCTTGCTCGTCCTCGGCTTGCTGCTGCAGATCCCGCAGTTGCGCGAGGTTATCTTCCACCTCGCGCACGGCTTTCAATACGTGGCTACGGTACTGTGCCGCGGCCTCCTCGAACTCGGCCTTGGCCTGGCGCTCGTTGGCGCTCAAGCGCCCGCCGTCGAAGATCGGCAGGTTCATCAGCGGCCCCAGTGCCCAATACCGGTTGCCGGCGGACAGCAGGTTGCCAACACCTTGGGTCTGCCCGCCCAGCACACCGGTCAAACTGAAATCCGGAAACCACGCTGCCTTGGCCACGCCGATCGTTGCGTTGGCCGCAAACACGCGACGTTCAGCTGCGGCAATGTCCGGACGACGCTGCAGCAGGTGGCTGGGCAACTGCGCCGGAATGCCTGGCAACGCCATTAACTGCGAGCTGGGCGGCAGTGAAAACTCACTGGCCGTCACGCCCACCAATTCGCCGATGGCATGTTCGGCGAGGTTGCGCTGGCCACGCACTTCGTCCAGCTGCGCCTTGGCTTCGGCCAGTTGGTTCTGCGCGCGGGTCAGGTCCAATTCCGAGGCAATCTGGCCTTCATAACGGCTGCGGGTCAGTTGCAGCGCCTGGCTGAAGTCTTGCAACGAAGTGCTCAGGATTCGGCGCTGCGCATCCAGCCCATTGAGCTGCACATACAGGCTCGCCAACTGCTGTTGAAGGCTCAAGCGCACCACCGCCAAATCATCAAAGGACGCTTGTGCCTGGGCATCGCCCGCGGCGACCTGGTTGCGGATTCTGCCCCACAGGTCGAGGTCGTATCCCAGGGAGAACCCAGCGGTATTGCTGTTGTACACCGACGGCTGTGTAGTACCGCGTAACGGTCGTGAATCCGATTGACGCTGGCGCAGCGGTTGCACGCTGGCGGTGATTTGCGGGAAAAGGCCCGCGTGCAGTTGACTGGCATAGGCCTGGGACGCATCGAAGTGCGCCAGCGCCGCGGCCAGGTCCGGGTTGGCCTTGAGCAGTTGCTGCTGCAGCGCGTTCAGGCGCGAATCGTTGTAGAGCTGCCACCACTGGGGCGCCAGTTGGTCTGACGGTTGCGCGCTGTGCCAGGGGCCATCGCTGGTTTGTTCGCGGTAGTGGGCGGGCAGGTCAATCGACGGCACCGTATAGGTGGGCGCCATCGAGCAACCCTGTAACGCCAGCACCATCAGTGCCGCCAGCGACTTAAGCCTTGGGCGCATGCGCACCTCCCGAGGCGGCGGCCAGTTGCACTGGGTCGCCTTCGCGCAGGGCGTCGGGCGGGTTGTCGATGATGTGGTCAGCAGGCTTCAGGCCTTGGTCGATCACCAGGCGCTCGCCGAGGTCCAGGCCAATATGAATGTCTTGCAGGTGCACATGATTGCGCCCGTCCAGCACCGCAACCTGGGTGCCCTGGGCGCGGAAGATCAAGGCGCTGGCGGGGATGCTTACGCCATGGGTGTCAGCCGGAATCGGTAGGGTGACTTCGGCGTAGTCGCCCGGCAGCAGTTCGCCGTTGGGGTTGTCGGCGACGAACTGGGCCAGCAGGGTGCCGGAGCGGCGGTCGATGGCGGTGGAGTCACCGATCAGGCTTGCCTTGAAATGCTCACCGGGGTGCTCGGGGACGGTCAGTTCGGCCTCAAGGCCCGCATGAATGACCGCTGCATAGTTCTGCGGCACCGGCACGTACAAGCGCAATTGGTGGGTGTCGGCAATGTTGAACAGTTCTGGATCGCTGGCGTTATCGGCTTTGATCAACTGGCCGATGTCCGTGTTGCGGGCGGTGATGGTGCCGGCGAACGGCGCGCGCAGGGTCTTGTAGCTTTCCAGGGCGCACAGTCGCGCATAGTCTGCTGCAGCGGCTTCGGTGTTGGCCTTGGCGGCTGCGGCGTTGGAGGTTTTCTCATCGGCGTCCTGGCGCGATACCGAATGGCTGGCCAGCAGGTTTTGCCAGCGGGTCGCCGTGGTGGCTGCCAGGCGTGCATTGGCTTGTTGCTGGATCAGGCGGGCATGGGCCTGGGCCAGTTGTTGGTCAAGGTCGGGGCTGTCGATTTCGGCGAGGATTTGCCCGGTCTTGACCTGGGTCCCGATGTCGACTTTCCAGTCCTTCAAGTAGCCGCTCACCCGCGCATGGATAGCCGCCTTGCTCCACGCCTCCAGGTGGGCGGGCAGGCGCAGGGTGTCACCGCCGGCGTTTGGCTTGGGTTGGAACACCATCACCTGGGGGACGGCGGCGGCTTCGGTCCAGGCAGTGACCGATTGCTCGTGCAGCGTACGCGCGTGCAGGCCGCTGGCGACCAGCAAGGCAGCCAACGTCAGGCCACCGACACCCAGGAGCATCAGGCGCTTGCGCGAGGGTTTTTGATCAGGCGACATGGGGCGTTTCTCCAGCAGTTGCGCGAGTAGGATGACGGCCGTGGACCAGGCTGAAGACCACGGGAACAAACAACAAAGTGGCGATGGTGGCGAAGACCAGGCCACCGATGACCGCCCGGCCGAGCGGGGCGTTCTGCTCCTCGGAAATCGCCAGGGGCAACATGCCAATGATCATTGCCAGGGCGGTCATGCACACCGGGCGAAAGCGTGTGTAGCCGGCTTCCAGCGCGGCTTTCAACGCATCGCCATGTTCGGCCAGGCGCTCACGGCAGAAGCTCACCACCAGGATCGAGTTGGCGGTCGCCACACCCATGCACAAGATGGCACCGGTGAGTGCTGGTACCGACAACGAGGTGCCACTGAGGAACAGCATCCACACGATGCCCGCCAATGCTGCCGGCAACGCCGTGATGATCACAAAAGGGTCGGCCCATGATTGGAAGTTGACCACGATCAGCAAGTAGATCAGCACCACCGCGCCGAGCAGTCCGAAGCTCAAACCACTGAACGCCTCATGCAGCGCATCGATCTGCCCGTGCAGGCTGATGGTCGCGCCTTTGGGGCGCATGGACGCCGTGTCATCCAGCACCTTTTGCACATCGCGGGCCACACCGCCGAGGTCGCGACCTTGCACGTTGGCGTACAGGTCCAGGGTCGGTTCGATGTTGTAGTGGGTCACCACGGCCGGGCTTTGTACCCGGGAAATAGTCGCCACGCCGCCGAGGATTTGCGCCTGGCCATTGGCACCGGTCACCGGCAGCGCTTCCAGGGACGGCAGGCTGTCGAGACGGTATTGCGGGGTAGCGGCGACGATGGAGTAAGACACGCCATTGGCCGGGTTGAGCCAGAAGGTCGGCGCGGTTTGCGAGCTGCCGGCGAGGGAGGCGACCATGCTGTTGGTGACGTCACGCTCGGTGATGCCCAGGCCATTGGCGCGCATACGGTCCACGTTTACTTGCAGCGAGGGGTAGCCGGTGGACTGCTGGATCCGCAGGTCGGCAATCCCCGGTACATGTTGCAAGCGCCGTTCAAGCTCGACGGCATAAGCGCGGTTTTCGGCGTCATTGCGCCCGGAGATTTTGACGTCCAGCGGGGCGGGGGCGCCGAAGTTGAGGATCTGGCTGCTGATGTCGGCGGGCAGGAACGCAAAGTGGCTGCCGGGGAAACTTTGCGGCAGGGCTTCGCGCAGTTTTTTCACATAGTCGGCGGTGGGCGCGTGGTGCGTTTTCAAGCTGACTTGAATATCGCCATCCTGCGGGCCGATGGTGCCGCTGCTGCTGTAGGCCATGTCGATGCCGCTGAGCGGAATGCCAATATTATCGACGATGGTGTCCAGCTCTTCGGCGGGGATGACCTCGCGGATCCGCGCTTCGATGCGGTCGAACGCCGCGGCGCTTTCCTCGATGCGCGTGCCCAGTGGCAAGCGCACATGCAGGGCCAAGGCACCCGCATCGGTGGCCGGGAAAAAGTCCTGGCCCAGGCTCGGCAACAACAGGAACGATGCGAGTACGCAGGCCAGGAACCCGACAACGAAGCGCTTGCGTGCGCCCAGTGCCAGCGTCAGCAGGCCATGGTAGGTGTCGCGGACATTGGAAAAGTGCCGCTCGAATCCCTGTTGAAAATTCAGCACCGATTGCAGCAACGCATTGCGTGGTTTCGGGTGTTGTTCACCCTCGTGGTGATTGATGAATGCATCTTCCGGATGATGCCCCGCGCCTGGCTCCGGCCTATGCGGTTTGAGCAAAAACATCGCCAGTGTCGGCACCAGGGTGCGCGAGAGAATGAACGAACTGGCCATGGCAAAGATCACCGCCAGCGCCATTGGCCGGAACAGGTAACCGGCGATGCCTTGCAGCAAAAACATCGGCACGAACACGATGCAGATGCACAACAGCGAGACGAACGCCGGGCCGACGATTTGCGCGGCGCCGTCGAGAATCGCGGCCTTCACCGCCTTGCCTTGCTCCAGGTGCCAGTTGATGTTTTCGATGGTCACCGTGGCGTCGTCCACCAGGATGCCCACCGCCAACGCCAGCCCGCCCAACGTCATGACGTTGAGGGTTTGCCCACTGACAGCCAATAGCCCGATGGCCGACAGTACTGCCAGGGGAATCGACGCGGCGATGATCAAGGTCGAGCGCCAACTGCCGAGAAACAGCAGGATCATCGCACTGGTGAGCAGTGCAGCAATGATGCCTTCCTGGGCCACGCTGCCCACCGACTGCTTGACGAACGCCGAGGCATCGCCCAGCAGCGAGGTTTTCAGCGACGGCGGCAGGGTTTCGTCGATGCGCGGCAGCATCTGCCGGATACCGTCGATGATCGACAGGGTGGAGATGCTGCCGTTTTTCAGCGCCGGCATCAGCACGGCGCGATGGCCGTCGACCCGCACGATATTGGTTTGCGGCGGTGAACCGTCGCGCACGTGGGCCACTTGGCCGATGGTGATCAGCGCCCCGTCAACCGTCTTGATCGGCAGGTCGTTGAGTTCATCGATGGCCTTGGGGCTGTTATTGAGCAGGATCGTGTATTCGTTGAGGCCCAGCTTGGCGGTGCCCACCGGGATGATCTGGTTCTGCAGCGCCAGGGCATTGCCCACATCCTGGGCCGACAAGCCTTTGGCGGCCAGCGCCTGAGGGTCGAGGTCGAGGGTGATCTGCCGTTGCTTGCCGCCCATCGGTGTAGGCATGGCCAGGCCAGGCAGGGCGCTCAAGGGCAGGCGGATATTGTTCTGCACCAGGTCGCGAATTTTGGCTTCCGACAGGCTGGGGCTGGAAAACGCCATTTGCAGGATCGGCACCGTGGAGGCGCTGTAGTTGAGGATCAGCGGCGGGGTGATGCCCGGTGGCATTTGCTTGAGCACAGTCTGTGACACCGCCGTGACCTGGGCGTTGGCGGTACGGATATCGACGCCAGGCTGGAAGAAGATCTTGACGATGCCCATGCCGGGCAGCGATTGCGACTCGATATGTTCGATGTCGTTGACGGTGGTGCTCAGGGAGCGTTCGTAGGTGTAGATCACCCGGCCGGCCATGGCGTCCGGGGACAGGCCGTTGTACTGCCAGACCACGGCGACCACGGGAATGCCGATATCGGGAAAAACATCCGTGGGCGTGCGCAGGGCCGCCATCGGCCCGATGATGCAGATGAATATAGCCAGCACGATGAAGGTGTACGGCTTGTGCAGTGCGGTCTTTACCAGCCCGAGCATGCGTGAGTCTCCGAGAAGAGCAGGATTGCAAACCCCGGCAGTCTTGACCGACCCACCTAACACGCACCTTTCAGCCAGGTGAAGGAAGTTTTAGTCAAGGGCTGAAGATACTTTCATAGGGATTCATTTGTTCCAGGAAGGGCGGCTGATCAAGCTTGTCAGCCATCGGATACGCCCTTTTTACATCTGCCCTTTGGAGCCCTGTCATGTCACTTAAACCACTGTTGTTAGTTCCCGTCCTTGGCTTTGTCTGTTTGTTGTCGGCGTGCGCCGGCCCGATCCCCAAGGCGGACCCCAGCCAAGCCTGGATCGGCTTGCAGGAAGAAGCGCCGAATGACCTGATGGCCGAGCGTGTCGATGGCAAGCGTGTGGACGATGGGCGCTATTTTGAAGTGACCCCGGGGGACCATCGCCTGGACGTGACTTTATTTGAAGACGAGCCGGGTGATGACAACCAGCAGGACTGCCAGGGCCGCATCGAGTACAAGCATTTCAAGGCAGGTGAGCACTACACCCTGGTGGAATCGAGCCTGGGCACCACGGTGCGTGCGTCCCTTGAGGACGGCCACGGCAAGGAAATTGCCGCGACCCAGGACTTCAATTGCATGCCTGGCTAGGCGTGATGCGCCGTCGTCTTGCGTGGCTCGGCGGGTTCAGCAGGTTTGACGTGGGGATGATGATGCCGGCGCGTCACGCGCATGACCCCCCACAGCATGGCGGCGGCGACGGCCAGCCAACCACAGATCAACAGGAAAATCGTTGTCGCAAGGCTCATTCGGGCCTCCTTTCGCCCACTTGGGGCACACACAGTCTTCTCAATGGACAGTCTAGCCAGCCGGCGGTTGCCTGCTATTGACCAATGGTCGAGTCTGTCCAACTTGTTTGCTCTATCAGCGCCGCTTTACTGGGCCAGTGGGCTATACCGGCGGGGCGGGGCGCCCTATGATCGGGGCCTTTACCGGCAGTTGATCAAGAGAGTGAAAAAATTGCGCTTACGGTCGAACCTTAAAACTTCCTTGCTGCTGGCCGTTGCCCTTGGGCTGGCGGCCTGTTCCAGTACCCCGTCGAAACTGCCAGGCTTGCCGGAGCGCGTTGAACTCAATGGCGTGCCAACCTTTCGCAGCGAGGCTTATCAGAGTGGTCCTGCGGCACTTGCCAGCATGCTGTCGCAACAAGGCATTGTCATGACACCGGGTTTGCTTGATAAACCACTGCGCCTGCCCGGCGCCGAGGCGGACCTTGAACGCAACATGCAGGTGCTGGCGCGTGAGTATGGGCTGATGGTGTACCCATTGGACGCCAAGCTGACCGCCGTGTTTGCCCAGGTAGCGGCGGGTTACCCGGTGATGGCGCGGATCAACGCCAGCTATTGGTCCGGGGAGCGTTATGTCGTGGTGGTGGGGTTCAACCAGCAGAAAAGTACCGTGCTGTTGCGCTCAGGCAAGGAGCGTCGATTGAGCATGAGCTTCAGCGACTTCGATTCGGCGTGGAAGGGCGCGGGCCATTGGGCCATCCTCACCCAGCGCCCGAGCCAGTTGCCGGCCAACGTGGATGCGCAGCGCTGGCGCGATGCGGCCAACGCCACGGCGCAGGCGGGGCAGGAGCAAGCGGCGGCCCAAGCGCTCAAGGTGTTGGCAGAGAAGAAGTGAAACTCAAATGTGGGAGCGGGCTTGCTCGCGAAGGCGCAGTGTCAGTCGCTGAATGCTTAGGCTGACCCACCGCATTCGCGAGCAAGCCCGCTCCCACACTAAAATCGCTGTTTATCGACGTACTTCCGTAGCAGTCGCTCGATTCTTGAGGTTCTTATCGGCCTTGTAACGCAGCGCCACATCCGGCACGGCGCCGCCTTTGCCGGTCTCGACCCAGCTACGAATACGGCTGGCATCGGCAAAGTGGGTGAACTTGCCAAAGGCATCCAGGATTACCAGCGACACCGGGCGATTGCCCATGCTCGTCACCAGCACCAGGCAATGGCCGGCCTGGTTGGTGAAGCCGGTCTTGGTCAGCTTGATATCCCAATTGGCGCGGTTGATCAGGTGGTCGGTGTTGGAGAAGCCCAAGGTGTAGTTGGGCTTGCGGAACGACACAGTCTTTTCCTTGGTGGTGCTCAACTGGCTGAGCATCGGAAACTTGCGCGCATAGGCCAGCAGCTTGCTCAGGTCGCGGGCGGTCGAGACGTTATGAATCGACAGACCGGTGGGCTCCACGTAGTGGGTGCTGGTCATGCCCAGGGATTTGGCCTTGGCGTTCATCGCCGCGATGAAGGCCGAATAACCGCCTGGATAGTGGTGGGCCAGGCTGGCGGCGGCGCGGTTTTCCGAAGACATCAGCGCGATCAGCAGCATTTCCTTGCGCGGCATCTGGCTACCGATCTTCACCCGGGAGAACACGCCTTTCATCTCGGGCGTGTCGGTGATGTTGATGTCGATGTACTCGTCCATATTCTGCTTGGCTTCGAGGACGATCAGGCCGGTCATCAGCTTGCTCACCGAGGCGATAGGTACCACCACGTCGGGGTTGCTGGAATAAATGACTTTATTGGTCTGCAAATCGACCAGCATGGCGCTGCCGGAGGCGATCTGCAGCTTGGAGGCGTCACGCGGGGCCAGGGTGGTTTCGGCGGCGTGGGCGAAGGTACCTGCCAAAGCAAAAAACAGGCTGACAATAGAAAGACGAATTTTCACGCGGATGAACTCGCTAAAAAAGTAAGGAAATGCCGTTGTAGAACGGATCTTGTGACAAATGGCGTTACATTTTAGGAGTATGGATGAAGAACTGTCGAATGTTCTTCTAGAACCAGACGAAAGTGCTTAAAAACTAAGAAAAAACGGTTTTTTTACGTGCAATAAAAAGCCCTGCGCTAAGGCAGGGCTTTTTCATTACGCCTGGTTATTAACCATGCAGGGTTTCCGCTGCGTACAAGGTATTTTCCAACAGGCAGGCCCGGGTCATGGGCCCGACGCCGCCTGGCACTGGTGTGATCCAGCCAGCGCGGGGCAGGGCGGTTTCATACACCACGTCGCCCACCAACTTGCCGTCTTCCTGGCGGTTGATGCCCACGTCGATGACGATGGCGCCTTCCTTGATCCACTCACCCTTGACCAGGCCTGGCTTGCCGGCGGCGACTACCACCAGGTCAGCGCGGCCGACGTGGCCGGCCAGGTCCTTGGTGAAGCGGTGGGTGACGGTCACGGTGCAGCCGGCCAGCAGCAGCTCCATGGCCATCGGGCGACCGACGATGTTCGATGCGCCCACCACCACAGCGTCAAGGCCGTACAGGTCGACACCGGTGCTTTCCAGCAGCGTCATGATGCCTTTGGGGGTGCATGGGCGCAGCAGGGGAATGCGTTGGGCCAGGCGGCCGACGTTATAAGGGTGGAAACCGTCGACGTCTTTGTCCGGGCGGATGCGCTCCAGCAGCTTGGAGGCGTCCAGGTGCTCTGGCAGTGGAAGTTGCAGCAGGATGCCGTCCATGTTCGGGTCATCGTTGAGGCTGTCAATCAGGTCGGTCAGGGCCTGTTGAGTGGTGTCCGAAGGCAAGTCATAGGCCTTGGAAATAAAGCCGACCTCTTCACAGTCTTTACGCTTGTGCGAGACATAAACCTGAGAGGCAGGATCGCTGCCGACCAGGATCACCGCGAGGCCAGGCGTGCGCAGGCCTTGCTGGCTGCGCTCGGTGACTCGTTTGGCGATCTGCTGGCGCAGGCTGGCGGCGATTGATTTGCCGTCGATAAGTTGTGCAGTCATTACGCGTGATTAACCATCGAGAGGGGGAAGAAAAGTGCGCGCATTCTCGCATGCCAAGGCGCGAGGGCAAAGGCGCTTGGTCTGCAAATTGCCCTAACCCCTTAAATAAAATCAGTTTTTTTCAAAAAAGATTTGACGGGTTTCCGGGGCATCTATACTATTCGTCGCACTTGTCGGGCACAGCCTAGCACTGGTTAAGAAGGTCGAGCAGAATAGTTGTACTGCAAGGCTGGAAGCACTTAGTTTGTAATCCTCCAAGAGTACAGATTAATAAGGCGCCCGTAGCTCAGCTGGATAGAGCATCCGCCTTCTAAGCGGATGGTCGCAGGTTCGAGTCCTGCCGGGTGCGCCATTAGGCAGCTTTGGCACAAGTAGCGCTATATGGTGGGCGTAGCTCAGTTGGTAGAGCACGGGATTGTGACTCCCGTTGTCGAGGGTTCGATCCCCTTCGTCCACCCCATATTCTGAAAAGGCGCCAGATTTAACAGTCTGGCGCCTTTGCTTTAAGAGCTTCAAGCGCGGATGTGGTGGAATTGGTAGACACACTGGATTTAGGTTCCAGCGCCGCGAGGCGTAAGAGTTCGAGTCTCTTCATCCGCACCAATTAAAGCTTTTCCCGGTCGTCAGGCGGGGCAGGGCTCAACAAAGAAGTGGTTTGGTTTCTTTGTTAACGCAATATGGTGGGCGTAGCTCAGTTGGTAGAGCACGGGATTGTGACTCCCGTTGTCGAGGGTTCGATCCCCTTCGTCCACCCCATATTCGAAAGGCGCCAGATTTAACAGTCTGGCGCCTTTTTTGGTTTTGGCGGTTTGAGATTGGGTGGTCGCAGGTGCTGGGCTGCCCCGGCAGGGCGTGTCGTCGTATTTGTGTATCTCGATGATGCCGCGTTGCTTGCTCGCTCTGTTCGCAGGGCGGGCCGTCAGGGAGATGGATGCGTGTTCCTTCTATATATAGAGAGGGGCGGCGCAGAGCCCTGGCGCAATTTGGCTGTATTTGTCACCGGGGCGAGGTACTTCAGTGCTTTCGTACCGATAAATTGCCGGCTGTTTTCCGCTGTGTTTTCAGTAGGGTGACTTCTTGAGTTTGACCCACTAGAATGCATGCCCTTGATTGGGGTCGGAAATGGCCGGCTAATGTCTGTGCAACGAGGAATATCCATGCAAGTTTCTGTTGAAAATACTACTGCTCTCGAGCGCCGCCTGAGCATCACCGTGCCGGCAGAGCGTATCGAGACTGCGGTCAACAAGCGTCTGCAGCAGACTGCCCAAAAGGCCAAGATCGCTGGTTTCCGTCCAGGCAAAGTGCCGATGAGCGAAATCAAGCGTCGTTTTGGTGCCGATGCGCGCCAGGAAGCTGTAGGTGACGTGATCCAGGCTTCTTTCTACGAAGCCGTTGTCGAGCAAAAGCTGAACCCGGCAGGCTCGCCTTCGATCGAGCCCAAGTCCCTGGAAGCGGGCAAGGACCTGGAATACGTTGCCGTATTCGAAGTGTTCCCGGAATTTGAAGTGGCCGGTTTCGACGGTATCGAAATCGAGCGTCTGAGCGCCGAAGTGGCCGATTCGGACCTGGACAACATGCTGGAAATCCTGCGCAAGCAAAACACTCGTTTTGAAGTGGCCGACCGTGCCGCCCAGAACGAAGACCAACTGAACATCGATTTCGTTGGCAAGGTTGACGGCGAAGTCTTCGCTGGCGGCTCCGCAAAGGGCACTCAACTGGTGCTGGGTTCCAACCGCATGATCCCTGGTTTCGAGGACGGCCTGGTTGGCGCCAAAGCCGGCGAAGAGCGCGTTCTGAACCTGACTTTCCCTGCTGACTACCAGAACCTGGACCTGGCTGGCAAAGCCGCCGAGTTCACCGTTACCGTCAACAGCGTTTCCGAGCCTAAGCTGCCAGAGCTGAACGAAGAGTTCTTCGCCCAGTTCGGCATCAAGGAAACCGGCATCGAAGGCTTCCGCACCGAAGTTCGCAAGAACATGGAGCGTGAGCTGCGCCAGGCTATCAAGTCCAAGGTCAAGAACCAGGTCATGGACGGTCTGCTGGCCGCCAACCCGATCGAAGTGCCTAAGGCCCTGCTGTCCAACGAAGTGGATCGTCTGCGCGTTCAAGCGGTTCAGCAGTTTGGTGGCAACATCAAGCCTGACCAACTGCCGGCCGAGCTGTTCGAAGAGCAAGCCAAGCGCCGCGTTGTGCTGGGCCTGATCGTGGCTGAAGTGGTCAAGCAGTTCGACCTCAAGCCAGACGAAGACCGCGTTCGTGAAATGATCCAGGAAATGGCTTCGGCCTACCAGGAGCCTGAGCAGGTCGTGGCTTGGTACTACAAGAATGAGCAGCAGATGAACGAAGTACGTTCGGTTGTGCTGGAAGAACAAGTTGTGGATACTGTTCTGCAGAAGGCTAAGGTGACCGATAAAGCGGTCTCTTACGAAGAAGCAGTCAAACCGGCGGAAGCAGCACAAGCCGACTGATTGTCCAACTCGTTGGAAATTCAACCATAAGCCAGCCTCGCGCTGGCTTATGCGTTTTCAAGACATGACTATTTGGGAGTAACTGCAGAGCATGTTCCGTAATTCCTATATTCAGCAGAACTCTGATATCCAGGCCGCAGGCGGCCTGGTCCCGATGGTTGTCGAGCAGTCCGCTCGTGGCGAACGCGCCTACGACATCTACTCGCGCCTGCTCAAGGAGCGAGTGATCTTTCTGGTTGGCCCGGTAGAGGACTACATGGCCAACCTGATCTGTGCGCAATTGCTGTTCCTTGAAGCGGAAAACCCGGACAAGGACATCCATCTCTACATCAACTCACCGGGCGGTTCGGTGACTGCGGGCATGTCGATCTACGACACCATGCAGTTCATCAAGCCAAACGTGTCGACCACCTGTATTGGCCAGGCGTGCAGCATGGGCGCCTTCCTGCTGACTGCGGGTGCCGAAGGCAAGCGTTTCTGCCTGCCGAACTCGCGCGTGATGATTCACCAGCCGCTGGGCGGTTTCCAGGGCCAGGCGTCGGACATCGAAATCCACGCCAAGGAAATCCTCTTCATTCGTGAGCGTCTCAACACGCTGATGGCCAAGCACAGCGGGCGCACCCTGGAAGAAATCGAGCGCGATACCAACCGTGACAATTTCATGAGCGCTGAAGCCGCCAAGGAATACGGGTTGATCGACGCAGTGATCGACAAGCGCCCCGCTTAATATAAGCCGCTCAAAATAGGGCTGGTCGGCATGTCTGACCACTGGCGGGCTTGAAAAAGCCCGCATAAGCCTTCATCTTGTGTTGCAAGCCTATCGGATTTGGATCGAACGAATGACTGACACCCGCAACGGCGAGGACAACGGCAAGCTGCTCTATTGCTCCTTCTGTGGCAAAAGCCAGCATGAAGTACGCAAATTGATTGCCGGCCCCTCGGTGTTTATCTGCGACGAATGCGTCGACCTGTGCAATGACATCATCCGTGAGGAGGTGCAGGAAGCCCAGGCCGAGAGCAGTGCGCATAAATTACCTTCGCCTAAAGAAATCAGCGGCATCCTTGACCAGTACGTCATTGGTCAAGAGCGTGCAAAGAAGGTTCTGGCCGTAGCGGTGTACAACCACTACAAGCGCTTGAACCAGCGTGACAAGAAAGGTGATGAGGTTGAACTCGGCAAGAGCAACATCTTGCTGATCGGTCCTACAGGCTCGGGTAAAACCCTGCTTGCAGAAACCCTCGCTCGCCTGCTGAACGTTCCGTTCACCATCGCCGACGCCACCACCCTCACCGAGGCTGGCTACGTGGGTGAAGATGTCGAGAACATCATTCAGAAACTGCTGCAGAAGTGCGACTACGACGTAGAGAAAGCCCAGATGGGTATTGTCTACATCGACGAGATCGACAAGATCTCGCGCAAGTCTGATAACCCGTCGATCACCCGGGACGTTTCCGGTGAAGGCGTGCAGCAGGCCCTGTTGAAACTGATCGAAGGCACGGTTGCGTCCGTACCGCCGCAAGGTGGTCGCAAGCATCCGCAGCAGGAATTCCTTCAGGTTGATACGCGTAACATCCTGTTCATTTGTGGCGGTGCGTTCTCCGGTCTGGAGAAGGTGATTCAGCAGCGTTCCACCCGTGGCGGCATTGGTTTCAGTGCGGAAGTGCGCAGCAAGGAAGAGGGCAAGAAGGTGGGCGAGTCCCTGCGTGAAGTCGAGCCTGACGATCTGGTCAAGTTCGGTCTGATCCCGGAATTCGTTGGCCGTCTGCCGGTCCTGGCCACGTTGGACGAGTTGGATGAGGCGGCTTTGATCCAGATCCTCACCGAGCCGAAAAACGCCCTGACCAAGCAATACGGCAAATTGTTCGAGATGGAAGGTGTAGACCTCGAGTTCCGGACCGACGCGCTGAAATCGGTGGCCAAGCGAGCACTGGAGCGTAAGACCGGTGCACGTGGCCTGCGTTCTATCCTCGAAGGCGTGTTGCTCGACACCATGTACGAAATCCCCTCGCAGTCTGAGGTGAGTAAAGTGGTGATCGATGAAAGCGTGATCGAAGGCAAGTCCAAGCCACTGTATATCTACGAAAACAGTGAGCCGGCTGCCAAGGCTGCACCCGACGCATAAGCGTTCAGCAGTTGCGGTACAAGCAAGGGGCCTCTAGGGGCCCCTTGTCTTTGGGGGCGTTTCTTAGGGCGGTGGTTAAATTCGCGTGTATTCATGCGTTTAACTACTGGCATTGAGCTTGTTTTTTTTGCATGTAACCCCCATCTTGGTTTCAAGCTTATTTTTGAACTGTCATAGAGGCGAAATCATGAAGACAACCATCGAATTGCCTCTCCTGCCGTTGCGCGATGTCGTCGTCTATCCGCACATGGTTATCCCGCTGTTCGTGGGGCGCGAGAAGTCTATCGAAGCCCTCGAGGCCGCGATGACGGGCGACAAGCAAATCCTGCTGTTGGCCCAGAAGAATCCTGCTGATGATGATCCGGGTGAAGATGCCCTGTATCGCGTCGGCACCATTGCCACTGTCCTGCAATTGCTCAAGCTGCCCGATGGCACCGTCAAGGTGTTGGTCGAAGGTGAGCAGCGCGGTGCCGTAGAGCGCTTTATGGAGGTGGACGGCCACCTGCGCGCGGAAGTGGCGCTGATCGAAGAAGTCGAAGCCCCGGAGCGTGAATCCGAGGTGTTCGTGCGCAGCCTGCTGTCGCAGTTCGAGCAATATGTGCAGTTGGGCAAGAAAGTCCCGGCTGAAGTCCTGTCTTCGCTCAACAGCATTGATGAACCGAGCCGCCTGGTCGACACCATGGCTGCACACATGGCGCTGAAGATCGAGCAGAAGCAAGACATCCTCGAAATCATCGACCTGTCGGCCCGTGTCGAACACGTATTGGCGATGCTGGATGGCGAAATCGACCTGTTGCAGGTTGAGAAGCGTATCCGTGGCCGCGTGAAGAAGCAGATGGAACGTAGCCAGCGCGAGTACTACCTGAATGAGCAGATGAAGGCCATTCAGAAGGAGCTCGGCGACGGCGAGGAAGGCCACAACGAAATCGAAGAGCTGAAAAAGCGTATCGATGCCGCTGGCCTGCCCAAAGACGCCCTGACCAAGGCCACCGCCGAGCTGAACAAGCTTAAGCAGATGTCGCCAATGTCGGCCGAAGCCACTGTGGTGCGCTCGTATATCGACTGGTTGGTGCAAGTGCCGTGGAAGGCCCAGACCAAGGTGCGCCTGGACCTGGCCCGTGCTGAAGAGATTCTCGACGCTGACCATTACGGTTTGGAAGAGGTCAAGGAGCGCATCCTTGAGTACCTCGCCGTGCAAAAACGTGTGAAAAAAATCCGCGGTCCGGTGCTGTGCCTGGTCGGGCCTCCAGGTGTGGGTAAAACTTCCCTGGCGGAATCGATTGCCAGCGCGACTAACCGCAAGTTCGTGCGCATGGCCTTGGGTGGCGTGCGTGACGAAGCTGAGATCCGTGGTCATCGCCGTACCTACATCGGTTCGATGCCAGGAAGATTGATTCAAAAGATGACAAAAGTGGGTGTACGCAACCCGCTGTTCCTGCTCGATGAAATCGACAAAATGGGCAGCGACATGCGTGGCGACCCGGCGTCGGCCTTGCTCGAAGTGCTTGATCCCGAGCAGAACCATAATTTCAACGACCATTACCTGGAAGTCGACTACGACTTGTCTGACGTAATGTTCTTGTGCACCTCCAACTCCATGAACATTCCGCCAGCCTTGCTGGATCGGATGGAGGTGATTCGTCTGCCGGGCTACACCGAAGACGAGAAGATCAACATCGCGGTCAAGTACCTGGCGCCCAAGCAGATTTCGGCCAACGGCCTGAAGAAGGGCGAGATCGAATTCGAGGTCGAGGCGATCCGTGACATCGTGCGCTACTACACCCGCGAGGCCGGTGTACGGGGCCTTGAGCGCCAGATCGCGAAGATCTGCCGCAAGGCGGTGAAGGAGCACGCGTTGGAAAAACGCTTCTCTGTGAAGGTGGTCGCCGATTCCCTGGAACACTTCCTGGGCGTGAAGAAATTCCGCTACGGCCTGGCCGAGCAGCAGGATCAGGTCGGCCAGGTGACTGGCTTGGCGTGGACCCAGGTGGGTGGCGAATTGCTCACCATCGAAGCGGCGGTGATTCCGGGCAAAGGCCAGTTGATCAAGACCGGCTCCCTGGGTGATGTGATGGTCGAATCCATTACGGCCGCGCAGACCGTGGTACGCAGCCGCGCCCGCAGCCTGGGCATCCCGCTGGACTTCCACGAGAAGCACGACACCCATATCCACATGCCGGAAGGGGCGACCCCCAAAGACGGCCCTAGCGCTGGCGTAGGCATGTGCACGGCGCTGGTATCAGCGTTGACCGGTATTCCTGTGCGCGCCGATGTGGCGATGACCGGAGAAATTACCCTGCGTGGCCAGGTATTGGCGATCGGTGGTCTGAAAGAGAAATTACTCGCTGCGCACCGAGGTGGAATCAAGACCGTGATCATTCCTGAAGAGAATGTTCGCGACTTGAAGGAAATTCCTGACAATATCAAGCAGGATCTTCAGATTAAACCGGTTAAATGGATTGACGAGGTCCTGCAAATTGCGCTGCAATACGCGCCGGAGCCCTTGCCGGATGTGGCCCCGGAGATCGTCGCGAAGGACGAAAAACGCGAGTCCGATTCCAAGGAAAGAATTAGCACGCATTAATGTGTTGGAGCCTGGGGGGCTTCCTTGACAGCTTTTTAGAGCCCTTGTTATAAAGCGGCTCTTAAGTGTCTGTAGGCCATTCAGCACTGGTTTTGCTTTTTACCAAAAAACTTAGAATCATACTCAATAGATATATAAGGGGACTTAGAGTGAACAAGTCGGAACTGATTGATGCTATCGCTGCATCCGCTGATATCCCGAAAGCTGCTGCTGGCCGTGCGCTGGACGCAGTAATCGAATCCGTCACTGGCGCTCTGAAGGCCGGCGACTCCGTGGTACTGGTAGGCTTCGGTACTTTCTCTGTGACTGACCGCCCAGCTCGCACTGGCCGTAACCCACAGACCGGCAAAGCACTGCAAATCGCTGCTGCCAAGAAACCAGGTTTCAAAGCCGGTAAAGCCCTGAAAGAAGCCGTTAACTAAGCTTCGTTCAAGCCTTTGCTTACCCGGGTCGGACGCAGGTCTGGCCTGGCAGCGGAGCGGTAGCTGACCCACGTATCGGGTCGCCACGCCGGGGGTGCAGATTCGAACCCCCGTCCGCTCCGCCAGTTACGAGAAGGCGCATCCTCGGATGCGCCTTTCTTCTATCCGGACTCTACCCACGCTCCACGGTTGCCTAATTTTTGAAGTTCAACCGTTTCTGGGGGACGCATGCTGCAAAATATCAGGGACAATTCACAAGGCTGGATTGCCAAGACCATTATCGGGATCATCGTCGCTTTGATGGCGTTCACCGGTATCGAAGCCATTTTCCAGGCTTCGGGTAATAACAAGCAGGACGTGGCCAAGGTCAACGGTGAAAAAATCACCCAGACCGAGCTGAGCCAGGCTGTCGATATGCAACGGCGCCAGCTGATGCAACAGTTGGGTAAGGATTTCGATGCTTCCCTGCTCGACGAAAAACTGCTGCGCGATGCTGCCCTCAAGGGCCTGATCGATCGCAAGCTGCTGCTGCAAGGCGCTGCCGATTCCAAGTTCGGCTTCTCGGAAGCTGCGCTGGATCAGGTGATCCTGCAGACGCCGGAATTCCAGGTGGACGGCAAGTTCAACGCCGAACGCTTTGACCAGGTGATCCGCCAGCTGGGCTATAGCCGCATGCAATTCCGTCAGATGCTGACCCAGGAAATGCTGATCGGCCAGGTTCGCGCAGGCATCGCCGGCAGCGGGTTTGTGACCGACGCCGAGGTGCTGGCATTTGCCCGTCTGGAAAAACAGACCCGCGATTTCGCCACCGTCAACATCAAGGCTGATCCCGCGGCGGTGAAACTCACCGACGATGAGGTCAAAGCCTACTACGACCAGCACGCCAAAGAGTTCATGACCCCGGACCAAGTGGTCATCGACTATCTGGAATTGAAGAAGTCTTCCTTCTTCGACCAGGTGACTGTCAAGGACGATGAGCTGCAGGCTGCCTACGAGAAGGAAACCGCCAACCTCGCTGAACAGCGTCGTGCCGCGCATATCCTGATTGAAGTCAACGACAAGGTCACCGAGGCGCAAGCCAAGGCCAAGATCGAAGACATCCAGGCGCGCCTGGCCAAGGGTGAGAAGTTCGAAGCTCTGGCCAAGGAGTTCTCCCAGGATCCAGGTTCGGCCAACAATGGCGGCGACCTCGGTTTTGCTGGCCCTGGTGTTTACGACCCGGACTTCGAAACCGCCTTGTACGGCTTGAAGCAAGACCAGGTGTCGGCGCCGGTGCGCACCACCTTCGGTTGGCACCTGATCAAGTTGCTGGGCGTTGAAGCGCCTGAAGTGCCATCGTTCGCCAGCCTGAAAGACAAGCTGACCCGCGAGCTCAAGGCACAGCAGGTTGAACAGCGTTTTGTCGAAGCGACCAAGCAATTGGAAGATGCGGCATTCGAAGCCTCTGACCTGGCTCAGCCGGCGTCTGACCTGAAGCTGACCGTCCATACCTCCGCGCCGTTTGGCCGCGAAGGTGGCGAAGGTGTAGCGGCCAACCGTGCCGTGGTCACTGCCGCATTCAGCCCGGAAGTGCTGGATGAAGGTGCCAACAGCAGCGCCATCGAACTGGACCCGGAAACCATCATCGTGCTGCGTGCCAAGGAGCATCTCAAGCCGGCCCAACTGCCGCTCGAGAAGGTCGAGGCGGCCATTCGCACCCAGATGACCAAGGAGCGCGCAAGCGCTGCTGCCAAAGCCCGTGCCGACGAGTTGATCGCCAGCCTGCGTGATGGCAAGACCGCGCTGGACCAGCCGGTTGACGGTCAGGCTTGGAAGGTGACTGAGGCGGCTACCCGTGGTCAGGAGTCTATCGACCCGGCCGTGCTGCAAGCCTTGTTCCGCATGCCCAAGCCGGCGGCCAAGGACAAGCCTACCTTTACCACCGTGACCCTGCGCGATGGCAGCCTGATGATCGTGCGCTTGAACGGCGTGAACGAAGCGGCGGCCCCTACGGACGAAGAAAAGGCGCAATACCGCCGCTTCCTCGCTTCCCGTATTGGCCAGCAGGACTTCGCGGCCTACCGCAAGCAGCTGGAAACCCAGGCAGACATCAAGAAGTACTGATGCCGGCCTGAATAAAAAGACCCCGACCTGAAAAGGCCGGGGTCTTTTTTTGCCCTTGATAAAGCGGCTACTCAGTTAAATGGGACTGTCACTGTGGCGAGGGAGCTTGCTCCCGTTGACTGCGCAGCAGTCCCAGCTTTTTAGGGCCGCTTCGCGACCCAGCGGGAGCAAGCTCCCTCGCCACAGGTTAGTGCTCTGCCTCAGATAGGCTTGGCAGCAAACTTGAGCTTGCCCCACGTCAACCCGATCACCGCCGCCAGGGTTGAAGCCGCCAATACGCTCAGCTTCGCAGCCGACAGCAGGGCCGGGTCGGAAAATGCCAGGGACGAGATAAAGATCGACATGGTGAAACCGATCCCCGCCAACAGCCCTACCAGGCCAACGCCCGTCCAGGTCACACCGTCAGGCAGTTTGCAGATGTTGAGCTTGACCAGCGCCAGGCTCGCCAGCATCACGCCCAGAGGCTTGCCGAGCACCAGGGCGAAGACGACACCCATAAATACGCCATGGGCCAGCGGGTCATCCAGATTGAAACCGTCCAGGCTCACACCGGCGTTGGCCAATGCAAACAGCGGCATTACGCCGAACGCGACCCAGGGGTGCAGCGCCGATTGAACACGCTGCACTGGCGGCAGTATTTCCCGTTGAGCTTCGCGCAATTGTTTGAGGGGCGTGGCGACTTGCTGGGCCCCTTCGGCTGGCTGCGAGAACCGGTCCATCAGCTCGTTGAAGGTGCGTTCGATGGTTTCCAGCGGGCGTTCCCGGGTGGGCTTGGAATTGACGGGGGTCATCAAGCCAAGGATCACCCCAGCGAGTGTTGGGTGCACGCCGGTCTTGAGCAGGCCAAACCACACGATAGCGCCTGGCAGCAGGTAGATCGCCGCCTTGCTGATGCCCATGCGTTGGAACACCAACACCAGGGCCAGCCCGCCGACAGCAATCACCAAGCCCATGTAGTCGAGGCTGGCGGTGAAAAAGATCGCGATGATCAGAATCGCCACGATGTCATCGATGATCGCCAAGGCCAGCAGCAGGATGCGCACGCCACTGGGAATCGATTTGCCCAGCAGCGCGAGCACGCCCACGGCAAAGGCGATGTCGGTCGCGGTGGGGACCGCCCAGCCACTCGCGGCGGCGGTGCCGTGGTTGAGCAGGGTGTAGATGAGGGCGGGCATGAGCACACCGCCCAACGCCGCGCCCAACGGCAGCGTGGCCAGCTTCAGGTTAGCGAGGGCGCCGTCTTTGATTTCCTGGCGGATCTCGGCACCGACTACCAGAAAGAAAATGGTCATCAGCCCGTCATTCACCAGAAAATGCAGGGAGCGCGACACGCTGTAATCGCCCAGCCCGAGGGTGATCGGCGTGTTCCAGAAATGCTCGTAGGTCGCGGCGGCGGGGCTGTTGGCCCACACCAGCGCGACGATGGCGGCGAGCAGCAGCACGATACCGCTGACGGCTTCGATGTGTGAAAAGCGCTCAAGGGCGGACAGCGCGCCCTCAGTCAAACGCTGGGGGCGGGGGATGGCAGGGTGTTTATCAGGCACGACAAATCTCCATTGGCGGCCCGACCAATGCTTGGCTTTTAACCTGCGCCGTGCTTTATGCAACAACGCACCCAGGGGCGATGATAGGAAGGTGAGGAATAAGTTGTAAACAAACTTGTCATCGCGCGGGCAGCGCTTTACCCCGGATTGCACCCAGCGCCAACACGATCAATCCTAGAACTGCCCATGGAAATGCCACGACGCCCCAACGTTCGAGCAAGAGCCCGCCCACTAATCCACCTCCGGCGATGCCCAGGTTCCATACCGTGACCAACATCGATTGGGCGGCATCGGCCGAGTTGCCAGCCGACTTGGCCAGCGCGGTTTGCAATAGCGCTGGGAGGCCACCGAAGGCGAGCCCCCACAACGCCACGCTGACGTAAATGGCGACTACGCAGTTGAACCATAATCCGAGCAGCAGGGCCGCAACGGCGAACATCGCGCAACTGATGAGGGTCAGCAGCCTCAGGTGTTGATCAATCCAGATGCCTACCAGCCAAATGCTCAGCAGGGCCATCAGGCCGAACACCAGCAGCACGCGATCAATCTCGCGGCCGATACCGGCGGGCACCAGCAGAGGGGCGATGTAGGTATAGAGAATGTTATGCGCGAGCACGTAGGTAAAGGTCACCCAGAGCACCGGCCGGATGCCTGGCAACGCCAGTACCTGACGTAAGCCGAGGCGTTTGCTTGGCGGTTCACCGGCAAAATCCGGCAGTTGCCAACGCGCCCATACCAGCAGTAACAGGGTCAGGCCAGTCATGATGGCAAAACTGGCGCGCCATCCGACAAGCGTGCCCAGCAGGGTGCCGGCGGGCACGCCGAGGGACAAGGCCAGCGGCGCACCCAGCATGGCCACGGCAATCGCCCGGCCCTGCAGATGAGGTGCGACCATACGACTGGCGTAACCCGCCAACAAGGCCCACAGCAAGCCAGCGAACACACCGGCGAAAAATCGTGCAGCCAAGGTCAAGCCATAGTGGCTGGAGAACGCGGTGACGCTGTTAACCAATGCAAAACCGCCGATGGCGATCAACAGTAGCGGCCGCCGGCGCCAACCCCGGGTCAGCAATGTCAGGGGGATAGCAGCAAGCAACGAGCCGAGCGCATAGAGGGTCACCAGTTGCCCGACCAGGGCCTGGGAGACCCCAAGCCCAGCACCGATTTGCGGTAATAAGCCGGCGGGCATCGCCTCGGTCAGGATGGTGATAAAGCCGGCGCAGGCCAACGCCAGCAGACCGGCCAGGGGCAGGCGTTCAGCGTGGGGCGCTGTATCGACCAATAGGGGACTGTCGTTCATGGGCGCTCTCCTTGAAAGGGCAAGGAGCCAGGGTAGGGGGCTGCGAGGCGCGGAAAAACAGGCTAAGGTTCCGAACTTATCGGACGTTGATGTCCGCAATCGGCAAAGGCATCACCATGGACAATCTGGGCAGCCTCTCGGTTTTTGTGCAGGTCGCGCAAACCCTCAGCTTTACCGCTGCGGGCCGCGTACTGGGCGTGTCATCGTCGGCGGTGGGTAAAAGCATTGCGCGGATGGAGGAGCGCCTGGGCGTCAGGTTGTTTCATCGCAGCACTCGCAGTATCACCCTGACCAGCGAGGGCGCGCTGTTCCTGGAGCGTTCGCGGCGCATCCTGGCGGAACTGGAGGCGGCCGAACAGGAGTTGACTGAGGTCACTGCCAGCCCTCGCGGCAAGCTGCGGATCAGTGTGCCCCAAGTGCGCGGCTTGTTGATGCCGGTGATCAGCGATTTTATGCGCGCCTACCCGGACATTGAGTTGGATGTGGATTTTTCCGACCGCATGGTGGACGTGATAGAGGAGGGCTTCGACGCGGTGATTCGCACCGGCAAGCCAGAAGATTCGCGCTTGATGGTGCGCCATCTAGGGCATTACCAGTTGGTTCTCGTCGGTACGCCCGGCTATTTCGACCAGCATGGTACGCCCCATCGGCCACAGGACCTGAATCATCACGCCTGCCTGCGGCACAAATTCTGCGCCACCGGCAAGCTGGAGCCCTGGCCACTGCGTCCTGTCCCGGGGGCTGCGGAACTGAACCTGCGCGCACCGCTGGTCAGCACCACCATCGAGTCCCTCAATCATGTGGTGCAAGAAGGACTGGGCATTGCGTGCCTGCCGGACTACATGGTCAACCAGGCCGTACAACATGGGCGTTTGCGACGGGTGCTGGATGAGCACCTCGAACATCGCGGCAGTTTCTGGTTGCTGTGGCCGGCCAGTCGCCATGCTTCGGCCAAGCTGCGGGCCTTTATCGATCATATGTGCGCCGGGCTTTTTCCTACTGACGCCGCTGTCTGAGCTTGAGATGTTTTACCGACAGGAATCGCGCTTCAATGTCGCGTTCTGTTGCACAATACCGTCCGGACCGTTTTCTTCAGGATTTTCAATGTCGACATCATTTCACTTGCGCAATCTCGGGTTGGCGCTGGTGCTGGCGGGCGCCGCGGGCTGCTCGTCACCCAAGACCGCTATCTATGAACATGAGAATTTCGACGATTCCGGTACGTTTTCCCGCGATTACCCGGTCAGCGATGTGGCGGCCTGTGAAGCTGCGCGCCGTGCCCTGCTGAGCCAGGGCTACATTATCACCAGCAGCGATCCGAAACTGGTGGCCGGCAACAAGAGTTTCCAGCAGACCGGCGAGACCCACCTGCAGATCAGTTTCAATGTGGTGTGCGCTGCTGATGGCAAGGGCAGCAATCACTCGACGATGTTTGCCAACGCCTTGCAGGACCGCTATGCGCTGAAGAAGGTCAACAACTCCGCGAGCCTCGGTGTGGGCGTGCTGGGCTCGGTGTCGATGCCGATTGGCTCCACCGACGACTCGATGGTGAAGGTGGCAAGCGAGACCGTCTCGGCACCGAAGTTCTACGAGCGTTACTTTGCGTTGGTGGACGTGTTCCTGCCGCAGGAAGTAAAGCAGGCCGAGCATATCCCCGAGCAGCCCAAGGCTGACCTGGGCGTGCCTGAACCCAAGGCCGCTCCGGCACCCGAGAAGGTCGAAGCGCCGAAGGAGGTGCCTGTAGCGCCTGCCGCTGCAGAGCCGCTTGCGCCGCCACCTGAGGCTGCACCGATTGCACCGGTGACAGAGCCCGCTCCGGTTGCGCCGGCGCCGACTGATCCTGCCTTGCCGGCCCCGACAGAAGCGATTCCACCGCTTCCGATGCCTGCGCAATAACGCAATGCTCTTCTACTGTTGGAGCGGGCTTGCTCGCGAATACGGCGTAACAGTCGCCAGGTGTGTTGAATGACACACCGCTTTCGCGAGCAAGCTCGCTCCCACATTTTGACCGAGGTTGCGGTTAAGTTAAATCCAGTGATCGCCGCTACGTTTAATCCTGAAGAGCAGGAATGTCACGACGTCGACATTTTTTCGTCATGACGGCACTTTAGGCTGGGTTCGCAGGTCATTAATCTGCAACCGCTTTCAACACGAAAAGGAGTCCACCATGGACGATTACCAGGAAGAGCTGCTGGAGTACCAGGCATTCGAATTGGACCCGCTGGATCCGGTCGACGATGCCACCGAGCTGTAACGCTGACTTCAGGCGGAATGCCGCTGACTGCGGCGAAATTCCCCTGGGGTCTGGTTGTTCCAGCGTCTGAAGGCCCTTTGGAAGGCTTGGGCCGAAGCAAAACCGAGCAAGTAGGCGATCTCGCCGAACGCCAGTTCCGTATCGCGAATGTAGGTCATGGCCAGGTCGCGACGGGTGTCATTGAGGATCGCGCGAAACTGCGTGCCTTCCTCGGCCAGTTTGCGCCGCAATGTCCAGGTTGGCAGCTTCAAGCGTGCCGCCACTTCCTCCAGGTCGGGTTCCCGGCCGCCATTGAGCATCGGCCCGAGCAAACGGGTAATGCGCTCGCGCAGGCTGCGGGTGCGGGTCAATTGCTCTAATTCCCTTTCACACAGCTGTAGCAACAGGTGCCAGGTGCTTGGGCAATGCTGCGGGTTGCGCAGCGCCAGGGTGGGTTGGCTGAGGCGCAGTTGATTGACCTCGGCGCCGAAGTGGACCACGCCCTCTCCCAACACCCTGTAGTGGTCGTGGTAGTCCGGCGCGTCGAATTCGATTTCAATCCGCTGGGCCTGCACCGGCTGTTGCGCCAGGCCAGACAATTGCTGCAGCCAGCCGGCGATGATCGAATCCACCACAAAGCGGTTGTAGGCGTTATAGGGGCTGATGGAATAAAACCGCAGCCACGCGCCTTCAGCGTCTTCATGAAAGCTTGATTGCCCGCGATAGTTGGAGCCGTACAGCGCTTCAAAGCGTGTGAGCGTGCGCGCCGCTTCGCGCACTGTAGGCGCTTGAGCGGCAGTGACGCCGGCAAGACCAGCCTGGCTCAAGCGGCTGAGCTGGCCCATACGCAGGCCCAGGCCGGGGTTGCCGGTCAGTTGGATGGCCGCGTGGCCCAGGCGCATGTAGCGCGGGATCGACAAGCGTGCGCCGGCCTCAGCCAGGCGAGCTGGATCAAGGCCGTATTGCAGCAGCAGGGGCTGTGGGTCCAGGCCGTGGCTGTGGATGGCGTCGGCCAGGGTGTGCACGAAGCCCACCGACAGATCCCCCAGGCGCACCGGCTTCAAGGCGCTACAGCCAGATATTCAGCAAGCGCGCACCACGGGCGTCGCCATCGGCGAAGACTTGCCCATTGCGGCTGAGAAAACTCTGGCCGGCGCTGCCCAGGTCCCAGAATTGCCCGCGCAGAAAGACGCTCATGCCCGCGGTGGCTTCGCTGACAGGTGGCTGGCTGATCAGGGTAAGACGACGCCAGGCCGCGCCCTCACTGGTTTCTTCGGGCTTGAGGCTCACTTCTGAGGGCGTAGATACGCTCTTGAAACCGCGCCACGGACGCTCCCAGGTATCGCGGCCGGTGACAAAAGCGGGTACCGCGATCAATTGCGCGCCTTGCTCGTTGAGCTTGCGGTAGTTGTCCGGGTACCAGCTGTCGCTGCCGACCAGGATGCCCAGGCGCCCGGCGGGGGTGTCGACAACGTTGACGACATGCTCATCGCCCGGCTCGATAAAGCCACGCTCATCGTAGATCGGGTAAAGCTGGCGCTGCGGCTGGCCCAGCGGCAAGCCGTCGGCGGCAAACACCACGCTGACGTTGTACAGCGCGCCGTGGCCGATCTCCAGTTGTCCCTGGATCACGCTTGGGTTGGGCAGGGCGATGGAGCCGGCCACCAGGGTCACGCCAAATTCTTTGGCGAGGCCGCCAAACAACACTTGATAGTCGCGGGCCATGGCCGGGGCTTTCATGCGCAGGTATGCATCGTCCATGCGGTTGTCGCCGGTGGCGCTGATCCAGGCTTTGGCAAATTGCAGCGGGTTGCTGATCGAAAGCCAATTCATGGCGTCCTTGAGGTGAGCGGCCTGGTACAGCTCATTCTTCTCTGCGCCGAGCATCAGCCAGGTGCCGATATGTTCCGGCAGCACCACCACGGTCTTGGCATTGATCAGCCCAAGGTCCCGGGCATTTTGCAGGTAGGCCGACAGCTTCAGGTGCAGGCGTTCCAGGCTTTGGTAATCGGCAGGGAACAGTTCCGGCTGGATGCCCAACAGGTTGCCCCGGTCGGCCGGTTCGCCCTCGTTGACGGCGAGGGTGATGCGCAGGTCGGACAGGTAATGCGCCACGGGGCGCTCCTGGGTCCAGACCAAGTACGCGGCGAGGGAGGCAACCAGGGCCATGATGACGGTGAACGCTAGAAGTTTACGCATGGGGCAACAGACAACAGACCAGGTGCAGGGTTCGCGACTAGGGTAGGGCCCATGGCGTGGCTTGCCAAGGGGCACTGTGCATTTGGATCAATAACTTGTCAGTTTCAGTCATTGAGCCGTGGTCCACCGCCTCTTAGTCTGTGGGACATAAACCGATGGCACGCCGTTCGAGTGCGCCACGTCCCGTGATGATCCGTTGTGGAGCTGTACCATGACCGCTGCTGCCTACCCGCACCTGCTGGCCCCGTTGGACCTGGGTTTTACCACCTTGCGCAACCGTACCCTGATGGGCTCGATGCACACTGGCCTGGAAGAAAAGCCCGGCGGTTTCGAGCGTATGGCCGCTTACTTTGCCGAGCGTGCCCGTGGCGGCGTGGGCCTGATGGTCACCGGCGGTATCGGCCCCAATGACGAGGGCGGCGTGTACGCCGGTGCAGCCAAGCTGACCACCGAAGAAGAGGCGCGCAAGCACAAGATCGTCACCCAGGCCGTGCACGACGCGGGTGGCAAGATCTGCATGCAGATCCTCCACGCCGGGCGTTACGCCTACAGCCCCAAGCAGGTGGCACCGAGCGCTATCCAGGCGCCCATCAACCCGTTCAAGCCCAAGGAATTGGATGAAGAGGGCATCGAAAAGCAGATCCAGGATTTTGTCACCTGCTCGCTGCTGGCCCAGGTCGCCGGGTATGACGGCGTCGAAATCATGGGTTCCGAAGGCTATTTCATTAACCAGTTCCTTGCCGCCCACACCAACCATCGCACCGACCGTTGGGGCGGCAGCTTTGAAAATCGCATGCGCCTGGCGGTGGAAATCGTGCGCCGGGTACGCGAAGCCGTAGGCCCGAACTTCATTATCATCTTCCGCCTGTCGATGCTCGACCTGGTGGAAGGCGGCAGCGTCTGGGAAGAAATCGTGCAGTTGGCCAAAGCCATCGAACAGGCCGGCGCGACGCTCATCAACACCGGTATCGGCTGGCACGAAGCCCGCATCCCGACCATCGCCACCAAGGTACCCCGTGGTGCGTTCAGTAAAGTCACGGCCAAATTGCGCGGTTCGGTACAGATCCCGCTGATCACCACCAACCGCATCAACACTCCGGAAATTGCTGAGCAGATCCTGGCCGAAGGCGACGCCGATATGGTCTCGATGGCGCGGCCGTTTCTCGCCGACCCCGAGTTCGTCAACAAGGCCGCTGCCGGGCGCGCTGATGAGATCAATACCTGCATCGGCTGCAACCAGGCCTGCCTGGACCACACCTTTGGCGGCAAGCTCACCACCTGCCTGGTCAACCCGCGGGCGTGCTACGAAACCGAACTCAATTACCTGCCGGTCAAGCAGATCAAAAAGGTCGCGGTCGTCGGCGCAGGCCCCGCGGGTCTGGCCGCTGCCACCGTGGCCGCCGAGCGCGGACATCAAGTGACCTTGTTCGACTCGGCCAGCGAGATCGGCGGCCAGTTCAATATCGCCAAGCGCGTGCCGGGCAAGGAAGAGTTCTTCGAGACCCTGCGTTATTTCAAGCGCAAATTGCAGACCACCCACGTCGAGCTGTGCCTCAACACCCGTGTGGACGTTGCGCAACTGGTAGCGGGTGGTTATGACGAGGTGATCCTGGCCACCGGCATCGCACCGCGTACCCCGGCGATTCCCGGTGTCGACAACGCCAAGGTCCTGAGTTACCTGGACGTGATCCTTGAGCGCAAGCCGGTGGGCAAGCGCGTGGCCGTGATCGGCGCCGGTGGCATCGGTTTTGACGTGTCTGAATTCCTCGTGCACCAAGGCGTCTCCACCAGCCTGGATCGCGAGGCGTTCTGGAAAGAATGGGGCATCGACACCCAACTGCAAGCCCGTGGCGGCGTGGCCGGGATCAAACCCGAGCGCCATGCACCGGCCCGTGAAGTGTTCCTGCTGCAACGCAAGGCTTCCAAGGTGGGCGACGGCCTGGGCAAGACCACGGGCTGGATCCACCGCACCGGCTTGAAGAACAAGCAGGTGCAGATGCTCAACAGCGTTGAGTACCTGAAGATCGACGATGAAGGCTTGCATATCCGCATCGGCGCTGAGGGCGAGCCGCAAGTCCTGGCGGTGGACAATATCGTCATCTGCGCCGGCCAGGACCCGCTGCGCGAATTGCACGACGGCCTGGTCGCAGCCAACCAGAACGTGCACCTGATCGGCGGCGCCGATGTGGCGGCCGAACTGGACGCCAAGCGCGCCATCAACCAGGGCTCGCGCCTGGCGGCCGAGTTGTAAGGCGACAATAGGGGCGGTGTTAGACTACCGCCCCTTTTTTCATGCAGATGCGCCCACATGGGTCCTTTCGACTGGCTGCCCCACGCGCCCCTTGAACCTTTGCAACTGGATTGGCTGAACGGCGTCGAGCTGGCCGTGCTGCGCCTGGACCGTATCGATCCGCTGATCAGCGGCAACAAGTGGTTCAAGCTCACCGAGCACTTGGCCCAGGCTCGCGATGCCGGAGCGTCAGGTATTATCAGCCTCGGCGGAGCCTACTCCAATCATCTGCACGCATTGGCGGCCGCGGGCAAGCGCTTTGATTTCCCCACCGTCGGCCTGTTGCGCGGCCATCCTCAAGACACACCCACGGTGCTCGACCTCAAGGCCTTCGGCATGCAACTGCATTGGCTCGGTTATGGCGGCTATCGCGCACGCCACGAGCCGGGCTTTTGGCTGCCTTGGCGCGAACAATATCCCCACCTCCATCCGATACCTGAAGGCGGCGGTGGGCTGGCCGGTGCGCAGGGCTGTGGCGTGTTGGTCGAGCAGGCGCGGGCGCAGTTGGGCAGCCTCGGTTGGACCGATTACGACGCCTGGTGGCTGGCGGCAGGTACCGGCACGACAGTGGCGGGGCTGGCACTGGCGGAGGCGGGTGCGCATCGGGTGTATGGTGCTCTGGCGGTGCCGGATGATCACGGTGTAGCGCAGAACGTGAGTGCCATCGTGCAGGACGGCTATACATTGCTGGACGCCAGTCGCGGTGGCTTTGCCAAGGTCGATCCGCTGTTGCTGGACTTCATCCAGTGCACCGAGCAAGCATGCGGTCTACCGTTGGAACCGGTCTACACCGGCAAGGCGCTGCTGGCATTGAAACAGCAGATCGAGGCCGGACGCTTTGCCCCCGGCACGCGCCTGATCTTCATCCACACCGGCGGCCTGCAAGGCCGCCGAGGCTTCAGCGACTGACGCAAACCCCTTGTGGGAGCGGGCTTGCCTGCGAAGGCGGTAGTGCAGTAGGAGATACTGTGGCTGACACACCGCCTTCGCGGGCAAGCCCGCTCCCACAGGGGAGTTGCGCTTAACTGATGGCCTGAGTTCAGTCGATGAATGGGTTGGCTTAAAGCCTCCTCCCACCCGGCATCATGCGCAGCGCCGTGTTATCGCGCACCACATAATGATGAAAGATCCCCGCCAGTGCATGCAGCCCGATCAACCAATAACCGACCTGGGCGAACAGCACATGCCAGCCTTCAATCTCCTCGGCCAGCGCCTTGTTTTCCGCGATCAGCGGCGGCAATTCCATTCCATAGAACATCACCGAATGCCCTTTGGCACTGACGATCAACCAACCGGCAATCGGCAACCCGATCATCAACGCATACAGCGCCCAGTGCATCAGCTTCGCCAGCAGATTCTGCCATTGCGGCGGTGCCGGCACGATCTTCGGCGCCACCCCCAGGCTGCGTGCGAACAGGCGCAGCCATACCAGCACAAACACGGTAAGGCCGAGCATAAAGTGCATTTCCACAATCAGCGTGCGTGCGCCGCTGCCTTTGGGGAATTGCCCGCGCAGTTCAATGCAGGCGTAGACCACCGCCAGCAGCACCACCATCAACCAGTGCAACGCAATGGACATAGTGCTGTAGCGCGTATCGGAATTTTTCCACGGCATCGCTGTGTTCCTCACTCATCAGGGCATACCTCCATTCTTTAGCGATGGAGTGCATTAACTGTATGCCTGTTTTGAGCGCTGCGCTTGTTGCCAATGCCCTTGTCTTGACTTCGGTCAGTAGGCCTGCGGCATTTCCCCGCGGGCCAGGCGCTGGTTGATGTCACTGATGACCCGTGGCAGATCGGTGATGGTGTCAATCAGGTAGTGTGGACGTGAAGCTTCGAACATCGCCTCGATGCGCTGGCGCTCGCTAGCCAGTGTGTCGCTGTCCAGAGCGCGGAATTGCTCGTAGGTGAGGCCCAGCGCGTTGCCCGAGCAGGTCAGGGCCACGGTCCACATGCCGGCACGTCGGCCTTCGAGAATGCCCGGCACGGTGTCGTCGACCTTCACGCAGGCGGCCACATCATCAATGCCCAGGGCGATCACGTTGGCCAGTGCCTGGGCCGGCCAAGGGCGACCGTTGGGGACTTCGTCGGTAGCCACGACGTGGTCGGCGACATAGCCGTTGGTGGCGGCCAGGGCCACGACCTTGTCCATCACTTGCTTGGGATAGCCGGAGCAGGAGCCGATCTTGATCCCTTGCGCCCGCAGCGCTGCAATGGTGTCGAGGGCGCCGGGGATCAGGGCCGAGTGTTCAGCGATCTTCTCGATCTGCAGCGGCATGAAGCGCTGGTAGATGGCGGTCACGTCGTCGTCGGTCGGGGTGCGGCCGAACGCCTTGCGGTAGCGTTCGGCAACCTGCGGCTGGTCGCAGAGGGTGCGGATATGGTCCCACTTGCCCATGCCCATCGGGCCACGGGCTTCCTCGATAGACACCTGCACGTCGAACTCGGCGAAGGCCTCGACAAAAATCTGCGTGGGGGCGAAGGAGCCGAAATCGACCACGGTGCCGGCCCAGTCGAGGATAACGGCCTGGAGGGTGTTGGGGTTTTGATAGTTCATGGTTCAGATCCTGTGGTAATGGGGGGGTCAAATGTCCAACACTTCCATTTCTTGCAGCACCTCGGCGATGGCCTCGACCGCCGCGCGCATGCCGGCCGCGTCGACATGGCCGATGCAACCCACGCGAAAGGTTTCCACCTGGGTCAATTTGCCGGGGTACAGGATGAAACCCTTGGCCTTGACCCGTTCGTAGAAGTCCTTGAACTGGTAGCGCGGGTCTTTCGGGGCGTGGAAGGTGACGATGATCGGCGCCTGGATTGCCGCTGGCAGAAAGCTGCGCAGGCCCAGCGCGGCCATGCCATCCAGCAGTGCCTGGCAGTTGTCCGCGTAGCGTTGATGGCGGGCGGGCAGGCCGCCTTCTTCTGCGTATTGCAGCAGCGCCTCATGCAGGGCGGCAACCACGTGGGTCGGCGGGGTGAAGCGCCATTGTCCGGTCTTGGCCATATAGGTGTGCTGGTCGAACAGGTCCATCGCCAGGGAATGGCAGTTGCCCTGGGACGCAGCCAGCGCCGCTTTTTCGGCAAAGACAAAGCCCATCCCCGGCACGCCTTCCAGGCATTTGCCCGAGGCGGCAATCAGCGCGTCGAAGGGGATTTCACGGGCATCAATCGGTAGCGCGCCGAAGGAACTCATGGCGTCGATGATCAGGCGCTTGCCGTGGCGTTTGACCACCTCGGCGATCTGCGGCAACGGGTTGAGAATGCCCGTGCTGGTTTCGCAATGGATCAGCGCAACGTGGGTGATGGCGCTGTCAGAGCTCAACAGGCGATCCACATCGGCGGCAGTGGTGGGCTCGTCCTCGGCGGTTTCAAAGGTGCTGAATTCGCGGCCAAGCACCTCGCAGATTTTCGCCAGGCGCTTGCCGTAGGCGCCGTTGATCAACACCAGCACCTTGCCATTGCGAGGAACCAAGGTGCCGATCGCCGCTTCGACGGCGAAGGTGCCGCTGCCTTGCAGCGGCACGCAGTGGTGGCTGTCCGCACCGTTGAGGATCGCCAGCAGCTGCGTGCACACACTGGCTGTGAGCTGGTTGAAGCGGTCGTCCCACGACCCCCAATCCACCATCATCGCCTGGCGGGTGCGGGCCGAGGTGGTCAGGGGGCCGGGGGTCAACAGGATCGGCGCGGCAGTGGGCATATCAAATCCTCGCAAGGTGTTGGGGTTCAAGCTACGGCGCCTAAATTGCAGTTTGGCTTGTCATCAATCAAATTGTTTGTTGTTATGCGAGCTATCAGTGAGGCCGATAACGATGAACCTGTTCCAACTGCGTGCATTCGATGCCGTGGCCCGTGAGGGCAGTTTTACCCGCGCGGCGGCTCGGCTGTTTATCAGCCAGCCGGCAGTGACCGGGCATATCAAGGCGCTTGAGGAGCACTACCAGATCCCGCTGTTGCGCCGCACCGCCCGCCGGGTGGAGTTGACCGAGGAGGGCGCACGCCTGGCGGCCATCACGCGGGCGATCTTCGGTTTGGTCGACGAGGCGCAAACCATGCTGGAGGCCAACCGCCAGTTGCTCACCGGGCGCCTGGAAGTGGCGGCGGACGGCCCTCACTTGGTCATGCCGATGATCGCCAGCCTGCGCGCGCGCTACCCTGGCATTACCGTGAACCTGCGTTTGGGCAATGCTCAGGAAACCCTGGCGGCGCTGCTGTCCGAACATGCCGATGTGGCGGTGCTCACCGAGGTGGAGCCGCGCAATGGCCTGCACTTGCAACCCCTGGACGAGTCACGGATTTGCGCCTTGGTGCCGGCTGCGCATCCGTGGGCCAGGCAGGCCAGCGGTATTGAACTGGCGCAGCTGCATGAGGTGATCATGGTGCTGCGCGAGCCGAGCTCCATCACCCGCCGCACTTTTGATGACGCGTGCCTGGCGGCGAATGTGCAACCCAAGGTGCTGCTGGAACTGGACAGTCGTGAAGCCGTGACCGAAGCGGTGGCGGCAGAGTTAGGGGTGGGCGTGGTGTCGTCGATGGAGGTCAGCCCGGACCCGCGTGTACAGGCGGTACCGATCCTGGGCGATGGCCTGCTGAACCGGCACATGCTCGGCTGCATGGAGCGGCGCCGCTCGCTGCGCTTGATTCAGGCGTTTTTCGAGTTGGCGTGAAGGCTCTCACGCACGATCTCCAGGAAGGTCGCGACCACGCGGCGTGAACTCTGCTCTTTCAGGCACACCAGGGTTTCTTTCATGCGCTGTGTGCAATCGCGGATCGGCATGGCGTATACCCGCGCGTCGGCGCCGAACTCTGCCGCCGACACCACGCCCACGCCAATTCCCACCACCACGGCTTCCCGGGCGGCTTCGCGGCCTTCCACCTGGATGGCCGGGCGAATGCGCAGGCCGGCCTGGCGCATTTCCTGCTCCAGGGTTTGACGGGTGACCGAGCCGGTTTCCCGCAGCACCAGCGGAGTGTTATCGAGGTCGGCCAGGCAGATCGATTCGCGCCCGGCCCAGGCATGGTCACGTGCGACAAAAGCCAGAAGTTGATCGTCGGGCAGCGGCAGTGACAACAGGCGCGGATCATCGACATCGCGCCCCAACAGCGCCAGGTCGGCCTGGTAGTTGTAAAGGCGCGACAGCGACTCATCGGTGTTGCCGGTTTCGATTTTCACGCTGATCCCAGGGTAGCGCTGGCAGAAGCGCGCAATCTGCGGCAGTACGTGCACGGGTGCATCCACCGCCAGGGTAAGGGTGCCGGTGAGCAGGGCGCGCGAATCCTGCAGCAATTCTTCGGCTTCGGCTTCGATCACAAACAGGCGCTGGGTGATGCCCAGCAGGCGCTCACCCAGATCGGTCAGGCGCACCGAGCGCTTGTTGCGGTGGAACAGCAACACGCCGAAGCGCTCTTCCAGTTTGCGCACCTGGTCGGAAATCGCAGGCTGGGTCAGGAACAGGCGTTCGGCCGCCCCGGTAAAACTGCCGTGAATGGCCACCGCATGGAAGGCTTTGAGCTGGGCATGGGAAACCGACATAGCGCGTCCTCTTACAAGCTGGGCTTATATTTGAAATACGATAAATCGATTTTACCTATGAGTCAGCCATTGCTTTCATGCGCCTCAGTCGCCGTAGGTTGAGTCCTACAACCACGGCTGCCATGGGGGCAGGCACACCGCACCCATCTGACCAATACCGCGCTCTCCAAGGCCCGGCATTGCAGTGCTCAACCATAAAAACAACAGGCGTTTTCTTTCGATTCTGCCGGCACACTCACACCTGAGGTCAGAACCACCATGAATATCCCTATGGGTAGCATCAAGCGTTGGCGCGTGCAGATTTTTGCCATCACCTGGCTGGCGTATGCCGCGCTCTATTTCACCCGCAAAGCGTTTTCAGTGGCGAAGCTGGGGATCGGCGACGACCCGAGTTTCCCCCTCGACAAAATGATGATGGCCAACCTGGATGGGCTCTACCTCGCCGCGTATGCCGTAGGCCAGTTCACTTGGGGCATGCTTGCCGACCGCTTTGGACCACGGGTGGTGGTGCTCGGTGGCTTGCTGATTTCCGCAGGCGCAGCGCTGGTGATGGGCACCTTTGCCACCTTGCCGATCTTTGTTACCTGCATGTTGGTACAGGGCTTGGCCCAGTCCACTGGCTGGTCGGGGCTGTGCAAGAACCTCGGCAGTTTCTTCCCGGCCCAGCAGCGTGGGCGGGTGCTGGGGTTATGGAGTTCGTGTTACGCGTTCGGCGGATTGGTCGCGTCACCGTTTGCCGGTTGGTGGGCCTATACGCTGATCGGTAGTTGGCATGCGGCGTTTATTTCCAGTGCCGCAGTGGTAGCGGTGGTGGCCGTGCTGTTCTTTATGTTCCAGCGCAATACCCCGCAGGATGTGGGCTTGCCGGCAGTCGAGCCTGAGCCGGTGCTGAGCGCCGAGCAGTTGGCCGCCCAGCAGCGCGTCAGCGTACTCGAACCCCTGCGCGCGATCCTGCGTAACCGCACAGTGTTGACCCTGGGGCTGGCGTACTTCCTGCTCAAGCCGGCGCGCTACGCGATTCTGTTGTGGGGGCCGGTGATCGTCTACGAGCAGATGCCGTCGGTGGGCAAGGTCGGCGCCGCCATCGTGCCCACCGCGTTTGAGTTGGCTGGTTTACTGGGGCCAGTGTTGATCGGCCTGGCCTCCGACAAACTGTTCGGCGCCCGGCGCATGCCCGCCTGTGTGCTGAGCCTGTTGGCGCTGACGGTTGCCCTGGCGCTTTTCATGGGCGCGCTGCACACCGGCAGTGTGGTGCTGGTGATGACGTTGCTGTTTGTCATGGGGCTGACGCTGTATGGGCCCGACTCAATGATCAGCAGCACGGCGGCCATCGACTTCGGCACCGCCAAGGCCGGCGCTACCGCCGCGGGTTTTGTGAACGGCTGCGGTTCGGTGGGGGCGATTCTGGGTGGTTTGCTGCCAGGCTATTTCGATACCGTGACGGTATTTATCGTGTTTGCCGGTGCGGCGCTGTTTTCTTCGTTGGTGCTGATGCCCTACTGGAATGCCAGGCCCGCCGTACTGGCCCAGGCGGGGGATTTTGTGCCGGACCGCAATGCGGTGATCAAACCCTTGCGCACCTGAGTACCCTGGCCGGTTTTTTGGTGGAACGAAGCGTTCTCGCGCTATAAACTCTGCCCCCAAAGCGCCGGCCAGTAGACGTTTCGGCGCGATGGAAATAAGAGAGTGAGTCATGGGCGCACAGTGGAAAGTCAAACATAAAGAAGCGGCAGCCAATGCCAAGGGCAAGATTTTCGGCAAGCTGGTGAAAGAAATCACCATCGCCGCCCGCAACGGCGCCGATACCGCGACCAACGCGCACCTGCGCCTGGTGGTGGAACAGGCCAAAAAAGCCTCGATGCCCAAGGAAACCCTGGACCGCGCAATCAAAAAGGGCGCCGGTCTGCTCGGTGAGACCGTGCAATACCACCGCGTGACCTACGAAGGTTTCGCGCCGCACCAGGTGCCTTTGATCGTCGAGTGCGTGACCGACAACATCAACCGCACCGTGGCGGAAATCCGCGTGGCCTTCCGCAAGGGCCAACTGGGCGCTTCCGGTTCGGTGGCCTGGGATTTCAACCATGTGGGCCTGATCGAAGCATCGCCGGACACGCCAGACGCCGATCCAGAAATGGCCGCCATCGAAGCCGGCGCCCAGGACTTTGAAGAGGGTGAAGAAGGCTCCACCTTGTTCATTACCGAAACCACCGACCTGGATGCCGTGCAGAAAGCCTTGCCGGAGCAGGGCTTTACCGTGCTGTCGGCCAAGCTGGGCTATATCTCCAAGAACCCGGTCAGCGGTTTGACCGATGAGCAGATGGCTGAAGTCGAGGCGTTCCTGGAAGGCCTGGACAACCATGATGATGTGCAGGATATGTTTGTCGGCCTGGCGGGCTGATGTTTATCTGAGTACACGCGGTCAACCTGTGGGAGCGGGCTTGCTCGCGAATGCGGTGTGACAGTCAACAGATGTATTGGCTGTTCCACCGCATTCGCGAGCAAGCCCGCTCCCACATTGGTTTAGTGGTGTTGCATAGATTCGAGCAAGACCTCAATTTCTTCAAAGCCCGGCCGCGCCAGCACATCCGGCTGGCAGCAGCGTTGTTGAAGTGCCTGCAAGCCTTCGTCACTGGCCTCAACCCGCTCCAACAATTCCCCCAGCAACACTCCGAACGCGCGCACTTCAATACGCTGCAGCGCGCGGGTTTCCAACGTGTCCGCCGTGGCATGGAAGGAGGCCGCGCCAAAGTCTCCCAGCAAGCAATCACCTTCTGCGTTCCACAAAATATTGTGACCATACAGGTCACCATGGGTAATGCCGTGCCGATGCAGGTGCGCCGCCACCGAAGCAATGCCCTGCGCCATGCGCAGTGCTACGTCCAGGCTGAAACGGGTGGTGGGTGCGTAGACATCCCGCGTGCACGACGCCAGGCTCGGCAGGGCTGCGAGGTTGCGGTAACTGGGGTCGATCAGCTCCATCACCAGGGCGGCCTGGTTATCGGGATGGCCGACGACGCGTCCTTCAACCTTGATCAGGCTGGGATGCAGGCCGGCAGCGATGCAGGCTTGCATTTCATGCAGCGGTGAACCGTCGCTGGTGATGGTGCCCTTGTACAGCTTGACCGCGACCGGCAACGCCCGGGGTTTCCACAGCGCCTTGCGAATAATCCCCGAAGCGCCTTCGCCAAGGACTTCGCCCATGTCCAGTTCCTGCCAGGCGATGTTCGGCGTCGCCTCATCACTGCTCACCTGCACGGCCATTTCCACCGGGTTGCCGGCGTAGGCCAGCCAGGTCAGGCTCGGCAGGGTCAGCAGCCACTGCGGTAGTTGGGTGAGGCGGTTGGAGGCGATGCGGATCAACTCCAGGTTTTGGCACTGGGCCAGGCTTGGCGGCAGGTCGGTCAACTGGTTACCGGCCAACATCAACTTTTGCAGTAACGGGCGCTGACCCAGTTCATCGGGCAATTGGCGGATGCAGTTGTCGGTGAGGATTAGCCAGCGCAATTGTGGCGGCAGGGCAGCGGCGGCTACCTGGCTGATCTGGTTGGCCTTGAAGCCGATCATGCTCAGCTTGGCGCACTGGCCCAGGCATTGCGGCAGTTCGGTAAAGGCGTTGTCCGAACAGAACAGCACGCGCAGGTTCGTCAGGCGGTGCAGGTCGTCGGGCAAGCTGCTCAGGGCGTTGCCGGTGAGGTTGAGGATTTCCAGCGAGTCGGCCAGTTCGAAGATTTCCCGGGGAAACTCGGTCAGCCCGCAGGCCAGGTCCAGGCGCGTAACGCCAGCCAATTGGCCAGCCTTGAGTTGGGCGAGGGTATTCATGCAGGGCGCGGTGCTCGGAAGAGGGCGTAAAAGGCGCTCATGATAGCGGCTCGGACGCGGTTTGCGGGCACAGCGTCTGCAATTGGCGCAGGCGACTGGCGGTGCGGGCGAGGTCGATGGCTTGGCCTTCCAGGCATTTATCCAAGGGCTGATGGCCGATCAGCGTCACTTGCTTGTCCTGGTCGTAGAGCACGTCTACCAGGTTGATAAAGCGCTGTTGCACGGCGATGGGGCATTCGGCCAACTGCGGCAGGCCGTCGATGATCCAGTGGTCGAAGTCCTGGCACAACAACAGGTAATCCATGACCGCCGTGAGTTGTTCGCACAGGTCATTGAAGGTGAACGCGATGGTGCGTGCCTGATGGCCTCGGCACGTTAACTGCCGAGTGCCGACCTTCAGGGTTTGCGCCGGGCAATCTGTGGCAGGCAGGCCCAGGCTTTCACGCTGGCCAGCGGTACCTGGCCAGACGTACTGGCCGCCCGTGAAGCGCTGTTGCGCGTGGGCCTGGGCCAGGCTGCGAAAGTCCTGAGGCGCACTGACTTCCAGCACCTCCATGCGCGCGGCGATCAGCTCGATCACCGGTTTGAAACGCTCGTGATACAGCGGATTGGGCAGCAAGCCTTCGGGTGGGTAGTTGGAGGTCACCAACACCAGCACACCGCGCTGGAACAGGGCCTTGAACAAACGGCTGATGAGCATCGCATCGCCGATATCGTGCACATGGAATTCGTCGAAACACAGCACTCGGCAGCCGGCCAGCAGCTCGTCCAGCGTGACGCCCAGAGCATCATCATGTCCGCGGTGCAGGAACATGCCTTGGTGCAGCCGGGCGAAGAAAGTGTGGAAATGCACACGTTGCTTCTCGGCGATGGGCAGTGCCTGGAAAAATCCATCCAGCAGCCAGCTTTTGCCACGCCCCACCGGGCCATGCAGGTACAGGCTGCGCGTGGCCTGGCCGTTGAGCAGGTGTTGAGCTTCGCGATTCAGGGCGGTAATCGCCCGGATTTGCCCATCACTGAGGGTATAGCCCTGTTGTTCGGCCTTTTTTTGAAAATACGCCGGGATAGGCGAGGCGTCCGAGGCGTCGGTTTTTTTACCCAGCAGGCGCTGGAGCAGGGCAAGCACGGCCAAGAATAAACACTCTGTATTACGGTGGTCGCTCACTGTAGGACGCCCGATGCCATTTGACCAATGGTGAAGGGCCCCAAGCCTTGCAAACTGGCACTTTCGCGTTAACTGGCTAACCTCATACACAGTTGTCACCCCTGTATAAGGAATTGGGGCTGTGAAGGGACCGTCGGTATTGGCTGTCATGGGCACGATGCTCTGCAACACGGTGTTTGCTGCGCAACTCCAGGTGCAGGTGCGCATCGACGTGCAGCGGGGTTGCCAGTTGGTGGGCACCACCCGCAATGCGGGCATCGAGCAACTTGGCGTATTGGATTTCGGCAGCGGCCCGCGTCTGGATGACCCGGCCGGCCCCCTGAGTGCGGCCCTGATCAGCCAGCGCCAGCCGCGCCTGGAATGTAACCCCGACACGCCTTACCAAATGCGCGTTGACGGCGGCCTGCATGGCGGCGCCGGCGAAGTGCGTTATCTCGCCAATCCGGCGCCCTCCAGCCGGCCCATTCCCTATCGAATCTATGCTGACGCCGCGCGGCTGATCCCCTTGCCGGTGGACGTGCCGATCAGTGGCCGCGTGCCGGACACTGGCTCTGTCGACCTGCCGCTGTATGGGCGCATCGAACCGCTCAAGGACATCCCCGCCGTCGGCCGTTATTCCGACCTGCTCAAGGTCACGGTCACATGGTAAGCCGCTACCTGGCCGTGACGGCCCTGGGTGGCCTGCTGTTGCTGGCGGATGACGCGCAGGCGGCGGTGGTCAACGGCCAGGTCCATGCGCGGTTGGTAATCACCGCCAGTTGCGAAGTGAGCAAGGGCGTGGAAACCGCGCCGGTCACACCCGAAGGCGGCACCGCGCTGTTGGACTTTGGCAGCCAGGGGCCGACGTGGAACGAGACCTTGGACGCGGCGATCTCCGATGGCGACAAGGCGCCGCTGTCGGTGTCCTGCAATCCTTCGGTGGTCAGCAGTTTCACGGTGACCATCGATGGGGGGGCTAACGGCGACGGGACCACGCGGCGCCTGAGCAATGGCCGCCAGACCATTCCCTATCGACTGTCGGCTGACCCCCAGGGGCGCAGTGCCTACAGGATCGGCCAGCAACGCAATTTCGTCGTGACCCAGGGCACCCAGGTACCGATCCCGGTATTCGGTTCCGTGGTGGCGAATACCAGGGCCCTACCGGCCGGCCTCTACACAGACACCCTGACGGTGACTCTGGATTGGTAAACCATGAGGATGGATATCATGCATGTACTTGTATCGCGAATCGGCCTCTGTGCCCTGGGCCTGGGGCTGGCGTCCAGCCTGAACGCGGCGACCACGGTGACCGGGCAGATCAGTTCCAGCCTGACCTTGATCGCCAGTTGCCAGGTCAACGGCTCTGGAGCGGCCACCGGGCTGAATTTCGGTAGCTTGAACTTCGGCACCACCAACAGCCTGTTTACCAATGCCGACGCCCAGCTGCTCGGCGGCACCGGTACCGGCGGGGCGTTGTCGATCCTGTGTTCGGCTGGCACCGCGCCAACGATCAAGGTGCGTGCCGGCGCCCACGACGGTGCTTCCCCCGGTGGCACCCGTGCGCTGGCCGATGGCGTGGGTAACTTCGTGCCCTACGATTTCTACACTGACAGCGGGCGTTCAGCGCTATTGGCGATTGACGGCGTGGTGACCCTCGCCACCAGTACCGGCGTGGCGCAGACCGTCAACCTTTACGGCCGGGCGGTGGGCAAGGCGGGACTGCCGGCGGGCACCTACACCGACACCGTGGCCGTGGAACTGACGTTCTAACGATGTGGCCCAGGGTGTTGCTCGCCATCGGCCTGGCGATACCGTTGCCGCTGTCGGCGGTGGTCAACCAGAGCTTCCAGGTGAGTGCGACCATCACGCCGGGCTGTCTGATTGTGGGCGGCGGCGCCAACTACGGCACCTTGGCCTACGGCAGCTATTCGGCCCTGGCCACCAGCACGGTCACAGCGGCTCTCACTGGCGGCGTAACCCTGCAATGCACGCCGGGCGTGGCCCTGAGCATGAGCGTGGATGGCGGCCTGTACAGCAGCACCGGACGCAATTTGCAGCTCAACAGTGGTAGCGCGCGGGTGGCTTACCAATTGTTTCGCGATGCGGCGTTCAGCCAGAGCCTGGGGATCAACCAGAGCGTCAGCGTGACCTACAGCGATGCGAGCAACATCAGCCTGCCGATTTACGGGCGGGTGGTTTTACCGGGCAATCAGCCTGGGGGGACGTACAGCGACACGCTGCAGGTGCAGCTGACGTGGTAGGGCTAACGGTTTTAAGGAGGGGTGTCATGGGTTGTGCTTTGCGACGGTTATGGACCGCGGGTTTCGCCTTGGGGGCGTTGTGCTCGGCAGGGTTTGTACAGGCGGCCAGTTCGGTGCTGATCTGGCCCATCGACCCGGTGCTGGAGGCTGACCAACAGGCCAGCGCGCTGTGGCTGGAGAACCGTGGCACCGAGACCGCCAACCTGCAGATCCGCGTGTTTGCCTGGAGCCAGAATGGCTTTGACGAGCAGTACCAGAACCAGCGCGATGTGATCGGCAGCCCGCCGGTGGCCAAGATCGAGCCGGGCCAGAAGCAACTGGTGCGCCTGACCCGCACCCGGGAAGTGCCGCCGGGGCAGGAGTTGGCCTATCGCATCATCATTGATGAAATCCCCTCGGCGTTGCAGGTGCCGGCGCCGCCGGAGGGCAAGAACACGGCGGCGGCGATTCGCTTTCAGATGCGTTATTCGGTGCCGCTGTTTGCCTACGGCGCCGGCTTGTGGAGCAAAGATGACGCTACCCGGCAGCGCGATCCCAAGGGCGCGGGCAAGCCGCAGTTAAGCTGGCAAAAGGTCAACGTGGCAGGGCGCAACTACATCGAGGTGCGCAACCAGGGCGCCGTGCATGCGCGGCTTACCGATGCGTCATTCAAACAGGGCGGGCAGACCCGGCCGTTGGTGGACGGTTTGCTCGGCTATGTGCTGCCGGGCGCGAGCATGCGCTGGCCGGTGCCGGATGCCGTATCGGCCGACCAGCCGTTGCAGGTCAGGGTCAACGGCGCGCCGCAACTGGAGAGCCTGGCGCCCAAGCGCTAACCGTTATGTAGCGCAACGGGCACACGCCCGGGTTTTCACAGGATGGAGATGTCCATTGAAGGACACAACGCCATGGTGAGTCGCGGTTGGGCTCGGGTTTTATGGCCGTCGGTGGCAGTGGCAAGCGGGCTGTGGGGCGCAGCGATGGCGGGCGACTTGCCGCCGCCGCCCGGCAGCATGGAGGCAGTTGCCGATGCACAGCTGTTTCTGGAACTGGTGGTCAACCAGATGGACACCGGCCGCGTTATCGCGGTCGAGCAGCGCGCCGGCCAGCTGTTTGTGCCGGCCAGCGCGTTGCAGGACGTGGGCATGAAACTGCCCGGTGAGCCCGTCGGCAGTGTGGCCCTGGACCAGGTGCCGGGCCTGCACAGCGACTACGACAGCAACGGCCAGCGCCTGCTGCTGGATGTGCCGCCTTCCTGGCTGCAGGAACAGTTCATCGGCAACCGCAATACCTATCCGCGTACCCAGGCCATGAGCAGCTTCGGCGCCTTGCTCAACTATGACGTGTATTTCAATGACACCGACGACGGCGGCAGTTACCTCGCGGCGTGGAACGAAGTGCGGCTGTTCGACACCTGGGGCACCTTGTCCAACACCGGGCAACTGCGCCAGACCCTGTCCGACGGAGTCAGCGGCGGTACCCTCAACAATGGTTACCGACGTTACGACACCACCTGGCGTTTCTCCGACGATGAGCGCCTGCTGACCTACGAGGCTGGCGACGTGATCAGCGGTGCGCTGCCCTGGAGCAGTTCGGTGCGCCTGGGCGGGGTGCAACTGTCGCGGGACTTTGCCGTGCGCCCCGACCTGGTCACGTACCCCTTGCCGCAGTTTGCCGGTGAGGCGGCGGTGCCGTCGTCGGTGGATCTGTTTATCAACGGCTATAAATCCGACAGCGCACAGTTGCAACCCGGCCCCTACACCCTGACCAACATCCCGTTTATCAACGGTGCCGGCGAGGCCGTGGTGGTCACTACCGACGCCCTGGGACGCCAAGTGTCGACCACGGTGCCGTTCTACGTCACCAGCACCTTGCTGCAACAAGGCTTGACGGATTTTTCGCTGGCCGCCGGTACCTTGCGCCGTGACTACACCCTGCGGGACTTCGGCTACGGGCCGGGCGTGGCCAGTGGCACGTTCCGCTACGGCTATTCCGATAACCTGACCCTGGAAAGCCACGCCGAAGCCTCCAGCGACCTGACCCTCGGCGGGCTCGGCGGCAACCTGCGCCTGGGCAACTTCGGCGTGCTCAATACCGCCCTCAGCCAGAGCCAGTTCGACAGCCGCACGGGCCAGCAACTGAGCCTCGGTTACCAGTACAACAGCACGCGCTACAGCTTTATGTACCAACGGGTGGAGCGCCGCGACGACTACGCCGACCTGACTCTGGTCGATACCCCTTACGCCAGCCTCAGCAAGCGCAGCGAGCAGGTGACCCTGAGTCTCAACCTCCAACGTTTCGGCAGCCTGGGCCTGGGTTATTTCGACGTGCAGGCGGCGGACGACTCGCGCACGCGCCTGCTCAACCTGAGCTGGAGCAAACCGTTGTGGCGCAACACCAGCTTTTATCTGTCAGCCAACCGCGAAATCGGTGACAGCAACTGGGCCATGCAGGCGCAACTGGTCATCCCGTTCGACCTCAACGGCAGCCTGGCCTTGAGTACCGAGCGCAGCAAGGACGGCGCCAGTCGCCAGCGCATCAACTACAGCCGCGCGGTGCCCAGCGAAGGCGGGGTGGGCTACAACCTCGGCTATGCCCAGGGCGATGCCCCCAGCTATCGACAGGCCGACCTGACCTGGCGCTTGCAGTCGGTGCAGTTGCAGGCCGGCGTGTACGGCAGCAGCGAGGCCATGACGCGCTGGGCCGATGCCAGCGGCTCACTGGTGTGGATGGGCGGCGAAACCTTTGCCGCCAACCGCATCAATGACGCCTTTGTGGTCGTGAGCACCCAGGGCTTTGCCGGGATTCCGGTGCGCTACGAAAACCAGCTGGTGGGCCAGACCGACCGCAACGGCCATTTGCTGGTGCCGTGGAGCAGTGCCTATTACCGCGGCAAATACGAGATCGACCCGTTGAACCTGCCGGCGAATGTGCAAAGCCCCAATGTGGAACAGCGCGTGTCGGTGCGCCGAGGCAGTGGCTACCTGCTGGAATTCCCCCTGCGCCGGGTGCTCGCCGCAAGCATCACCCTGGTGGACCGCCAGCATCAGGAGTTGCCGCTGGGCAGCCTGGTGGTGCACGAGCAAAGCAACACCCAGGCGGTGGTCGGCTGGGATGGCCTGGTGTACCTGGAAAACCTCAGCGCCCACAACACCTTGCAGGTCACTTTGGGACAGGGCCGCACCTGCCAGGCAACCTTCGATATGGACGAGCAGCAACAGGACGTGCCCTTGATCGGGCCATTAGTGTGCCAATGAGGGATTGAACAGGGAGTGTTCAGGTGAGGGGCAGCGTAGGGTTGTATGGCGTGGGTTTGTTGTTTTGCGGGCAGGCCATGGCGGCGTGTTCGGTGGTGTCCACCGTGCCGGCCAGTTTTGGTTCGATCAGTTCGATGACGGTGCGCACCGCCGCGCAAACCAGCTCTACGGCCAACTCAGGGTTGAGTTGCACCTCGGCGCTGATATCGCTGCTGGTGTCCACCGACCATTTTTACGCCACGATTACCTCGCCCCAGACCGGTTTGGTCGGGCCGACCGGTGATGTGATCAGCTACACGATTTATGGCAACAACAGCACCAGCTATCCCATCACCCGTGGCAGCCAATTCGATTTCGGCGGCGCTGGCGGCATCGCCCAGAGCATCGGCCTGATCGCCGGGCCCGGCGCGAAAACTGTGCCGTTGTACCTGAGCAGCATCACTGGCAGCAACGTCGCCGCCGGGGTGTACACCGAGACATTGAGCATCGCCTGGGTGTGGAATTATTGCTCGGGGATCGGCCTTGGCGGCATTTGCCTGGGACGTGACATTGGCAGCGGCACGGCGTCCCTGACCGTCAGCATGACCGTGACCAACGATTGCCAGATCACCGCCCCGAATATCAGCTTCGGCAGCGCGCCGGTGGTCAGTGGGTTTAGTGCGGTGAGCGGGCAGACCATCAACATCGCCTGCACCAAGGGCAGCGCCTATACCGTGGGCTTGAGCGATGGCCAGAACCCGGTGAGTGTCGGCGGCCGGCGGCGCATGGTTTCCGGCGGCAATTACCTGGCCTATGACATTTTCAAAAGTGCCGGCACCACGCGTTGGGGCAGTGTCGGCGCGGCGCGGCGGGCCAGCTCCACGGCCGAGGTCAATCCCGGCAACGGCTTGGGTAATGGCAGCCAGGTGTACAACTACAACGCCAAGGTCTACACCGACCAGCCCACGCCGCCGGCTGGCACCTATCTGGATAACGTGGTGCTGGACGTCGGTTTCTAGAATGGCGTCTGCAACGCGGCGGCCTGATCCACCGGGCTGACCATCGCGTAGTTGTAGCCGCCGCCCGACCAGTAGTCGGCCTGCAAGCCATCGGCACTGCGGCTGCCGCGAGGCAGGAAACCGTTGTTCGGGCCCGGCGGGCGGATATAGAAGCTGATGCGCCGGCCTTGCGCGTCCTGGTACAGCACCATGGCTGCCGCGCCTTGGTCGGTGGTGAGCAGACGCCCGCTGACCGGCTTGAAACCGGCTTGGCTCAGGTCGGGCAGGCGATGGGCCTGGTTGAAATAACGGTCGAGCCAGGCCTGCATGGTGCCAGGGTCCTGAGCGTTGTAGTCGGCAGGCATGATGCCGTCCTGGGCAAACAGGCGGTAGGCCTGCATGGCGTCGGTCATCGGCAACAGCGGCGGCTGGGTGGCTTCACGGGCGTGCCAACCGCCAACCCCGCCGAGGCTCACGGCGATCAGCAACAACGCCGCCGTGGCCAAGTGCCGACGGGACTGTTTCTTGATGCGCTGGCGAATCAGCGCCGGGTCCAATGCCGGGTTGTGCGGCTGTTGCAGGGCGCCGCTCAACGACGCGCGCAGCAACTGCGCATCTTGTTGCCAGGCCTGTACCCGGGCCGCCACTTCGGGGTGGCTGGCCAGCCAGGTTTCAAGCACACAGCGATCAGTGCCCGGCAATTGGTGATCGACGTAGGCATGTAAATCGCGTTCGCTGGGGGGCAGGCTGATCATTTGAGTCTCCGCAGGGCAGGGCCGGCCATTTCGCCATCGCTGAGCTGACGCAACGCTTGGCGTGCGCGGGACAGGCGTGACATTACGGTGCCGATGGGCACCTTGAGGATCTCGGCCACTTCCTTGTAGCTCAAGCCCTCGACGGACACCCACAGCAACAGGGCGCGCTGTTCGGTGTTCAGTTGGTCGAAGGCTTGCAGGGTGGATTGGGCCAGCACCGTGCGTTCTACCGAAGGTTGCACGTCATCGCGGCCGGTGAAGAATTCGAGCATGCGCGCATAGCGGCGGTTGCGGCGGTGGGCGTCGAGGAACTGCCGGTAGAGGATCGAAAACAGCCAGGCGCGCAGGTCGCCCTCGATACGTTTATCGGCCCAGGCGACGATCGCGCGCTCCAGGGTCGATTGCACCAGGTCATCGGCGCTGCTGCTGTTGCGCGTCAGGGACACGGCAAAACGCCGCAACCTGGGGATGAGTTCGCGTAACTGTTCGTCGAGTTCATGCATGGGTGTCTGGCTGATCACTACGCTGGGACTAGAGAGACGTCCGGCGTTGAAGGTTATTCCCCGTCCCGCAAAATAAATCCAGGGCCTGGGAATAGAGCCCATCGGCGTTCGTCTTAATGCTCCGACCTTATGTTTCAGCCTGAGGCCTCTGGCCCTGGAGTTCCTGCATGGTAGATCACTCATCACCACCCCGTCCTCCCTTGAGCACTGCGAGCCTGATCGCACGACTCGCCGGCATCGGTGCCGTGGTTGCGGTTGTTGCCGGCGCATTTGCCTACGTCAATGGCACGCTCGACCCACAACGCCTGCGGCCAAAAACCTTGGTCAATGCCCTGGAAACCAATAACGGCGTGCATCCGGGTTTTCGCCGTAACCATGCCAAGGGCGTATGCGTGGCGGGTTATTTCCAGAGCAGTACCGAGGCCCGTGCCTATTCCAGCGCCCAGGTGTTCAGCGAGGCCAAGACCCCGATCATCGGCCGGTTTGCCTTGCCCAGCGGCAACCCCTACGCGCCGGACAGCAGTGTGCCGATTCGCAGTTTCGCCGTGCAGTTCAGCCAGGCCAACGGCCAGCAATGGCGTACAGGGATGAACAGCATGCCGGTGTTCCCGGTGGGTACGCCCGAGGCGTTCTACCAGTTGCTCAAGGCCGGCGCGCCAGACCCGGCCACTGGCAAGCCGAACCCGTCGAGCATGCCGGCTTTTTTTGCCGCACACCCGGAGACAGCGCCATTCTTGGCCTGGGTCAAGACCGCCAGGCCATCGGCCAGTTATGCGACTGAAACCTATAACGGCATCAACGCGTTTTACCTGGTGGCTGCCGATGGTTCGCGCCAGGCCGTGCGTTGGGAGGTGGTGCCCCAGAGCCAGGATGCGGCGGGTGATACCGCACCTGCTGGCAGTGACTTCCTGGAGCAGGATTTGGTGCGACGCCTGGCTGCCGGGCCCTTGCGTTGGCAGTTGAACATGACCCTGGCCAACCCCGGCGACCCGCTGGACGACGCAAGCAAGACTTGGACCGGCGCGCACAAGGTACTCAACGCCGGCACGTTGGTGTTGCAAAGCAGCCAGCCCCAGGCAGACGGTGATTGCCGCGATATCAACTTTGACCCGTTGATTCTGCCCAGTGGTATCCAAGCCTCCAACGACCCCTTGCTGGCCGCACGTTCGGCCGCGTATGCCAGTTCGTACCTGCGCCGCGCCGGTGAAGTCAGCCCGTTGCACAGCGCCCCTCAGGAGTCGAAGCCATGAATGCTCAACCACGGTTCTTTGCGCCCTTGGCGCGCGTGTTGCACTGGCTGATGGCGTTGATGATCATCGCCATGCTGTTTATCGGCGCGGGTCTGGCGGCGTCGGTGTCGGAGCGCCATGAGTGGCTGATCCACCTGCACAAGCCGCTGGGCATTGCGATTCTGGCACTGGTGATCGTGCGCCTGGCGGTACGTTTTTCCACCCGTCAGCCGCCGTTACCAGCGGATTTGCCGGTGTGGCAGAGGCTGGCAGCCAAGGCCTCTCATGTGCTGTTGTACGCGTTGATGCTGGTGTTGCCGCTGCTGGGTTGGGCGATGATTTCAGCGGCCGGTGACCCGGTGATGCTCAGTAGTAACCTGCAACTGCCCGCGCTGCTGGGGGCGAATGCGCCGTTGTTTGCGTTGTTGCGCAAGGCTCACGGTTATTTGGCCTATCTGCTGTTTCTCACCGTGCTGGTGCATCTGGCAGCCGCGTTATTCCACGGTTTGATCCGCCGCGATGGTGTCTTGCAAAGCATGACCGGCAGCAAGGATTGACCGCTCTTGTGGCGAGCGAGCTTGCTCGCGCTGGGCTGCGAAGCAGCCCCAAAACAGCCTGCTCGGTGTGTCAGGTGATCCGGCAGTGATTTTCATGGGGCCGCTATGCGGCCCAGCGCGAGCAAGCTCGCTCGCCACAAAAAGCTTGTCACAGGGGGTTAGCGCAAACGCCCGACGATATCAGCGACGCTGCTCAAGACGTCCTTGCCCAACTGTTTCGAACGATCGCCTGACCAGCCAGTTCGCAGGTTGGGTGCGTCGTCGTTGTCCTTGAAAGGCATTTCCAGGGTCAGGGACAGGCAGTCGTACTTTTCCCCCACCGCGTTGCAGGCCAGGGTCATGTTGGCTTGGCCAGGCAGGTCGCGGGTGTAGCCGTGGGTGGTCTGGAAGTCTCGGGTCAGGTGGCTCAAATGGCTGCGGAAATGTTTTTCCAGGGCTTCGATGCGCGGCGTGTAGCCGGGGTTGCCTTCGCAGGCGGCGGTGAACACGTAGGGGATTTCTTCATCGCCGTGGATGTCGAGGAACATATCCACGCCGTATTTTTCCATCTGTTGCTGGACGAACAGGACTTCCGGGCTGAGTTCCTGGCTGGCGCTTTGCCATGCGCGGTTAAGGTCCTGGCCCATGGCGTTGGTGCGCAGGTGGCCATGGAAGGCGCCATCCGGGTTCATGTTCGGTACCAGGTACAGGTCTGCGACGGCCAGCAGTTTTTTCAGTTCGTCGTCGCCGTCCTTTTGCAGGCGCTCAATCACGCCCTCCATAAACCACTCGGCCATGTGCTCGCCGGGGTGCTGCTGGGCGATGATCCACACCTTGCGCCGGCCTTCGATCCCTTTGCCACGGCGCAGCAGTTGGATATCGCGGCCTTCAGCGCTCTTGCCGGTGGCTAGCAGGGTGACCCCGGCGTACTTCAGGGCTTGCTCGATCAACCAGTCATGACGTTCACGGCTGTAGGGCTCGAAGTAGGCAAACCAGGCGTACTTTTGCCGGGTCTGGAGGGTGATATGCAGGATCTCGCCATCAAAGCGCGTCGGTACCCGGAACCAGTTGATATGGTCATAGGACGCCACGGCGTTGTAACCGCTCCAGGCATGCTTGTAGGACGAGCGCCCTGCGTTGCTCAAGCGAAAGGTGTGGGTGTGCCCCACGTGCATGCCTTCGGCCTTGAAGTGGAACCATTGGTAGTGATCGCTGCGGGTGTCGGGATTGATTGCCAGCAACAACTGATAAGCGTCGCTGGCATCCAGGACCTGGATGTTGCCGCTGTCGAAGTCGGTGCTGATCTTGATGGAGGTCAAGGCCACGGTCATAGTCTGGTTGCCTGAATATGAGTGATGTGGCGGCTATCTTACACAGGCGTTCGGTAAAACCTGGATGCAAAAATTGTTGCAGGGGGAGGGGGCGTCATCCCTGACGCCGCCGCAGCTTAGAGTCTATGAGATTGATTCTCAAGCGCTAATTCGCAGAGATACGCGCTAGAGCACTCGGACGACTTTCGTTGGGCGATAGTCTTTTGCTACCATGCGCGGCATCAAGCAACACACAGTCTTCATTAGCCTGAAGCCACGCCAGGAAAACTGGCAAAAAAAAGACCCGGCCAAAGAGCCGGGTCAAAAACCGTGATTAGCCTGATGAGGAGATATTCCAAGAGTCCGACCTAAGGTCTCTTGGTCTATCGACTGATCTTGCGATCAGCTGAGCCCAATAATAATCATTATCATTTGCAAGTCAAATGTTTTTATCCGTGGGATAGAAATATTTTTCTTTCATGCCTGCTACGCGTTTGCCGCCGCTCTGGGCGCTTGCAACGACCGCTCCACCATCGCCTTCGCCATATCGATCAAATACACCACTGAAAACGCCAGGTCGCGTTGGTTGCCCTGATGGCTGCACGCCGACTCGTAGGCGGTTGCCGCTGCACTGCGCAACAGGTCCGAGGCGTGTATCAGGGCTTCCTCCTGGCTGACATCGGATTTGATCGCGAACATGGCCCCGTCCGAATCCGGCGTCGACCGATTTTCTTTCAAGTAGTAGTCCAGTGCGCGCTGGGCTGCGCCACTGTTGCACATGTCGTTTACTTCAGTCAGTTCGGATGTGTCGGGCGTTGGGTGTGTGCGGGTCGTCATAAGCGGCAGTACTCCGGTGGGTGTCGAAATCCTTGGGCTTGATGATAGTACGTATCGTATTCCTGTCGTTTTATGGATTACTACAAACTGTTTATTGCCCGCAAAAATGGGCGCCGTATTGTGATGCGCCATGGATAACTGGATAGCGTTGGTCAAAGCCAACATGAAAGACCGCAAGGTCACGCAGGATGAACTGGCGCAGCGCCTGGGGATGTCCCAGGGCGGCATCGGCCATTGGCTCAATAAACGCCGCGTGCCGAGCCTGGCGGACATGAACCGCGTGCTGGCCGAACTGGGGTTGGGGTATTTGGAGGTGGCGCTGGAGATTCGTGAACGGGCCGCGCAAGTGCCTGAACGGGAAGCGCACTACAACCCGTATTTCCGCTACCCGGTCAGCGACTGGAAGCAGGCCTGCGAGCTGCGTGAAGAGCGTGCGCCTTATAGCACCGAGCGCTACGAATTGACCGATTACCACGCCCGAGGCGAGGCATTCTGGCTGCCGGTGACGGGAGACGCCATGACCGCCCCCACGGGCATGAGCATTGCGGCTGGCATGATGATACTGGTTGACCCGGCCATCGCGCCCGAGCCCGGCAGGCTGGTGGTGGCCCAATGGGCTGGCACCCCCCAGGCCACCTTTCGCCGATTGCAGGAAGAAAGCGGCCAGCACTACCTGGTGCCGCTCAACCCCACTTACCCCAAGGTGCTGCTCACCGACGGCTGCCGCCTCCTGGGTGTGGTGGTGCAAGCCACGGCGAAGTTCTAGCCGGCCGTTTCAAGCTCCACCAGCGCGCTGCCTTCTGCCACCATTTCACCTTCCTGGCAGAACAGCGCCTTGACCACCCCGGCGTGGGGCGCCCGGATGCTGTGCTCCATCTTCATGGCTTCGAGCACCACCAGTTGAGCGCCGGCTTCAACAGTTTGGCCCACCTCCACAAGTACTCGCACGATGCTGCCGTTCATCGGTGCGGTGAGGCCGCCCTGATGAGATTGACTGGCCTCGACCGCCGCAATCGGATCGAACAGGCTGACGGCATGCATCTCGCCGTCCCAACGCAGGTACAGGCTGCCTTCACTGCGCACCGCCAGATGAGCACGGCGCACGCCCTGATGTTCAGTCAGCAACTGTTCGCCGCATAACTGAGACGGTTGCCCGGTCAGTGTCACCAACCGATCCTGCCCATTGCAGCTCAGGTGCAGCGACACCTCGGCAGGCAGGCCCGCACGAAAGCCCTGGCGATTGGCCCAAGGCCCGTCACCCGCCGGCAAGCTCTGCATAAACGCCGAGCCCGCCGCCTGCCAAAACTCATCGCTCAAGGCCCCTGGCGTCGGCAACAGCTCATCCTGATAGCGCGGGATAAACCCGGTGTCCAATTCGGCGGCGGCAAACGCAGGGTGCCCGATGATGCGCCGCAAAAAGCCCAGGTTGGTCTTGAGCCCGCCGACCGCAAACTCATCCAGCATGCTCAATAAGCGCAGGCGCGCCTGTTCGCGGTCTTCACCCCAGGCAATCAACTTGCCGAGCATCGGGTCGTAGAAGGGCGACACGCTGTCGCCTTGCTCGACGCCACTGTCCACGCGGCGTCCAGGGCCCTGGCTGGACTCGCGGTACAGCGCCAGGTGCCCGGTGGCGGGCAGAAAGTCATTGGCCGGGTCTTCGGCATACAACCGCACTTCAATTGCATGACCGTTCAACGCGACCTGTTCTTGCGTGATCGGTAGCGCCTCACCCTGGGCCACCCGGATCTGCCAGGCCACCAGGTCGAGGCCGGTAATCGCTTCGGTCACCGGATGCTCCACTTGCAACCGCGTGTTCATCTCCATAAAGAAAAACTCGCCACGGGCATCCAGCAAAAACTCCACCGTACCTGCGCCCACATACCCGATTGCCTGGGCAGCGCGCACAGCTGCTTCGCCCATGGCCCGGCGTTGCTCAACAGTCAGGCCCGGCGCCGGTGCTTCTTCCACGACCTTTTGATGGCGCCGCTGGATCGAGCAGTCGCGCTCATTGAGGTACAGGCAATGACCTTGCTGGTCGGCAAACACTTGGATCTCGACATGCCGCGGCTTGAGCAGGTATTTCTCCACCAGCATCTGCCCGTTGCCGAACGACGACAGCGCCTCACGCTGGGCGGAGGCCAGGGCTTCGGCCAGTTGGCTGACGTCCTCGACCACCTTCATACCCTTGCCACCGCCGCCCGCCGTGGCCTTGAGCAGCACCGGGTAGCCGATACGCTCACAGGCGGCGCGGAAGGTCTCCAGGTCCTGGGCCTCGCCGTGATAACCCGGCACAAGGGGTACGCCAGCCGTCTCCATCAGGGCCTTGGCCGCGGATTTGCTGCCCATGGCGTCGATGGCCGAGGCGGGCGGGCCGAGGAAGATCAAGCCTGCCGCCTCGATGGCTCGGGCGAAGCCGGCGTTTTCTGAAAGGAAGCCGTAGCCGGGGTGAATCGCCTGGGCGCCGCTGGCGTGGGCGGCGGCAATCAGCTTGTCGATTTGCAGGTAACTGTCGGTGGCTTTGCTGCCGCCCAGGTCGACGCGGATATCGGCTTCACGGCTATGGCGGGCATCGCGGTCGATGGCGCTGTGCACAGCCACGGTGGTCAACCCCATGGCCTTGGCGGTGCGCATGACCCGGCAGGCGATCTCGCCACGGTTGGCCACCAGAACGGTGGTGAGTGTGCTCATGAGCGTGGCTCCTGATTTTGCCAACTTGGCGCACGCTTTTGCAGAAACGCGCGCAAACCTTCCTGGCCCTCGGCGCTCACCCGAATACGCGCAATGGCATTTTCGCAATAGCGTCGCAATGCGGGGGTGAGGGCACCGTTGCCCACTTCGCGCAGCAAATCCTTACTGGCACGCATGGCCGCCGGGCTGTTTTGCAGCAGGTTGGTGACCCACAGGTCCACCTGTTGATCCAGGCTCTCGGCCGGATAACTGTCCGCCAGCAAGCCGATCTCCCGTGCGCGCTGGCCGCCGAACCGCTCGGCTGTCAGTGCATAACGACGGGCAGCGCGTTCGCCGATGGCCTGCACCACGAACGGGCTGATCACCGCCGGCGCCAGGCCGATACGCACTTCCGACAGGCAGAACTGGGCGTCGTCGGCACCGATGGCCATGTCACAGCAGCTGATCAGGCCCAGCGCGCCCCCGTAGGCCGCGCCTTGCACCACCGCCAACGTGGGGATTTTCAGCTTGGACAGGTTGTACATCAGCTCTGCCAGTTCCCGGGCGTCGTCCAGGTTGGTGTGGTAGTCCAACTCGGCCGATTGCTGCATCCAGGCCAGGTCGGCACCGGCGCTGAAGTGCTTGCCACGCCCGCGCAGTACCAGGAAGCGCAGGGACGGGTCGCCTTGTACGCGGTCAAGGGCCAGGATCAGCTCGCGGATCATCTGCGCGTTGAACGCGTTGTTCTTGGCTTCGCGGCTGAGCCACAGCGTGGCAAAGCCACGGCGGTCAGTGATCAGTTCGAGGGTGTTGAAGTCGCTCATGCAAGGAGCTCCGAAATAATGAGAGGCCTCCTGTAGGAGCGAGCTTGTTGTGGCGAGCAAGCTTGCTTGCGCTGGGGTGCACAGCGCCCCCAAAAAAGCCGGGACTGCTGCGCAGTCAGCGGGAGCAAGCTCCCTCGCCACAACAGGCGCGCTCCTACAGGCTACATGCGGAACACGCCGAAGCGGCTCGGCTCGATGGGGGCGTTCAGTGCGGCGGACAAGGCCAGGGCCAGCACGTCACGGGTCTGCAGCGGGTCGATCACGCCGTCATCCCACAAGCGCGCGCTGGAGTAGTAGGGGTGGCCCTGGGTTTCATACTGGTCGAGGATCGGCTGCTTGATCGCGTCTTCCTCCTCGGCACTGAAACCGTTGCCGGCGCGCTCAGCCTGTTCGCGCTTGACCTGCACCAACACCCCGGCGGCCTGTTCGGCCCCCATCACGCCAATGCGTGCGTTGGGCCACATCCACAAAAAGCGCGGGTCATAGGCGCGGCCACACATCCCATAGTTACCCGCACCAAAGCTGCCGCCGATGATCACGGTGAATTTCGGCACCTTGGCGCACGCCACGGCGGTGACCAGCTTGGCGCCGTGCTTGGCAATGCCGCCGGCTTCGTACTTCTGGCCGACCATAAAGCCGGTGATGTTTTGCAGGAACAGCAGCGGAATCCCGCGCTGGCAGGCCAGTTCGATAAAGTGCGCGCCTTTTTGCGCGGCTTCGGCGAAGAGGATGCCGTTGTTGGCCAGGATCGCTATCGGGTAGCCATGCACGTGCGCAAAGCCGCACACCAGGGTCGTGCCGAACAGGGCCTTGAACTCATCGAACACCGAGCCGTCCACCAGCCGTGCGATGACTTCGCGCACATCAAAGGGTTGCTTGGCATCCGCCGGGATCACGCCGTACAACTCTTCGCTGCTGTACAGCGGCGCCACCGGCGGGCGTTGCAGCAGCTCACCCTGCTTGCGCCAATTGAGGTTGGCCACGCTGCGCCGTGCCAGTGCCAGGGCGTGTTCATCGCTGTCGGCATAGTGGTCGGCTACGCCCGAGACCTTGCAGTGCACATCGGCACCGCCCAGGTCTTCGGCGCTCACCACTTCACCGGTGGCGGCCTTCACCAGCGGCGGGCCGGCGAGGAAGATGGTGGCTTGCTGGCGCACCATGATCGCTTCGTCGGCCATGGCCGGCACGTAGGCGCCGCCGGCGGTGCACGAGCCCATCACCACGGCAATCTGGGGAATGCCCTGGGCGCTCATATTGGCCTGGTTGAAGAAGATCCGCCCGAAGTGCTCGCGGTCGGGGAACACCTCGTCCTGGCGCGGCAGGTTCGCGCCGCCGGAGTCCACCAGGTAGATGCACGGCAGGCGGTTCTGCTCGGCGATGGTCTGGGCGCGCAGGTGCTTTTTGACGGTCAGCGGGTAATAGGAGCCGCCTTTGACCGTGGCATCGTTGGCCACGATCATGCATTCGACGCCTTCCACCCGGCCGATGCCGGCAATCACCCCGGCAGCCGGGACGTCTTCGCCATACACCTGGTGGGCGGCCAGTTGGCTCAGCTCGAGAAACGGTGAGCCCGGGTCGAGCAGACGGTTGATACGCTCGCGGGGTAACAGTTTGCCGCGTGAGGTGTGGCGTTCCTGGGCCTTGGCGCCGCCACCTTGATGGACATGGGCGAGCAGGCTGTGCAGGGCGTCGACCTGTTCAAGCATCGCCGCGCGGTTGGCGGAAAATTCCGCAGAACGCGGGTTGAGCTGGGTGTGCAGGGTGGCCATGGGCGTGCTCCTTCAGCGGGTTTCGTTGAACAGTTCGCGACCGATCAACATCCGCCGAATCTCACTGGTGCCCGCACCAATTTCGTAGAGCTTGGCGTCACGCAACAGGCGCCCGGCGGGGAATTCGTTGATATAGCCATTGCCGCCCAGAATCTGGATCGCATCCAGGGCCATTTGCGTGGCGCGCTCGGCGCTGTAGAGGATCACGCCCGCGGCGTCCTTGCGCGTGGTCTCGCCACGCTCGCACGCCTGGGCCACCGCGTAGAGGTAGGCGCGGCTGGCGTTGAGTTGGGTGTACATGTCGGCGACCTTGCCCTGGATCAACTGGAATTCGCCGATGCTCTGGCCGAACTGCTTGCGGTCGTGGATGTAGGGCACGATCAAGTCCATGCATGCCTGCATGATCCCGGTAGGCCCTCCGGAGAGCACCACGCGCTCGTAGTCCAGGCCGCTCATCAACACTTTCACGCCGCCATTGAGCACGCCGAGGATGTTTTCTTCGGGTACCTCGACGTCGTCGAAAAACAGCTCGCAGGTGTTGGAGCCGCGCATGCCCAGCTTGTCGAATTTATTGCTGCGGCTGAAGCCTTTCCAGTCGCGCTCGACGATGAAGGCGGTGATGCCGTGGGGGCCTTTTTCCAGGTCGGTCTTGGCGTAGATCACATAGGTATGGGCGTCCGGGCCGTTGGTGATCCAGGTCTTGCTGCCATTGAGTACGTAATGGTCGCCGCGCTTGTCGGCGCGCAGTTTCATCGACACCACGTCGGAACCGGCATTCGGCTCGCTCATGGCCAGGGCGCCGATGTGCTCGCCGCTGATCAGCTTGGGCAGGTACTTGAGTTTTTGTGCGTGGTTGCCGTTGCGGTTGATCTGGTTGACGCACAGGTTGGAGTGCGCCCCGTAGGACAACGCCACCGAGGCCGAGCCACGGCTGATTTCTTCCATGCTCACCACATGGGCCAGGTAACCCAGGCCGGCACCGCCGTATTCCTCGGGCACGGTGATGCCCAGCAGGCCCATGTCGCCGAACTTGCGCCACAGGTCGGCGGGGAACAGGTTGTCGATGTCGATCTGGGCCGCGCGCGGTGCGATCTCCTTGGCCACGAAGGACTGCACCTGGTCGCGCAGCATGTCGATGGTCTCGCCGAGGGCGAAGTTCAGGGACGGGTAACTCATGGACAGGCACCTTAATGTGAGCTTGTTGTTGTGTGGGCGGGGCGCGGGAGGAGGGCGCTCACCTTTACGTTAACGTAAGCTTGCGTTACGGCGCTGTCAATCGTAGTTTACGTATACGTCAACCTACAAAAAAGATAACAGGGGTCGTTATGGATCAACTGCACCCGAGCTACAGCCGTGGCTCCCAGGACAAGACCTTGCTGGCCATGACCATTGGCCAGGCATTCGATCACACCGTTGGGCAGTATCCAGATGGCGAAGCCTTGGTGGTGCGCCACCAGCAGCGGCGCTACACCTGGCGGCAGCTGGCCGAGACGGTTGAGCTGCACGCCCGCGCGTTCCTCGCCTTGGGTATGCAAACCGGTGACCGCCTGGGTATCTGGGCGCCTAACTGTGCCGAGTGGCTGATCTGCCAGGTGGCAAGCGCCAAGCTCGGGGTGATCCTGGTCAATATCAACCCGGCCTATCGCAGCAGCGAATTGGACTACGTGCTCAAACAATCCGGCTGCCAATGGCTGGTATGCGCCGGCTCGTTCAAAAGCTCCGATTACCACGCCATGCTCCAGGCGCTGAAGCCCGAGCTTCGCGGCCTTCTCAGCCTGGACCCCAGCCCGCCGCCTGAATTCATGCCCTGGTCGCAGTTGGCGGCCCTTGGCGCAGGCGTGCCGCCCGAGCACCTGCACAGCCGCCAGGCCAGCCTGCATTTCGATCAACCCGTGAATATCCAGTACACCTCCGGCACCACCGGCTTCCCCAAGGGCGCCACCCTCAGTCACCACAACATCCTCAATAACGGTTACATGGTCGGTGAAAGCCTGGGCCTGACGGCAGGGGACCGCCTGGTGATCCCAGTGCCGCTGTACCACTGCTTCGGCATGGTCATGGGCAACCTCGGTTGTATCACTCACGGCACCACCATGATCTACCCCAATGACGGCTTCGACCCGTTGCTGACGCTGAGCGCCGTCGCCGAAGAACAAGCCACCGGCTTATATGGCGTGCCGACCATGTTTATTGCGCTGCTCGATCACCCACGCCGGGCCGAGTTCGAGGTGTCCAGCCTGCGCACCGGGATCATGGCCGGGGCGACATGCCCGATCGAGGTGATGCGTCGGGTCATTCATGAGCTGCACATGGCAGAGGTGCAGATTGCCTATGGCATGACTGAAACCAGCCCGGTGTCGCTGCAGACCGGCGCAGATGACGATATCGAACGGCGTGTCACCACGGTGGGCCGCACCCAACCGCAACTGGAAACCAAGATTGTCGACGAGGCCGGTAACACCGTGGCCCGTGGCGTGATCGGTGAACTGTGCACCCGGGGCTACAGCGTGATGCTGGGTTACTGGAACAACCCTGAAGGCACCCGTGAGGCCATCGACGATGCCGGCTGGATGCATACCGGTGACCTGGCGACCATGGATGAGGAGGGTTACGTGTGCATTGCCGGGCGTAACAAGGACATGATCATTCGTGGGGGGGAGAACGTTTACCCGCGGGAGCTGGAAGAGTTTTTCTTTACTCACCCGGCGGTGGCGGACGTGCAGATCGTTGGCATCCCGGATGAGCGTTATGGCGAAGAGATTGTTGCCTGGATCAAGTTCCATCCCGGTCAGGTGGCCAATGAGTTGGAGTTGTTGAGCTGGTGCAAGGACCGCATCGCCCATTTCAAGACGCCCAGGTATTTCAAGATCGTGGATGAGTTTCCGATGACGGTGACGGGCAAGATTCAGAAATTTCGGATGCGCGAGATTTCCATCCAGGAGCTGCAAGCGCGCTGACAACGTCAAGCCCTGGGAGCTGGCTTGCCTGCGATGGCGGCCTGACTGCCGGCCCACATCTACCTGATACCCCGCGAACCTGCTGTGCCACCCAAATAGTGAAACCCAGAAAGCACAAAGGGGACCCGAAGGTCCCCTTTAATTTGTCGTTGCGTGCTCTTTTCTTATTATTGAGGGGCGGCCTGTTGTTGTTTTTGGTAGCCGTGGCCCGTACCGCTTTTTTTGGCGACCCCCATCCGGGGTCAAGAGCAAACGTATTTTTTTGAACGCTGACCTGCTTCTTCGTAAACGATCCAACCAGTGGGTAGCTACCTGAGGTAGTTTTATTTTTCTCTATCCGGTTGCGGGTTGCGGCATGCCGTACCCTGGGAAGCACATCTTCTCCAAAAAAATCTGTTAGCTGCGTCTCTGCCGTGTTGTTTTTGTTATGTCAGAGTCGTTTCGTCTTATTTTTATTAGGTTTGGCGCTTTTTATTCTTGTTATGACATAGAGATAGCAGAAGGCGTGCCAACTTTTTAAAAGCCTTTAAAATCAACGAGTTGGTTTTTTGTCAGTATTTTCTTTCAGTTTGCACGGCGGATTTTGTTCCCGCGTTACCCGTTATGCCGGGAAGCGGTAACACATTCTCACAGCTGTGCTACTCACCTGCGTTACGCACCTTCGCCACGCGGGAACCCGTAGGCCGTCCCAGCACCTGGCTGATCTGCTGGCCGGCGCCAATCAAGCGTTCCAGGTCGATGCCCGTGTCGATGCCCAGGCCGTTGAGCAGGTACAGCACGTCCTCGGTGGCGACGTTACCGCTGGCGCCTTTGGCGTAAGGGCAGCCGCCCAGGCCTGCGATTGAGCTGTCGAACACCGTGATGCCTTCCAGCAGGCTGGCGTAGATGTTAGCGATGGCCTGCCCGTAGGTGTCATGGAAATGCCCGGCCAGCTTGTCCCGTGGCACTTTGGCGCCGACCACTTCGAACAGGCGCCGGGTAGCGCCCGCCGTGCCGGTACCGATGGTGTCGCCCAGGGACACTTCATAGCAGCCCATGGCATACAGCTCGCGGGCGACGGCCGCCACTTGCTCCGGGGCGATCTCGCCTTCATAGGGGCAACCCAGCACACAGGACACATAACCGCGCACGCTGACGCCGTGCTGCTTGGCGGCGGCCATGATCGGTGCGAAGCGCTCCAGGCTTTCGCTGATGGAACAATTGATATTGCGCTGGGAGAACGCCTCGGACGCCGCCGCAAACACCGCGACTTCCTTGACCCCGGCCGCCAGCGCATCCTCGAACCCGCGCAGGTTCGGTGCCAGTGCGCCATAGGTCACGCCGGGCTTGCGCTGGATCTGCGCAAACACTTCGGCTGAACCTGCCATTTGCGGCACCCATTTGGGCGAGACAAAACTACCGACTTCGATATAGCTCAAGCCAGCGGCGCTCAACGCGTCTACCAATCTGACTTTATCCGCCACGCTGATGGGCTGGGCTTCGTTCTGCAAACCGTCGCGCGGGCCGACTTCAACCAGGCGTACGTGGGAGGGGAGGGACATGGCAGTTACCTTCTGGTCAATGGCCGGCTTGGCTGATGGTCTGCGCCAGGGCCTGGGTGCAACGCTCTTCAGCGGTGTCCAGTTCCAGCTTCATCTGTTCGATATCCAGCAGTTGTTGTTCCAGCTGTTCACGGCGTTCGGCGATCTTGGCCAGCATGCTGTTGAGTTGGATCTGGTTGCCGCCGGTGGGGTCGTAGAGTTCGATCAGTTCGCGGCATTCGGCCAAGGAGAAGCCGATGCGCTTGCCACGCAGGATCAGCTTGAGGCTGACCTTGTCCCGCGCCGAGTAAATGCGCTCCTGACCCCGACGTTCGGGGGCCAGCAGGCCTTGTTCTTCATAGAAACGAATGGCGCGGGTGGTGATGTCAAGCTCGCGGGCGAGGTCGGAGATGCTGTAGGTGGTGCTCATGGCGGTGCTCAAGGAAGTCTTGGCGCTAAGCTAATTGCAGGTTGACGTAAACGTCAAGGCTGCTGGGCTTTCTTTTCCTGGGCCGTCACCTGCTGGCACAACTCGATCATCTGTTCACGCATCCAGCGGTTCGCCGGGTCCTGGTCGGTGCTTTCGTGCCAGTACAAATGGGTTTCCACCGGCGGCACGTTGTTGACCGGCAAATGGAACCAGTGCAGTTCATGACGGCGAGCGAAACGCTCGGGCACGGTCATCACCATGTCGGTCTGTTGCAGCACCTGGGAGGCCATCAGGTAATGCTGGGAACGCAGGGCGATCTTGCGCTGAATGCCCATCTTGCCCAAGGCCAGGTCCACATAGCCCAAACCGTTGCGGCGGCTGGAAATATGGATATGGGTCAGCGACAGGTAATCATCCAGCGTGAATTTATCCTTGCCCGCCATCGGGTGGCCCTTGCGCATGGCACACACGTAGCGGTCTTCCATCAGCTTGACGTGACGCACCTGCGGGTCGGTATTGAGCGGCGCATCCACGGCAAAATCCAGGCGCCCGGCGGCCAGTTCCTTGGTGGTTTCGCGGCGTTTGGACAGGAAACTCTCGATCACCACGGTCGGCGCCAGGCGACGCAGGCGCTGGAACAGCAGCGGCAGGATCACGGCCTCGGTCAGGTCGGTCATGCTGATGCGGTAGGTCTTGGCCGCCTGCTGCGGGTTGAAGATGCGGCTTTCCTGCACCGACACGCGCAACAACGACAACGCATTGCGCACCGGGCCGATAATATTCTGCGCCATGGGCGTGGGCACCATGCCTTGGGCGGTGCGCACGAACAGCGGGTCGTTGAAGGTCTCGCGCAACCGTGCCAGGGCGTTGGACACCGCCGGCTGGGTGATACCGACGATCTGCCCGGCGCGGGTCAGGTTGGCTTCGGTGTAGATCGCATCAAAGACGATGAAGAGGTTGAGATCGACCTTGCTCAGATTCATTTCGTTGCGCTCTTATTGTGAGGTGCTCATACGCCGATCATATATCGGTGATGAATGTTAATACACGGCGAGAATAGGCTAGGTAAATTATGAGCGCTGTTCTAGCATCGAATGCATGACCTAAACAACCTCTCAGAGAAGGGAGCTGCTCATGGATTTCGCCTATTCGCCCAAGGTTCAGGAACTGCGTGAACGCGTCACTGCGTTCATGGACGCTTATGTCTACCCAGCCGAACCGGTGTTCGAACGCCAAGTCAGCGAAGGGGATCGCTGGCAGCCCACGGCAATCATGGAAGAGCTCAAGGCCAAGGCGAAGGCCGAGGGCTTGTGGAACCTGTTCCTGCCGGAATCCGAACTGGGCGCCGGCCTGAGCAACCTGGAATACGCACCCTTGGCGGAAATCATGGGCCGCTCGTTGCTGGGCCCGGAGCCATTCAACTGCTCCGCTCCCGACACCGGCAATATGGAAGTGCTGGTGCGCTACGCCAACGAAGAACAGAAGCAGCGTTGGCTCGAACCCTTGCTGCGCGGCGAGATTCGCTCGGCTTTTGCCATGACCGAACCGGACGTGGCGTCCTCGGACGCCACCAACATGGCCGCCCGCGCCGAACGCCAGGGCGACGAGTGGGTGATCAACGGCAAGAAGTGGTGGACCTCCGGCGCCTGCGACCCGCGCTGCAAGATCCTGATCTTCATGGGCCTGAGCAACCCCGATGCACCGCGTCACCAGCAGCACTCGATGATCCTGGTGCCGGTCGATACCCCAGGTGTGAAAATCCTGCGGCCGCTGCCGGTATTCGGTTACGACGATGCGCCCCACGGCCATGCCGAAGTGCTGTTCGACAATGTGCGCGTGCCTTATGAAAACGTGTTGCTGGGCGAAGGCCGTGGCTTCGAGATCGCCCAGGGCCGCCTTGGCCCAGGCCGCATTCACCACTGCATGCGTTCGGTCGGCATGGCCGAACGCGCATTGGAATTGATGTGCAAGCGCTCGGTCAGTCGCACTGCCTTCGGCAAGCCTTTGGCGCGATTGGGCGGCAATATCGACAAGATCGCCGACTCACGCATGGAAATTGACATGGCGCGCCTGTTGACCTTGAAAGCGGCGTACATGATGGACACCGTGGGTAACAAAGTGGCGAAAAGCGAAATCGCCCAGATCAAGGTGGTGGCGCCGAATGTGGCCTTGAAGGTCATCGACCGCGCGATCCAGATGCACGGCGGCGCCGGGGTGTCCAATGATTTTCCGCTGGCCTATATGTACGCCATGCAACGCACCCTGCGCCTGGCCGACGGCCCGGACGAAGTGCACCGTGCGGCGATTGGCAAGTTCGAGATTGGCAAATATGTGCCGCGGGAATTGATGCGCGGCGGGCAGTAACACCGATGATCGTTCCCACGCTCTGCGTGGGAACGCCTCCCGTGACGCTCTGCGTCACCCTTTCAAGAGCGGACGCGGAGCGTCCAGAGCGGCATTCCCACGCGGAGCGTGGGAACGATCCTCAGTACACCCAAACCTCCACCCGCCGATTTTTGATCCGCCCCTCATCCGCAGTATTGGCCGCCACCGGCATCTGTGCGCCAAACCCGCGAATATCCTTGAGCACCACGCCGCTCTTGACCAGCTCCCGGCGTACTGCCATCGCCCGCAACTTCGACAACAATGCCGCACGTTGCGGATCATTCTTGGTGTCGCCAAACCCCACCAGCGTCACCTGTTTATTCAGCTTGCCGTGGCTTCTGATATAGGCGACCACCCGCTGCACATCCTGGCGCGCCTTATTGTCGAGGCTGGCGCTGCCCTCGTCGAAGCGAAAATTCACCGTCAGGCGCTGAGCGTCTCGGGCGATGGCCTGGTAGTCGTCGGGCATCGACGGGCGCGGCGCGACACCGATCGCTTGCACCTGCTGGGCGATGAAGCCATTGGCAGCCACAATCGCCTGGCCCTTGCTGCCTTGGGAAAACTCCACCAACGCCTTGGCCCATGGGTTGCGGGAAGAGGGCGGCAAGTAGAAGAACAGCCGACGTGACAGCGGGTAATCCTCGGTGGCGATCAGGCTGGTCAGCGGCAACATCGGTTGCGAGTCGCCGTCGACAATCGCCACCGCCTTGGCCTGGCGCACAGAGGGCAGGCCGATAAAACCGATGCCCTGGGGGTCCTGGCTCACCGCATCGGACAGCTGTTCGCTGGATTCAAAGCGCTTGGCCGAGGGTGCAAGCGGTTGGCCGCGTCGGCTCAGCACCAGTTCGCGGAAGGTGTCGAAGGTGCCGGATTGATCATCCCGGGCATATAAATGAATGGGCCCGCCTGTACCTCCCAGCGCCTCCCAGGTGCTGACCTCGCCGTTGAAGATCTGCGCCAATTGTTCGGTGTTCAGGGTACTGAGCGGGTTGCGCGGGTTGACGATGATTGCCAGGCCATCAATGGCGATCACATGCTCGGCGCCTGGGCTTTTCAAGTCCCCCAGGGGATCGAGGTCCACCAGCTCGCTGTCTTTGATCGGGCGGGACGCTGCGGCGAGGTCGGCGCGGTTGTTTTTCAGCGCCGCAAAGCCGGTGCTGGAACCGTGGGCCGCCACCTCGATCGTGACCGTCTGGCCTTGGCGTGTCTTGCCGACCACGCGCTGCTCATTCACCCCGGCACCCGGTTCAGCACGCACATCCTGCAAGCCCTGATACTCCATCAAGCCTTTGACCAGCGCCGGGCCGAGTGCCGCGCCGATGGTGTTGGAGCCCTGGATGCGCAGGGCCGGGCCTTGGTCGGGAATGGACAGAGGGGCCGCCACGGCGGGGAGTGCGATTGCAAAACACAGGAACAGAACGCGCAGCATCATGCCGGCACCTTCTCAAACCGAGGGAGTGCCGGGAGATTAAGTCAGTTGGATTGCAGTCATATGACCGACACAACACAAATCAACTGTGGGAGCTGGCTTGCCTGCGAAAGCGTTAGTGCAGCAGCAGGTGCGGTGACTGACACACCGCCTTCGCGGGCAAGCCCGCTCCCACATTCAGATCTTCACCAAGCCAACTGTCAGCTCAGTTCCAACCAGATCGGCGCATGGTCCGACGGTTTCTCCAGCCCACGCAAATCATAATCCACCCCGGCGTCCTTGACCCGTGGCACCAACCCGGTGGACGCCAAGATCACGTCGATGCGCAGCCCGCGCTTGGGCTCGTCCTCAAAGCCACGGCTGCGGTAATCGAACCAACTGAAACGGTCGGTCACGTCCGGGTTGAGGTGGCGGAAGCTGTCGACCAGGCCCCAGTTCTTCAAGCGTGCCATCCACTCGCGTTCTTCCGGCAGGAAGCTGCACTTGCCGGTTTTCAGCCAGCGCTTGGCGTTGTCGGCGCCAATGCCGATGTCGCAGTCCTCTGGGGAAATGTTCACGTCGCCCATCACCACCAGTGCCTGGTCATTGCTGAACTGGGTTTCCAGCAAGTGCTGCAAGTCTGCATAGAAGCGCTGTTTGGCCGGGAACTTGGTTGGGTGGTCGCGGCTTTCGCCCTGGGGGAAGTAGCCGTTCATGATGGTCACTGGGTGGCCGTTTTCATCGGCGAAGGTGCCCCAGATAAACCGACGCTGGGCGTCTTCTTCATCGCTGGCAAAGCCTTTGTGCACGCTCAACGCTTCTTTGCGCGAGAGCAGGGCCACGCCGTAGTGGCCTTTCTGCCCGTGGTAGTACACGTGATAACCCAGGGCCTGCACTTCGGCCAACGGGAACTGATCATCGTGGACCTTGGTTTCCTGCAAACCGATCACGTCCGGTTGATGCTTTTCAATCAGCGCCGCCAACTGATGAGGGCGAGCACGCAGCCCGTTGATATTGAAGGAGACGATTTTCATGGTCGGCAGTCCAGTCTGGCAAAAGGGCGATGCTAGCCGACAAGTCGGACGGGGGCCAGCGTGGCGGTAGGGTGAATGCGCTGCTAAGGTGGGAACGACTGGAGCTGTGCAGGTTCGTACCCATAAGAACGCCATGTTTGAGTGGCGCCCAGGGAGATTGATTGTTATGCCAGACACTTCGACGGCCACTGCCGAAATCCGCCTGCTCAATAGCGGCTACTCCCGTGAAGCGCGATCCCTGCTGTACCAGGCGTATCGCCATGAGCCGACCTTCGCCTACATCTTCGAAGCCGAGCGGCCGGGCTATGAGCAGCGAGTACGTGCCACCGTGCGCGAACTGGTCAAGCAGCATTTCTTCCAGAAACTTCCGGCCATCGGCCTGTTCGTCAACGACCGGCTGATCGGCATCGCCCTGATTGCACCGCCGCAACGGCGCCTGGGCATCACCGAAAGCTGGGCCTGGCAGATCCGCATGTGGCTGAGCACAGGCGTGCGCGGTACGCGGCGTTACCTGGAATACCATCATGCCGTCATGGCGTGCCTGCCCAACGAGTCTGTGCATGTGCTGCCGCTGCTGGGCATTCACCCGCAGTTTCAGGGCAAGCACCATGGTGAGCAGTTGCTGGAAGCGGTACACAATTGGTGTGCCGACGACCCGCATTCATCCGGCGTGGTGCTCGACACCGGCAACTCCCGTTACCTGGATTTCTACAAGCGCCAGGGCTATGAGGAAATCGGCGAAGTCGCCGTAGGGCCGGTGCGCGAGCATGTGTTTTACCATCCCAATCCCCAGGCGTTACATCCTGCAACGGCTTAGAACAGAATTATTCAGACTAATCCTGGTTCAAAGTTCCTCCCTCGCTCGTGTAGCATCCGCGCCTATGAAGTTTCCAGGAAGATTTACCAGCGGCTTGATTCTGCTGTTCACAAGCTGCGGCGCATTGGCGCAAAGCGAACTGGACGTGCGGATCAAACCCTCAAACGACGCGCTGAAAGCCAACATCGAAGGCTATATCGGCGGTGTGGGCGATCGTGATGAAGAAGCCTTGCTGCGGTTCAGCCGTGGCGCCGAGGAGCAGGCGCGCAAAGCCGCGCAGGCCTTGGGCTACTATCAGCCACAGATTGCCAGCGAGGTGAAGGGCGGCAAGAACCCGCGCCTGACCCTCACCATCGACCCCGGCGAACCGGTGCATTTGCGCAACGTGACTCTGCGGGTCGATGGCCCGGCTGCGAGCCTCAAGGCCTTTCGCGTGCCCGCCAGCGACGACCTCAAATCCGGCGCCGTGCTCAACCACGGCCATTACGAAGACGCCAAGCGCCTGATCCAGAACCAGGCCTCGCGCTACGGTTTTTTCAGCGGGCGCTTCACCAGCCAGAAACTTGCCGTAGACCCTCAAGCGGGCGTGGCCGACATCGAACTCATTTACGACAGCGGCCCGCGCTACAGCATGGGCAAGGTCAGCTTTACGGGCGACACGCCCTTTGATGAAGAGCTGTTGCAGCGCATGGTGCCGTTCAAACCCGGCACGCCCTATGACTCCGAACTGGTCGCCGAACTCAATCAGAACCTGCAAGCCAGCGGCTTCTTTGAAGGCGTGCGCGTCGACGCCAGCCCCACCGCCGCCACCGATGACGTGATCCCGGTGGCGGTGCAACTGGACACCCGCAAGCCGCGCACCATGGGCCTGGGCCTGGGTTACTCCACCGACGTCGGCCCACGGGGCAAAGCCAACTGGACGCGCCATTGGGTCAACCCCCAGGGCCACAGTTATGGCTGGGAAGCCGAACTGTCGGCGCCGCGGCAGAACGTCGGGCTGTGGTACGACATCCCGCTCGACCCGCCGCTCACCGACAAACTGCGCTTTGCCGGCGGCTATCAGAACGAAGAGATCGCCAACACCGACACCTTGAGCAAGCTGCTCACCATCGGCCCCGAATGGCACAGCAAGTTGCCCAGTGGCTGGACGCGTGTGATCTCCCTCAAGTACCAACGCGAGGAATACCGCCTGGGCAATGACTCGGGCCTGAGTAACCTGCTGATGCCGGGCGTGAGTTATTCCTACCTGCGCAGTGACAACCGCATCGACCCGCACCATGGTTACCGCCTGATGTTCGACACCAAGGTCGCCAAAGAGGGGCTGGGGTCTGACACCAACCTGCTTTACGGCACGGCCACCGTCAAAGGCCTGACCACCTTGTGGGACAACCACCGCTTCCTGGGCCGTGCGCAATTTGGCGGCAGTGCCACCAACGGCTACAAATCCGTGCCGCCGTCGTTGCGCTTCTTTGCCGGTGGTGACCAGAGCGTGCGCGGTTACGAGTACCAGACCCTGTCGCCAGAGAACGATCGCGGCGATCGCATCGGTGGTCGCTACATGGTGGCCCTGAGTGCCGAGTATCAATACTCCATCACCGACAAATGGCGTATCGCGACTTTTATCGACCAAGGCAACTCGTTCAACAACCTCGACCTGCCGAGCCTGAAAACCGGCGTGGGCGTCGGCGTGCGCTGGGTCTCCCCGGTGGGGCCGATTCGCCTCGACCTGGCCCATGCCCTCGAAGATCCGGGCGGCGTTCGCTTGCACTTTTCCATGGGGCCTGAGCTGTGATGCGTGGTTTGAAAATAGCGGGGCTGGCGCTGGTCGCCATCCTCGTGCTGTTGCTGTTGACGCTATGGACGGTGCTCGGCACTCAGGCGGGCAGCCGCTGGGTGCTGGGCCAGGTGCCGGGCTTGAGCGTGGAGAATTTTCATGGCCGCCTGGGCGGGCAGTGGAGCGCCGACCATCTGCTGTGGCAGCAGGATGGCAGCCGCGTCGAGTTGAATGCGCCAAAGTTTGACTGGTCGCCCGGCTGCCTGCTTCGCATGACCCTTTGCATCGACCAATTGGATGTGGAGCAGGTCAGCCTGGAATTTGCGCCCAGTACCGACGAAAGCAGCAGCGGGCCGATCCAGTTGCCTGAGCTCAAGCTGCCGGTTGCAATCCAGTTGGGCGATGTGCGCATCGGTCGCCTGCTGTTCAACGGCAGCGAAGAACTCAAGGGCCTGCAACTGGCGGCGCATTGGACTGGCGCCGGTATGCAGATCGACTCGGTACATTTACAACGCGACGACCTGGTGCTGGACCTCGCCGGCCTGCTGCAACCCACCGGCGACTGGCCGCTGAACGCCACCGGCAACCTCAGCCTGCCCTACGCCCCAGGCGGTGTTCCCTGGAGCGTTGCGCTCAAGATCGATGGCGACCTGCTCAAGACCCTCAAGCTCGACGCCGACAGCAGCGGCTACCTGCCCGCCAAGCTCACTGGCGAGCTGCAACCCCTGGTGGAAAACCTGCCGGCGCAGGTGCACATCACCTCCGAATCGTTCAAACCCAGCGCAGACCTGCCCGATACCCTGCAACTCAACCAACTGGACCTGAGCGCCAAAGGTGACCTGAGCAATGGTTACCAATTGCTGGGTAAAGCCGTGCTACCGGCCGAAAAAGGCCCGGTGGATTTACTGCTCAAGGGCAAGGTTGACGCCAAGGGCGCGCAGGTCGCCGGTCTGGACCTGACGGCCGGCGACAAGCAAAGCCTCAAGCTCAGTGCCAACCTGGACTGGCAGCAAGGCTTCAGCGCGGACGCCAAGATCGACTGGCTGGATTTTCCCTGGCACCGCCTCTATCCGGTCATCGACGAACCGCAAGTGACCTTGCGCACCTTCAACGGTGAAATCTCCTATAAAGACGGCAACTACCTGGGCAATCTCAAGGCTGACCTCGACGGCCCGGCGGGCAAGTTCAATGTGGTCACCCCCTTCAGTGGCGACCTCAAGCAGGTCTTCCTGCCTGAGCTGAAACTGAGTGCCGGCCAAGGCAAGGCCGAAGGCCACCTGAACCTGCAATTTGCCGACGGCATTGCCTGGGACACCGCCCTGGATCTGTCGGCGCTGAACCCCGCCTACTGGGTCGCAGAGTTGCCCGGCACCCTGGCCGGGCCGCTGCGCAGCAAAGGCGAGTTCAAGAACGAACAGCTCAAGCTCAACGCAGACCTGGACCTCAAGGGCCGCCTGCGCGGGCAAACCGCCGTGCTCGCCGCCAAGGCCGAAGGCGCCGGCGAACAATGGACCCTCGCCAACCTGGACATCCGCCTGGGCGACAACCGCATCAACGGCAGCGGCAGCCTGCAACAACGCCTGGCCGGGCAGATCGACATCAAGCTGGCGCGCCTGGCCCAGCTGTGGCCGCAACTGCGCGGGCAAGTCAACGGGCGTGTCGAGGTGGCCGGCACCTTGAAAGCCCCTCAAGGCAAGCTCGACCTCAAGGGCCAGCAACTGGCCTTTGCCGACAACCGCCTGCAAAGCCTCAACCTGGACGCCAACCTCGATAGCGCCCAACGCGCCAAGCTCGATCTCAAGGCCAGCGGCATTCAAAGCGGCGAGACGCAAGTTGGCAACCTCACCGCCAGCGCCCAGGGCGATATCAAGAGCCAGAAGGTCCAACTGGCCCTGACTGGCCCGCTGGTCAAGCTGGCCCTGGCATTGGATGGCAACCTCGACAAAGACAACTGGCGCGGGCGCCTGGCCAGCGGCGACGTGCAAGCCGGTGGCCAGGACTGGCGGCTGCAAGCCCCGGCAAAAATCGAGCGGCTGGCCGATGGCAAGCTGACCTTTGGCGCGCACTGCTGGGTCTCCGGCGGCGCCAGCCTGTGTGGCGAAGACCAGCGCCTGATGCCCGAGCCGAAGTTGCGTTACCACCTCAAGCAATTCCCCCTCGACAGCCTCGCGGGGTTCTTGCCCAAAGACTTCGCCTGGCAGGGCAGGCTCAACGCCGATGTGCAACTGGACCTGCCCCAGAGCGGCCCAAAAGGTGTGGTCGCGGTGGACGCCAGTGGCGGCACCCTGCGCGTGCGCGACAAGGGCCAGTGGCTGGATTTCCCCTACGACACCCTGAAACTGGAAACCACTCTCAACCCCAAGCGCATCGACACCCAGCTGAATTTCCGTGGCGGCAAGCTCGGCGAGCTGTTGTTGCAGGCGCAGATCAACCCGTTGCCGAACAACAAGCCGATCACTGGCACGTTCAGCCTCACCGGCCTGGACCTCGCCGTCGCGCGGCCCTTTGTGCCGATGGTGGAAACGCTCAACGGCAAACTCAACGGCAATGGCCGTATCTCCGGCGGCTTGCTCGCGCCCCTGGTCAACGGCAACCTGAACCTTGTGGACGGCGAAGTCTCCGGGCCGGAACTGCCCATCAGCCTCGAGGGCCTGAACCTGCAGGCGCAAATCGCCGGCGAAAGCGTGCAGCTCAACGGCGGCTGGCACAGCGGCAAAGCCGGGCAGGGCAGCCTCAAGGGCCAGATCGACTGGGGCCGCGCCCTGGTGGTCGACCTTAGCCTCAAAGGCTCGCAACTGCCGGTCACCGTGGAACCCTACGCCAAGCTGGAGGTAGCACCCGACCTGAAGATCAGCCTAAAGAACGACAAACTGGCGATTGCCGGCAAAGTCCACATCCCCCGTGGCGATATCACCGTGCGCGAACTGCCGCCTTCGACGGTCAAGGTGTCCGACGACACCGTGATCATCGGCAGCCAGACCGAAGAGGGCAAAGCGCCGATGGCCATGGCCATGGATATCGACGTGGAGGTAGGCGAAGACCAGCTCAACTTCGCCGGCTTCGGCCTCACCGCCAAGGTCCAGGGCCATGTGCATATCGGCGACAACATGGACACCCGCGGCGAGCTGTGGCTCAACGACGGCCGCTACCGCGCCTACGGCCAACGCCTCAACGTGCGCCGTGCACGCCTGTTGTTTGCCGGGCCGCTGGACCAACCGTTCCTGGATATCGAAGCTGTGCGCGTGGTGGTCGAATCGTCGCGCACCGTGACCGCTGGGATTCGCCTGAGCGGCAGCGCCGAACAACCCACCACGCAGATCTTTTCCGAGCCGGCCATGGCCCAAGAAGATGCGTTGTCATACCTGGTGCTGGGCCGTTCGCGCACCAACACCGGCGAAGACAACAACATGCTCGCCGAAGCCGCCTTGGGCCTGGGCTTGATGGGCAGCGCGGGGGTGACCTCGGACATTGCCAACAAGCTGGGGATTCAGGACTTTGATCTGGACACCCAAGGCACTGGCAACAGTACGGCGGTGGTGGCCAGCGGCAAGATCAACGAGAAGCTCAGCCTGCGTTATGGGGTAGGGGTGTTCGAGCCGGCCAATACCATTGCCTTGCGCTATTTGCTGAGCAAGAAGGTGTACCTGGAAGTGGCGACGGGTGTCGCCAGCTCTCTGGATATCTTCTACAAGCGCGATTTCTGACCGGTATCCGGTAAAAATGTGGGCGGGGGCTTGCCCCCGATAGCGGTGGGTCAGCTACAAACAAGTTGACTGACATACTGTTATCGGGGGCAAGCACCCTCCCACATTTTGGTTTTCATTTCACTCCAGCCTTCGACCAACTACCAAGCAACCTAATTATTCCATTTGACATTCGCTGCCTAAGCAGTAACATCTCGTCACACATTCACTGCCTAGGCAGTAATAAGGTGACTTTCGATGCCTCACTTCACCCCTGACAACTTCCACAACTGCCACCTCGGCCTGTTGCTGGGCCGCGCCGCGATCCTCAAGGACCGCATCATCGACACCCATATGGAACCCCACGGCATTACCGCCGCGCAGTTCAAGGTGTTGATCATCATGGCCCAGTTCGGCGTCGATACCCCGGCCGAGCTGTGCCGCAACCTGTCCCTCGATAGCGGTTCGATGACGCGGATGCTCGACCGGCTGGAGCAAAAAGACCTGCTCAGCCGCAAGCGTTCCGAGCTGGACCGGCGCCAGGTGCAGTTGGTGCTGACCGCCGAGGGCCAGCGCCTGGCGGACATGCTGCCGCACATTGGCGCCAAGGCGCTCAACCAGTTGGCCGGCGTGCTTGAGCCGGGCGAGCTGGAAACCCTGGAGCGGATCCTGAAGAAAATGCTGATCGCTGCGGGTGACCCCATCACGATCCAGCGGGTAGGTAGATCATGAACACACGCGCATTCAGCCTGGTGCTGGCGGCGATGACGTTGGCCGGTTGCGCCAATTACAGCGGCCTCGACACCCAGGGCCAGCGCCTCGACGCCAACACCCTGCACACCGGCAAGTCCCTGAGCGGGGTGACGCTGTCGAGCGCCGCCTGGCCGGCCGCTGACTGGTGGAAAAGCCTGGGCGACCCTCAGCTTGACGGCCTGATCCAGGAAGCCCTGCAAAACAGCCCCGACATGCAAGTCGCCGACGCCCGTGCGCATCAGGCCGAAGCCGCCGCCTATGCCGCCAACGCCGCGCGTATGCCGACCGTGGATGCCAGCGCTGGCGTGAGCCGTTCGCGCCTGGCCAAGGACCAGGACCCACGCGGGCAGGGCGATGCCTATTCGACGGTGCGTAACATCGGCGCCAGCTTCAATTACAACTTCGACCTCTGGGGCGGCCAGCGCGCCGCCTGGGAAGCGGCGTTGGGCGAGGCCCGTGCTGCCGAAGTCGACCAGCAGGCCGCGCGCCTGACACTGGCCGCGAACGTGGCCAAGGCCTACAGCGACCTGGGCCAGGCGCATATCGTGCGTGACCTGGCCGTCGATGACCTCAAGCGTACCCGCCAGATGCTCGACCTGAGCAAGCGCCGCCTGAGTTCCGGTATCGACAGCGAGTACCAGTTCCAGCAGACCGAGAGCCTGGAAGCCAGTTCTCAGTCGCAACTGATTGATGCGGAAAAACAACTGCAAAGCGCCAAGATCGCGTTGGCTGTGTTGCTCGGCAAAGGCCCGGACCGCGGTGACGAGTTGGCGCGCCCAGCGGTGCTCAAACCCAGCGCCGTGGCCGTGCCGGCGGTGTTGCCTGCCGAGCTGCTCGGCCGTCGTCCGGACCTGGTCGCCGCACGCTGGCGCGTAGAGGCCGCGAGCAAGAACATCGATGCCAGCAAGACCCGCTTCTACCCCAACCTCAACCTGAGCGCGAGCGCCGGTGCCGAGTCGTTGCTGGGCGATGCGATGTTCGGTTCGGCCAGCCGCTTCTTCAATATCGCACCGACGATTTCGCTGCCGATTTTTGACGGCGGCCGCCTGCGCGCCGACCTCGATGCCCGCGACGCCGACTACGACCTGGCCGTGGCCCAGTACAACAAAACCCTGGTGCAAGCCTTGGGTGATATCGGCAGCAGCCTGTCCCAACTGCGCGACACCGGGCGGCAGATCCAGGCCCAGCAACATGCCGCTGACATCGCCCAGCAGTCCTACGACACCGGGGTGCAACGCTACAGCTCAGGCATCGGTAACTACCTGGATGTGCTCAGCATCGAACAGCAATTGCTACAGGCCCAGCGTCAGTTGGCCACCCTGAATGCGGCGCAGATCGACCTGTCGATTCAACTGATGCAGGCCCTGGGTGGCGGGTATCACGCCAACAGCGTGGCCGCGACCACCCCCGCAACACGCACGGAATAATTTGAGGTATTTGTCATGGCCACTGCCGACAGCAACAACGCAACCGAACAACCCAAAGACACCAACCCGCGCAAACGCAAAGTGATGCTCATTGGCCTGGCGCTGATCGTTATCCTCAGTGTGGTGGGCGTGTGGGCCTGGTATGAGTTCTACGGGCGCTTCAATGAAAGCACCGATGACGCCTATGTGAACGGCAACGTGGTGGAAATCACCCCGCTGGTCACCGGCACCGTGGTCAGCATCGGCGCCGACGATGGTGACCTGGTGCATGAAGGCCAGGTGCTGATCAACTTCGACCCCAACGACGCCGCCGTCGGCCTGCAGAGTGCCCAGGCCAATCTGGCCCGCACCGTACGCCAAGTGCGCGGTTTGTACAGCAACGTCGATGGCATGAAAGCCCAAGTCAATGCGCAGAAAGCCGATGTGCAAACCGCCCAGGACAACTACAACCGCCGTAAGACCCTGGCCCAGGGCGGCGCGATTTCCCAGGAAGAACTCTCCCACGCTCGCGACAGCCTGACCGCCGCCAAGAACGCCTTGACCAACCTTGAGCAACAACTCAAAACCACCAATGCCCTGGTGGATGACACGGTGATTTCGTCCCATCCCGATGTGCAAGCGGCCGCCGCGCAACTGCGCCAGGCGTACCTGACCAATGCCCGCAGCACCTTGATCGCGCCGGTCACCGGCTATGTGGCCAAGCGCACCGTGCAACTGGGCCAGCGCGTCCAGCCGGGCACGGCGCTGATGGCGGTGATCCCGCTGGACCAGCTGTGGATCGACGCCAACTTCAAGGAAACCCAACTGCGGGATATGCGCATCGGCCAGCCGGTGGATATCGAGTCGGACATCTACGGCAGCGACGTCAAGTACAGCGGCACCGTCGACAGCCTCGGCGCCGGCACCGGCAGCGCGTTCGCCTTGTTGCCTGCACAGAACGCCACCGGCAACTGGATCAAGATCGTGCAGCGGGTACCGGTGCGCATCCACATCAATGCTGAAGAGCTGGCCAAGCATCCGCTGCGCGTGGGCTTGAGCACCGTGGTGAATGTAGACCTGCACGACCAGAGCGGCCCGGTGCTGGCGCAACAGGCGCCGCAAAAAGCCTCGTTCACCACCAACGTGTATGACCGCCAATTGGCCGAAGCCGATGCCATGATCAACCAGTTGATCCATGACAACAGCGTCGCCGCTCCCAAGGCTGCGCAACGCTGATGAGCAATAACGCCTCGTTCACGCCACCCAGCCTGTTGATGGCCACTATTGGCCTGTCGCTGGCGACCTTTATGCAGGTGCTCGACACCACCATCGCCAACGTGGCGTTGCCGACCATCTCCGGCAACCTGGGGGTGAGTTCGGAGCAGGGCACCTGGGTGATCACCTCGTTTGCGGTGAGCAACGCCATCGCCTTGCCGCTCACCGGTTGGTTGAGCCGGCGCTTTGGCGAGGTGAAGCTGTTTTTGTGGGCGACCCTGCTGTTTGTGCTGGCGTCGTTCCTGTGCGGCATCTCCACCTCGATGCCCGAGCTGATCGGCTTTCGGGTGCTGCAAGGCTTGGTCGCCGGGCCGTTGTATCCGATGACCCAGACCTTGTTGATTGCGGTCTATCCACCGGCCAAGCGCGGCATGGCTCTGGCGTTATTGGCGATGGTCACGGTGGTCGCGCCGATTGCCGGGCCCATCCTCGGCGGCTGGATCACCGACAGCTACAGTTGGCCGTGGATCTTTTTCATCAACGTGCCCATCGGTATCTTCGCGGTGATGGTGGTGCGCTCGCAGTTGAAGAAACGCCCGGTGGTCACCAGCTATCAGCCGATGGATTACGTCGGGTTGTTGAGTCTGATTGTTGGGGTGGGGGCCTTGCAGATCATCCTCGACAAGGGCAATGACCTGGACTGGTTCGAGTCCAACTTCATCATCATCGGTGCGGCCATTTCGGTGATTGCCCTGGCGGTGTTCGTGATCTGGGAGATGACCGACAAGCACCCGGTGGTCAACCTGCGGCTGTTCGCACACCGTAACTTCCGGATCGGCACCATCGTGTTGATCCTCGGTTATGCGGGCTTTTTCGGCATCAACCTGATCCTGCCCCAGTGGCTGCAAACCCAGATGGGCTACACCGCCACCTGGGCCGGGCTGGCGGTGGCGCCGATCGGCATTTTGCCGGTGCTGATGTCGCCGTTCGTGGGCAAGTACGCGCACAAGTTCGACCTGCGCCTGCTGGCGGGCCTGGCGTTCCTGGCGATTGGCTTGAGTTGCTTCATGCGCGCCGGTTTCACCAACGAAGTGGACTTTACCCACATCGCCATGGTGCAGCTGTTCATGGGCATCGGCGTGGCGCTGTTCTTCATGCCGACCTTGAGCATCCTGATGTCCGACCTGCCGCCGCACCAGATTGCCGACGGCGCGGGGCTTGCGACCTTCCTGCGTACCTTGGGCGGCAGCTTTGCGGCATCGCTGACCACCTGGATCTGGATCCGCCGGGCCGACCAGCACCATGCCTACATGAGCGAGAACATGACCGTCTACGACTCGACCACCCGCGATGCGTTGCAGGCGCTGGGTGGGGCAGGGCAGAAGGCCTATACCCAACTGGACCAGATTCTCACCAGCCAGGCGTACATGATGTCCACCGTGGATTACTTCACGTTGCTAGGGTGGATGTTCATGGGCTTGATGTTGCTGGTGTGGCTGGCCAAGCCGCCGTTTACCGCAAAGGCCGGACCGGCGGCTTCGGGGCACTGATCATAAGGTCAGCGCGGTTCCTGTGGGAGCTGGCTTGTGTGGGAGCTGGCTTGCCTGCGATGCAGACACCTCGGTGTATCAGATGCACCGAGGTGATGCTATCGCAGGCAAGCCAGCTCCCACAGGTTGATCGGTGTTGTGGCAGAGATTCAGGCGCCAGGCAGCGCGAGCTGCGGGTTGACGAAATCAAACGCCGCCAGCTGAAAGCCTTGCTCATCCACCTGCAACGCCCAGCCTTGCTTGTCCCAGTCCCCCAGCACAATGCGCTTGGCCGCCTGGTCGCCGATCTGCAACTTATGGATGGCGGGGCGGTGGGTATGGCCGTGGACCAGGGTGCGCACGCCGAACTGCTGCATCACCCGTGGCACTTCTTCAGGGGTGACATCGACAATGTCGTTGGCCTTCATGCGCACCTGGGCGCTGCTCTCACTGCGCAATTTGCGCGCTAGCTTGTGGCGGGTGCCCAAGGGCAGGTGGCGCAGGATAAACAGCACAATCGGGTTACGCAGGATGCGCCGCAGCTTCATATAGCCGAGGTCGCGGGTGCAGAGGCTGTCGCCGTGCATCAACAGCACAGGCTCGCCATACAACTGCACGACCGTCGGGTCTTTGAGCAAGGTAGCGCCTGCCGCTTTGCAGAACGCCTTGCCGATCAGGAAATCGCGGTTGCCGTGCATGATGAAAATCGGGGTGCCGCTGTCGCTCAGCTCACGCAAAGCCTCGCAGATGGAGCGCTGGAAGGGGGTCATGCCATCGTCGCCAATCCAGGCTTCAAAGAAGTCCCCCAGAATGTACAACGCCTGGGCACCACGGGCGCGGCCGTGGAGCAGATCCAGAAACGCCCGGGTAATGTCCGGGCGTTCCTCTTCCAGATGCAAGTCTGAAATCAGCAATATCACGCTTCGATGATCTCGGCTTTCTCGACGATCACGTCTTCGGCTGGAACGTCCTGGTGACCGGCCTTGGAGGTGGTGGATACGCCTTTGATCTTGTCGACAACGTCAGTGCCTTGGGTGACTTTACCGAACACTGCGTAGCCCCAACCCTGCACGTTCTTGCCGCTGTGGTTCAGGAAGGCGTTGTCGGCGACGTTGATGAAGAACTGCGCGGAGGCCGAATGCGGCTCCATGGTACGGGCCATGGCGACGGTGTACTTGTCGTTGGAAAGGCCGTTGTCCGCTTCGTTCTGGATGCTTGGACGCTTGTCTTTCTTCTCTTTCATGCCAGGCTCGAAACCGCCGCCCTGGATCATGAAGTTGCCGATGACACGGTGGAAAACGGTGTTTTCGTAGTGGCCGGCTTTCACGTATTCAATGAAGTTGGCGACGGTGATCGGCGCTTTCTCGGCGTTCAGCTCGATGACGATGTCACCGTGGTTGGTGGTCAGTTTGACTTGAGTCATGTTCACTACTCTTTTCAGGGAATTCGTGGGTGTGGGCGCCTGGGCACCTTACCTGTCTGGCTAAACGACGGCCAAGGCGCGCAGTTTAGCGTGCCCTGCGGGAATTTCGAGGTGGTTTTTTACCGCCCGGGCAATTAATTGGCCGCGCTCTGTATGTGTCTTGACTGCTTCGGCTATTATGAGCCCTTTGTTTTATCTGGCCCCACCTGGCCATGCACCTGTCTGTTCAAGGATCCTATGAGCAAGCCCACTGTCGACCCTACCTCGAATACCAAGGCCGGACCTGCCGTCCCGGTCAATTTCCTGCGCCCGATCATCCAGGCGGACCTGGATTCGGGCAAGCACACGCAGATTGTCACCCGTTTCCCGCCAGAGCCCAACGGCTACCTGCACATCGGCCACGCCAAGTCGATCTGTGTGAACTTCGGCCTGGCCCAGGAGTTCGGTGGCGTCACGCACCTGCGTTTCGACGACACCAACCCGGCCAAGGAAGACCAGGAATACATCGACGCCATCGAAAGCGACATCAAGTGGCTGGGCTTCGAATGGTCCGGTGAAGTGCGCTATGCCTCCAAGTATTTCGACCAGTTGTTCGACTGGGCCGTCGAGCTGATCAAGGCCGGCAAGGCTTATGTGGACGACCTGACCCCGGAGCAGGCCAAGGAATACCGTGGCACGCTGACCGAGCCGGGTAAGAACAGCCCGTTCCGCGACCGTTCGGTAGAAGAGAACCTGGACTGGTTCAACCGTATGCGCGCCGGCGAATTCCCGGACGGCGCCCGCGTGCTGCGCGCCAAGATCGACATGGCCTCGCCGAACATGAACCTGCGTGACCCGATCATGTACCGCATCCGCCATGCCCATCACCACCAGACCGGTGACAAGTGGTGCATCTACCCGAACTACGACTTCACCCACGGTCAGTCGGACGCCATCGAAGGCATCACCCACTCCATCTGCACCCTGGAGTTCGAAAGCCATCGCCCGCTGTACGAATGGTTCCTGGACAGTCTGCCGGTTCCGGCGCACCCGCGTCAGTACGAGTTCAGCCGCCTGAACCTGAACTACACCATCACCAGCAAGCGCAAGCTCAAGCAACTGGTGGATGAAAAACACGTGCATGGCTGGGACGACCCGCGCATGTCCACCCTGTCGGGCTTCCGTCGCCGTGGCTACACCCCGGCGTCGATCCGCAACTTCTGCGACATGGTCGGCACCAACCGCTCCGACGGCGTGGTCGATTTCGGCATGCTCGAATTCAGCATCCGTCAGGACCTGGATGCCAATGCACCGCGCGCCATGTGCGTGCTGCGTCCGTTGAAAGTCGTGATCACCAACTACCCGGAAGGCCAGGTCGAGAACCTCGAACTGCCGCGCCACCCGCAGAAAGAAGAGCTGGGCGTGCGCAAATTGCCATTCGCCCGCGAAATCTACATCGACCGTGACGACTTCATGGAAGAGCCGCCCAAGGGCTACAAGCGCCTGGAGCCGAATGGCGAAGTGCGCCTGCGCGGCAGCTACGTGATCCGTGCGGACGAAGCGATCAAGGACGCCGATGGCAACATCGTTGAACTGCGTTGCTCGTACGATCCGGACACCCTGGGCAAGAACCCTGAAGGCCGCAAGGTCAAGGGTGTGGTCCACTGGGTACCGGCCGCTGCCAGCATCGAGTGCGAAGTGCGCCTGTACGATCGTCTGTTCCGCTCGCCGAACCCTGAGAAGGCGGAAGACAGCGCGAGTTTCCTCGACAACATCAACCCTGACTCCCTGCAAGTACTCACTGGTTGTCGTGCCGAGCCATCGCTTGGCGACGCACAGCCGGAAGACCGTTTCCAGTTCGAGCGCGAAGGCTACTTCTGCGCAGATATCAAGGACTCGAAACCAGGCACTCCGGTATTCAACCGTACCGTGACCTTGCGAGATTCGTGGGGCCAGTGATTTAAGGGAAACATCGTGCTAACGATCTACAACACGCTCAGCAAGACCAAAGAAGTCTTCAAGCCGCTGGATGGCAACAAGGTGCGCATGTACGTGTGCGGCATGACCGTGTACGACTACTGCCACATCGGCCACGGCCGCAGCATGGTTGCCTTCGACCTGGTGACCCGCTGGTTGCGTTTCAGTGGCTATGACTTGACGTACGTGCGCAACATCACCGACATCGACGACAAGATCATCAACCGTGCCAACGAAAACGGCGAGTCGTTCGATGCGCTGACCGAGCGCATGATCGCCGCCATGCACGAGGACGAGGCGCGCCTCAACATCCTCAAGCCGGACATGGAACCGCGTGCCACGGACCACATCCCTGGCATGCACGCGATGATCCAGACCTTGATCGACAAGGGCTACGCCTACGCCCCAGGCAACGGCGACGTGTACTACCGCGTCGCCAAGTTCATGGGCTACGGCAAGCTGTCGCGCAAGAAGATCGAAGACCTGCGCATCGGCGCGCGGATCGAAGTCGACGAAGCCAAGCAGGACCCGCTCGACTTCGTACTGTGGAAAGGTACCAAGCCGGGCGAGCCGAGCTGGGAGTCGCCGTGGGGCGCCGGGCGTCCGGGCTGGCACATCGAATGCTCGGTGATGTCCACCTGCTGCCTGGGCGAGACCTTCGACATTCATGGCGGCGGCAGCGACCTTGAGTTCCCGCACCACGAAAACGAAATCGCCCAGAGCGAAGCCGCCACCGGCAAGACCTACGCCAATGCCTGGATGCACTGCGGCATGATCCGCATCAATGGCGAGAAGATGTCCAAGTCCTTGAACAACTTCTTCACCATCCGCGACGTGCTGGAAAAGTACCACCCGGAAGTGGTGCGTTACCTGCTGGTGTCGAGCCACTACCGCAGCGCCATCAACTACTCCGAAGACAACCTCAAGGACGCCAAGGGCGCTTTGGAGCGTTTCTATCACGCGTTGAAAGGCCTGCCCGCGGTGGCACCTGCAGGCGGCGAAGCCTTCGTGGCACGTTTCACCGAAGTGATGAACGACGACTTCGGCACCCCGGAAGCCTGCGCCGTGCTGTTTGAGATGGTGCGCGAGATCAACCGCTTGCGCGAGACCGATATCGACGCAGCGGCGGGCCTGGCGGCGCGCCTGAAAGAACTGGCCAGCGTGCTGGGCGTGTTGCAGATGGAAGCCGATGACTTCCTGCAAGCGGGTGCCGAAGGGCGTGTGGATGCCGCTGAGGTAGATGCACTGATCCAGGCGCGTCTGGCGGCTCGCACCAATAAAGACTGGGCGGAATCCGACCGTATCCGCGACCAACTGACCGCGATGGGTGTGGTGTTGGAAGACGGCAAGGGTGGGACGACGTGGCGGTTGGCTGACTGATCGTTGAAAGCTGCACGCTGAATAAAAAAACGCCCCGACTGGTTCGGGGCGTTTTTTTGCACTCTCGTTCCCACGCTCTGCGTGGGAATGCATACCGAGACGCTCCGCGTCGCCCGCTCGCCCGAGTGGGGCGGACGCGGAGCGTCCTGGGCGGCGTTACCACGCAGAGCGTGGGAACGATCTGCGCTCCTACAAAAACATCAGCGGCGGCTGCTGACTTCGGCGGGGACGTCATCACCGGCCATGCGTTTGCGGAACAGCGCCGTTCGCGCCAGCAGCAGTGTGGTGACCGGCACGGTGATCGCGAGCAAAATCGGAATCAACCAGCCGTGCAACACCGGCCCGGATTTGAGCGTTGAAAAATAAATGATCGACGCCAACGCCACGCTCCACGCCCCCAGCGTCGAGGCCAGTGCCGGCGGGTGCATGCGTTGGAAAAATTCTTTCATCCGCAGCAAGCCAATCGCGCCAATCAAGGCAAACAGGCTGCTGAGCAACAGCAACGCCGCCACGATAATCTCAACCCATAACGGCATCATTCAATCACCTCCCCACGCAGCAGGAATTTGGCCAGGGCGAACGAGCCGACGAAGCCGAACAGCGCGATCAATAGCGCTGCTTCAAAGTAAGTGTCGCTGGCATAGCGAATACCCAGGGTCAGCATCATCAGCATCGCCAGGATGTACAGGTAGTCCAGCGCCAGTACCCGGTCCTGGGCCGAGGGGCCTTTGAACAGGCGCACCAGGGTCAGCACCATGGCCAGGGAGAACAGGAACAGGCTGAACAGGATCGCATTGGCGAGCAGGGCGCTCATTCGAAGATCTCCATCAGGGGCCGTTCGTAGGCGTGCTTGAATTGCTGGATAAACGAGGCTTCGTCATCCAGGTCGAAAACGTGCAGCAGCAGGATGCTGCGGTCCAGGGCCAGTTCCGACCAGACGGTGCCGGGGGTCACGCTGGTGATCATCGCCAGCACCGCCAGGCCGTTGGCGTCGCGCAGGTCCAGGGGGATCTTGATAAAGCGCGAGCGCGGTGGGCGTGAGCCGCAAGTGAGTACGCCCCAGGCGACGTGCAGGTTGGAGATGATTACGTCAAGGCCGACCCGGAAAAACAGGCGGATGATCACCCCAGGGCGACGGATGCGGATCGGCAGCGGGCGCAGCGGCGCCATCATCAGCGGCGCAAGAAAGCCCAACAGTGCGCCCAGCAGCAGGTTGCCGGGGCTGATCGACAAGTTCAGCACCAGCCACAATACCCACAACGCCAACGACAGCCAGGGAGCCGGGAACAGACGTTTCATGGCTGCACCTCCAGGGCGGCGGCCTTGGCTTCAGGGCTGGGCACTGGCCGGGTCGCGAGCACTGCCATCACGTAGTGTTCCGGGTTGTTCAGGCTTTGGGCGGTGGCCTGGGTGTAGCGCATCAGCGCCTCGGCCTTGAAGGTCAGCGCGATGCTCAACCCCAGCAGCAGGAAGATCGGCACACACTCGTAGCGGCGCAGCAGCGGTGATGGGCGTTCTTCCGGGGTCCAGAAGCGCTGGATGCCGAGGCGGGCGAAAGCGATGAGCGAGGCCAGGCCAGAGAGAATCAGCAGCGCCACCAGGCCCCAGGCCGCCGGGCGGATGGACTCGTCCACGGCGTTGCCCAGGCCCAGTGGGTTGATCAGCGCACTCAACAGGCTGAGCTTGCCGATAAACCCGGACAGCGGCGGCATGCCGATAATCAGCAGCGCGCACGCGATAAAGCTCAGGCCCAGGAAGGCCATGGTCCAAGGGATGACCTGGCCGATCACTGCTTTTTGCTCATCGTCCAGGTTCACGCCCGGGCGCGGATGCAGCGATTCCATGGCTTTGGGCAGCGCATCAATCTCCTCATCCAGCGGCAGGTCGTTGGCCGAACGCGAACGCTCGATCAACTCCGCCAGCAAAAACAATGCACTCAGTGCCAGGGTGGAACTGACCAGATAGAACAGCGCCCCCGCGGTCAGGCTCGGCTGGGCAAACCCTACCGCTGACAGCAGGATCCCGGCCGACACCAGGATACTCAGGCTGGCCATGCGCTCCAGGCGCTGCGCCGCCACCATCGCCAGTGCCGCGCAAATGATGGTCGCCATGCCGCCATACACCAGCCAATCCCCGCCAAACAGCGCCGAGGCGCCGGCCTGGCCGGAGAACAGCAGGGTCCACAGGCGCAGCACGGTGTACACGCCGACCTTGGTCATGATCGCGAACATTGCCGCCACCGGCGCGCTGGCCGAGGAATAGGCGGGCGCCAGCCAGAAGTTCAGCGGCCACATGCCGGCCTTGGCCAGGAACGCCGTAGCCAGGATCGCCGCACCGGCATGCAACAGGCCGCGATCCGCCTCCGGCACCAGCGGGATCTTCAACGCCAGGTCGGCAAAGTTCAGCGTGCCGGTGACGCCGTAGATCATCGCCGCGCCAATCAGGAACAGCGACGACGCCAGCAGGTTGATCGCAATGTAATGCAGCCCCGACGATACCCGCGCGCGGCCGGAACCGTGCAGCATCAGGCCGTATGAGGCGGCCAGCAGCACTTCGAAGAACACGAACAGGTTGAACAGGTCGGCGGTGAGGAAGGCGCCATACAGCCCCATCAGTTGGATCTGGAACAGGGCATGGAAGCTGGTGCCCGCACGGTCCCAGCGGGCCATGGCGAACAGCAGCGCGCTGACGCCGATAACTCCGGTCAGCACCAGCATCATCGCCGACAGTTGGTCCACCACCAACACGATGCCGAACGGCACCTGCCAGTTGCCCGGCAGGTACACGCCAATGGAGCCGGGGCCGCCTTGTTGCGTCCAGTACAAGAGCAGGATGGCCACGCCCAGGCCGACGATGCTGGAGCACAGATTGATCTGGGCTTTGAGCGGGCGGCGTTTCTCGCCCAGCATCAGCATCAGCCCGGCGGTGAGCAGCGGCAGCAGGATCGGCGCGACGATCAGTTGATTCATCCACGTCATTCCTTGGGCTCCCGGCCGTCTACATGGTCAGTGCCGGTGAGGCCCCGGGAGGCCAGCAGCACCACCAGGAACAACGCGGTCATGGCGAAGCTGATCACAATGGCCGTGAGCACCAGGGCCTGGGGCAGTGGGTCGGTGTAGTTGAGCAGGTCTTGGGGCACGCCGTCCTTGATGATCGGCTCCTTGCCGATAAACAGGCTGCCCATGCTGAAGATGAACAAGTTGACGCCGTAGGACAGCAGGCACAAACCCATGACCACCTGGAACGTCCGTGGCCGCAGGATCAACCAGACGCCGGAGGCCGCCAGGACCCCAATGGCTATTGCGATGACTTCTTCCATCAGGCGGCTCCTTCGGTTGCAGCAACCACTTTGGGCTGGTTGCTCGGTTTATGCGCGCGCACCGACTGGTGGCCGAGGGCGGTGAGCATCAACAGGGTCGAGCCCACGACCATGGCGTACACGCCGACGTCAAAGAACAGCGCACTGGCGATATGAATATCGCCCAGTAACGGCAGGCTGAAATGCCAGGTATGCGTAGTGAGGAACGGGTACCCGGCGAACAGCGCACCCAGCCCGGTCAAGGTGGCCGACAGCAGGCCGAAGCCCATCCAACGCATCGGCCGCAGGCTCATCTGCGCCTCGACCCACTGGGTGCCGGCAACCATGTATTGCAGGATAAACGCCACCGACATCACCAGCCCGGCGACGAAACCACCACCCGGTTGGTTGTGGCCACGCATGAACAGGTAGAACGACACCACCAGCGCAATCGGCAGCAGCAGGCGCACCAGCACCGCCGGCACCATCATAAAGCCCAGGGCGGTGTCGCTGGCCTGGCGCGGGTTGACCAGGTCGGTCGCCACGTCCGGCGCCAGTTGGCGCTGTTGGGGCGGCAACTCCATGCTTTCCTTGGATGGGCGGAAGCGGCGCAGCAAGGCGTACACGGTCAAGGCCACGGCGCCCAGTACGGTGATTTCGCCCAGGGTGTCGAAGCCACGGAAGTCCACCAGCATCACGTTCACCACATTGCTGCCGCCGCCTTCGGGCAGGGCACGGCTTAAGTAGAACGAGGAAATATCGTTGGGCGTCTGGCGGGTCAGCATCGCGTAGGACAACAGCGCCATGCCGCCGCCCACCGCGGTGGACAGCAACAAGTCGCGTACCCGGCGAATACGCGCCTTGCGCAGGGTATTGGGCAATGGCCAAACCTCCTCGATACGCCGTGGCAGCCAGCGCAGGCCAAGCAGGATCAACACGGTAGTGACTACTTCCACCACCAATTGGGTGAGGGCCAGGTCCGGCGCCGAGAACCACACGAAGGTGACGCAGGTCATCAGGCCGCACACGCTGACCATGGTCAGGGCCGCCAGCCGGTGGTACTTGGCTTGCCAGGCGGCGCCGAGGGCGCAGGCAATCGCCAGCAACCACAGGGTGACGAAGACGATGGACCCCGGGATTTTCGGGCGGTCGCCCCAGCTGAGGCCACTGTTGAACATCGGGATCATCGCGCCGATCACTGCCAGTAGCACCAACAGGAACAACTGGGTTTGCAGGCGCTTGGTGCTGATGCGTTTCTCGATCCGGCGCACACCGCGCATCATCACCACCAGGCAGCGCTCGAAACCGCGCTTGCCGTTGAAGTAGCCGATCAGCGGCGGGTATTCGAAGCGGCCACGCTTGAGTTGTTTGCGCAGCATCAGGTACAGCACCACGCCGCCGGTCATCGCCACCAGGCTCATGATCATCGGCGCGTTCCAGCCGTGCCAGATCGCCAGGCTATATTCCGGCAACGTACCGCCCACCACCGGCAGGGCGGCAGCGGCGAGGATCGAGCCGACCATCTGGGCCGGGAAAATCCCCACCAGCAGGCAGGTGAACACCAACAACTCGACCGGTGCACGCATCCAGCGCGGCGGCTCGTGGGGCGTGTGTGGCAAGTCGGTGGCGGGCGGGCCGAAGAACACATCCACGGTAAAACGCAGGGCATAGGCCACGCTGAATGTACCGGCAATGGTCGCGATCAGCGGCAGGGCGATTTCCACCCACTGAGTCGACGAGATAAACACGGTTTCGGCAAAGAACATCTCTTTGGACAGGAAGCCATTGAGCAACGGCACCCCGGCCATGGACGCGCTGGCGACCATCGCCAGGGTCGCGGTAAACGGGATCAGGCGCACCAGCCCGCTGAGCTTGCGGATATCCCGCGTGCCGCTTTCGTGGTCGATGATGCCCGCGGCCATGAACAGCGAAGCCTTGAAGGTGGCGTGGTTGAGAATATGGAATACCGCGGCAACAGCGGCCAGCGGGCTGTTAAGGCCCAGCAGCAGGGTGATCAGCCCGAGATGGCTGATGGTGGAATAGGCCAGCAGGCCCTTGAGATCGTTTTGAAACATGGCGCAGTAAGCGCCGAGGAGGAGCGTGAGGGCGCCGGCACCGCCGACGATCCAGAACCATTCTTCGCTGCCGGACAGCGATGGCCACAGGCGGGCCAGCAGGAACACGCCGGCCTTCACCATCGTCGCCGAGTGCAGGTAGGCCGAAACCGGCGTTGGCGCCGCCATGGCGTGGGGCAGCCAGAAATGGAAGGGGAACTGCGCGCTTTTGCTCAAGGCGCCGATCAGCACCAGGGCGAGCATGACCGGGTACAGCGAATGCGCGCGAATCTGATCGCCCGCCGCCAGCACCTGGTCCAGATCATAGCTGCCGACGATATGCCCCAGCAGCATGACCCCCGCCAACAGGCACAGCCCGCCGGCGCCGGTGACCATCAGCGCCATATACGCCCCGCGTCGCGCATCGGCACGGTGGTGCCAATAGCCGATCAGCAGGAACGAGAACAGGCTGGTCAGTTCCCAGAAGAATACGATCTGGATCAGGTTGCCGGAGATCACCAAACCCAGCATGGCGCCCATGAACGCCAGGAAAAACGCAAAGAAACGCGGCACTGGGTCGTCCGGCGACATGTAGTAGCGCGCATACAGCGACACCAGCGTGCCGATGCCCAGCACCAGCATCGAGAACAGCCAGGCAAACCCATCCATGCGCAACACGAAGTTCAGCCCCAGGCTGGGCAACCACATGAATTCTTCGCGGATCACGCCACCGTGGGCGATCTGGGGGTAGAGCAGGGCGACTTGAATAGTACCGACCAGCGCCACAAGGCCGGCCAACAGGGATTCGGTGTTACGTGCGTTATGCGGCAGCAAGGCCGCCAGACAGCTGCCGATAAAAGGCAGAAGCAGTAGAACTATCAGGGACATAGGCTTCTAATCTGCGGGAGTTTGGGATGCATCATACGTGCCGCTTTCATGATCACCAAACGGCAAGATGTGGCAGGATCCTACAAAGTAGGCTGAAACCTCCCATTTGGCACTGTTTCAACCTCCCTCTGAACTGAAATGCCGACCCTCTGGGAGCCGGGCTTGCCCGCGATGACCATAGACCTGGCACTCCAGCGTTCCCAGGTTAGCCCTGACGCTCCTGTTCCAAGGCATCTGCCAGCTCAACGGCCTTTTGCCCCTTAGTCTTCAACTCACTCACAATCACCGCCAGCACAATCAACACCGCACCCAGCATCGCGATTGGCGGGAACCGTTCCCCGGCGATCCGCCCCACAACGCCTGCCCACACCGGCTCACCGGCATAAATCAACGTCGCCCGCGTTGGCGAAACACTTTGCTGGGCCCAGTTCATTGCCACCTGGATCACCGCACTGGTCAAACCCAGGCCTACGGCGCTGAACAGCAGCAACCACGAAAAGCCGGGTAACGCCTCGCCCATCGGCACCACCATCATGAACGACAGCACTGAAGCCGTGGCCAATTGCACAACGGTCACCCGACGAATATCCACTTGGCCGGCAAATGCGCTGATCAAAATGATCTCGGCCGCTATGGCCACTGCACCGATCAAGGTGGCGATTTCACCCGCGCTGAAATTCAGCGAGGCCCCCGCCGGGCCGGTCAACAGCATCAACCCGGCAAACGCCAACATGATGCCGATGCTGGGCATCAAGCCGGGGCGACGGCCCAGCACCAGCCACTGCAACAGCGGTACGAACGGCACATACAAGGCGGTGATAAACGCCGATTGGCTGCTCAAGATGGTTTGCAGGCCAATGGTCTGCAAACCGTAGCCGAACATGATCGCCACCCCGATAAACACTCCGGCCTTCAATTCGAACAGGGTCAGGTCGCGCAGGGTGCGCAAGGAAAAGAACCCCACCACAATCGTCGCGGCTGCGAAGCGCAGGCCGACAAAGAACATCGGCCCGCTGACGGTCATGGCGTGCTGCACCAGTAAAAAGGTGCCGCCCCAGATCATGGTGATCACCACCAGGATGCATTCGGCTTTACTGAAACGGTTGAAACGCGAAGGGGAGTTCGGGGCGGTCATGGCGGCTCGGTCTTGCAAGGGGAAAGCACGGACCGCACAATGCGCCGCACGCTGGGCAGTATACTGCGCACACCCACCTATTGAGCAATATAGTGCACAAAGAAAATCCGCAACGGGCTTCGGTCCTGCAGCACGTCAGCCAGAACGTTCGTCGCCTGCGCCATGCCGCCGACTTGAGCCAGACCGCGCTCTCGGAAAAGTCCGGAGTCAGCCGGCGTATGCTGGTGGCGATTGAGGCGGGGGAGAAGAACGTCAGCCTGTCGACCCTGGACCGTGTCGCCGAAGCGTTGGACGTGGCGTTCAGTGACCTGATCCAGGCGCCGGATGTGCGGGACCACAGCCGTATCAACGAGCTGGCCTGGGCGGGCGAGATTGTCGGCAGTAAGGCAGTGTTGCTGGCCAAGGCCACGGCACGGCGTGAAGTCGAATTGTGGGAGTGGCGGCTTGAGCCTGGTGATCGTTATTGCCCGGACCCTGATTTGGAAGGGTGGAGCGAGCAACTGTTTGTGTTCGAGGGCAGCCTGACGCTGGTGATAGGTGATCAGGAAACTGTCATCGAGGCTGGAGAGTTCTTTATGTTCGCCAGCCACCAGCCCCATGCTTATCGCAATGATGGGAGCGCGGCGGTACGGTTTGTTCGAAATGTGGTGATTTGAGCAACAATAAGGGCGAACTGGCATGAGTGAATCCACCCGCGTTGCAGACGTACTGATCATCGGTGGTGGCCTGAGCGGCACGATGCTGGCCGTGCAACTGCTGCGCCTGCCGGGCACGCGGCGCATCCTGATAGTCGAACCCCGTGCGGAACTGGGGCGCGGCGAAGCCTACAGCGCGGTCGAATTGGGCCATACGCTAAACGGCAATGCGGCGCGCATGAGCGTTGACCCGGACAACGCCGACGACCTGACCCAATGGCTCACCGACTACATCAGCGCCGGCGGATGGCCCGAGTCGTACCAACAGCATGTGCCCATCAGCGAACTGTTCCCGCCGCGGGGGCTTTTCGGCCTGTACGCCCAGAAGCGTCTGGCGCAAGCCAAGGCAGTGTCCACCTCGATCGTCGAGCACATCCGCGCCGAAGGGGTAGACCTGCAAGTCGACCCCACCTCGGCGTTGTTGACCCTCGATACTGGCGAGCAACTGCGCGGCGCCTGTGCGGTATTGGCCACCGGCATGTTTGCGGCGGCGCGCACTCCGCAGACCGAGTCCACAGGATTGAATGCCGCCGCGTTGGACCCTTGGGATGTCCCCGCGATGACTCGTCTCGACCCACAATCGACCGTACTGATCATCGGCTCCGGCCTGACCATGGTCGATGCAGTAGTCTCCCTGGAACAAGCCGGGCATCGCGGACCTATCGAGGTTTTTTCGCGCCACGGCTTGTTGCCCCATGTACGCCGGCAACCGCCGAGCTGGGACGACTTCCTCGCCGCTGACCACAGCCTGAGCAGCCCCCGACAATTGCTGCGTGAGGTGCGACGCCAATGCCAGCTCGCGCTGAGGCAAGGCATTGACTGGCAGGCACCGCTGGACACGGTGCGCGCGCACATAGCACGCCTGTGGAGCCAGGCCAGTGAGGCTCACAAGCGCCAGTTCGTGCGGCATGTACGGCCTTGGTGGGAAAGCCATCACCACCGTTCGCCGCCCTTGAGCGCGCAGTTGGTGGCGCGGTTGCAGGAGCAAGGGCGATTGCGGATTCAGGCGGCGTCGTTCAAGGGCTTGGTGCCGTCGCAAGAGGGAGTTGCCATTGCGGTGCGCTACCGTGGCGAGGATGTGATCACCCAGGTGTTGGGCGCTGCGCTGATCAATTCCAGCGGCATCGAATACGACTGGCGCCGGGTGGCCCGGCCTTTACCGCAGCAACTGCTCAAGCGTGGGTTGGTCCAGCCTGGGCCGCTGGCGCTGGGGATTGCGGCGGATGCAACGGGGGCGGTGCTGGATGCTCGCGGCCAGGTCAGCCAGCGACTGTTCGCCATGGGGCCGCCGTTGCGGGGCATGTGGTGGGAGAGCACGGCGGTGACCGATGTGGCCCTGCAGGCCAAGGCGCTGGCCGCCAGGCTGGCACAGCGCTGAATGTGGGAGCTGGCTTGCCTGCAAAAGCGCTAGTGCAGAACAGATGCAGTGACTGACACACCGCTTTCGCGGGCAAGCCCGCTCCCACATTGTGTTCTCCTTTTATCTTGAGATTTTCACAAACCCGGATGTCAGCCCAAACACCTCAACCCCCTGGGGCGTCGATTGCCCAGGGGTCACTTTCACCCGCTGCACCGGTTTATCCATCGCCGCCCGATACTCCACCGTCATGTCCGCCTGGATCGCCTGGCTGGGAATCACGATCGCCTGGTCATTGTTATAAGTGACAATCGTCAACCGCGCACTCATGCCCAGACGCACCCGCTGCAACTGCTGGGGCGTCAGGGTGGGGATCGACAAGGTCACCGGAAACTGCGCGCTGCCCTGGCTGTCGCTGGCGATGGCCAGGCCGCTGACCACACTGACTGAACCCGACAGCCGCTCGCCATCAAAGCCATCGCCCATGACTTCAACGGCCTGACCCTGACGCAACTGGTTGATATCCAGCTCTGAGACTTTGGCGACGATTTTCAAGCGTTCGATATTGGCCAGGCCGAACAGCACCTGGCCCTGGCTGACCTTGCTGCCGGCCTGCACCGGCGCGTTGTTATTGCCGCCACCTTGAGCGGTATTGGTGTTGCCGGGCGCCGGTACTACGATGCCGGAGAAGGGCGCCTTGACCTCCTTGCCTTCGAGCAGTGTTTGCAAGGCTTGGTACTTCACCGTGGCATTGGTCAGCTCCATCTCGGCGATCTGCCGGTATTCGCCCTGGCCTTGGTCCAGGGCTTGTTGCAGCTCACTGCGCGCCGCCACCAAGTCCAATTGCTGTTGCTGGGTTTGCTGTTTGAGGTCATCCAGTTCGTTGCGCGGGATGATGCCGCGCTTGAACAGGTTTTCGCTCTCGGTGAGTTTGCGTTGGGTGTTGCCTGCGGTCATTTCAGCGGTGCGTAAACTGCGACGGGCGCGGCTGACGGTGGGGCTGCTGCCCCAGTCCTGCATTTCCTGCACGGTACGCCGGGCCTTGAGTTGCGCGGAGAGGGCGTCGCGCAGCTGTATTTCAAGCGTCGCCGGGTCCATGCGCAACAGGACCTGGCCGGCCTCGACGCGCTGGCCTTGTTCGACCAGGTTGGCCAGCACATTGCCGTCGAACGGTGCTGTCAGGACGACGGTGGTGTCAGGCTCGATCTTGCCCACCAGGCCGATCTGGTGCACCAATGGGTCGGGCTTTACGGCCAGCCACTGTTCGCCTGTAGCCGCTTGCTCAGCCCCGCTGCGTTGAATGAGCAGGCCGGCGGCCGCGCCGGCCAACAGCAGGATCAAGGCAACGGCCAGCAGGGATTTTCTGTTAGTAGTCATTGAGGGCAATTTCCCAACTTTCCAGCGTCATGCCCAGGGTCAGATCGAGCTGGGTCTGGGCGTTCAAATAAGCGATCAGCGCATTGAGCTGGGCATTTTCGGCGTTGCGCAGGTCGGTCTCGAAGCTCAGCACCTGAAAGTTGGTGGAGCGCCCGGCGCTGAGCTTTTCCCGCTCGATCTCGATCTTGCGTCTGGACAACTCCACGGCGCGCTTGGAGATTTCATATTGGCGCCAGCGGGTGCCGAGGTCACGCACCACATTGTTGACGTTACGCTCCAGTTCCTGACGAGCGTCGGTAATGCGGATTTCCTGATCCTCCACATTCACCCGCGCACGCACTTCGGCCTGGCGCGTGCTGATATCGCCGATGGGGATCTGCACCTGCACCCCGGCGTAGCTGTCCCAGGTGCGGTTATTGTCATGGCCGTTGTCGTTGTCGGTGGCGGCGTGCACCTGGTTGGCGCCGGCGACCAGGTCCACTTGCCAGCGCCCGGAGTCCTTGGCGATCACCAGGTTGAGGTCGGCCTGCTGGCTGCCGAGCAGGGCGGCGAGGTATTCCGGTTGCTGGTTTTGCGCGAGGTTGAAGGCCTGGCGTTTGTCGATCTCCAGGGGGGTGGCTTCCAGCGCCTCGGTGGCACGCACCGGTGTCGACAGGTCCAGGGCCAGCAGGCGCAGCAACGCCAGGCGGCTGGTGTCGAGTTGGTTGCGCGCTTCTTCCACGCCTAATTGCTGGGTGGCGATATCGGCTTCGGTCTGGACGATCTCGAACTCGGCCATGCGCCCGGCGCTGATCAGCGCTTTGTTCACCTCCAGTAAAGTAGTGGAGCGTTTGAGCGCTTCCTGGACGATCACCAACTGTTCCTGAGCGCGCAACAATTCGCGGTAGGTGGCGATGATCTGGCTGATGGTCTGCGCCACGGTGGCTTTGAGGTTCAGGCGGTTGGCCTGCTCGGCCAGGCGCGACAGGCGCAGCGGTGCGGTGGTGGCATCCCAACCGGCCCCGCGCATCAGCGGTTGGATGATCGCCAGGTCCAGGCCGTCGCTGCGGTAGCGGCCGGCGCGGTTGGCGTTGTTCAACTGCTGGGTCCAGGCCATGCTCAAGCGCGTGCCGTATTCGCCGAGCAGGCTGCTGGTGGGCGCGACGTTGGCGTTGCGCGCATTGTCTTGGGAGCCGCGGGTGCTGCGGTAATAGCTGTTGAGGGTGAGCTTGGGGTTGAACACGTCTTCGGCCACGCGCAGGTCGAACTTCTGCGCCACCCGTTGCAAGTAGGCGCTGCGGATCGCCGGGTTATTACGCAGGCCCAGGTACACCGCGTCCCCCAGGGTCATGGTAGTAGCTTGGGCGTTCAGCGAGACGCTACGCTCGTAGCCGCTGCGGGTAGTGCTGGGGGCCTGAGGGGTGATCACCACATCGGCGGCCATGCCCGGCAGGCTGATCAGCATGAGCAGTGCCAGGTACTTATTCATCGCGCAGGGCCTCAACCGGCTGCAAGCGTGAGGCCGACACCGCCGGATAAATGCCAAAGAACAACCCCACCAGCAACGTGCTGCCCACGCCCAGGGGCAGCGCGGCCACCGCCAGGGAAAACGCCCAGCCCGACAGCCACGCATACACCCAGGCGGCAGACATGCCCAGGACTGCGCCGCACAGGGCCCCCACGGCGGTGAGGGTGACCGCTTCGAGCAAAAACAGATTACGGATGTCCCGCTGGCGTGCGCCCAAGGCCATGCGGATGCCGATCTCACGGCGGCGTTCCGAGACGTTCATCAGCATCACGTTCATCACTCCGACACCGCCGCCCACCAGTGAGATTGCGCCGAGGGCCAGCAGCAGATAGGCGAAGGTGCGGCTTTGGCGGGTCATGCCATCGATCATTTGCTGGGGCACTGTGATGTCGACGCTATGGTCGGTGAGCTGGGGTTGCAGCGCGGCGGCGGCATCCTTGGCGATACGTTCCATGTCCTGTCCCGGCGCTGCGCGAATGATCAGGTTGTTGATCTGCGGGTTGGCGTAGATGCGGCGCATGCCCTCGGCGGGAATAAACAACGATTCGTTGGCTTGCACCGGCATCAGCATGGCCCTGGGCTGGTTGCGCAGGATGCCCACCACCAGAAACAGGTAATCGTTGATACGCACACGGTCGCCCAGTTGCAGCGGGTCACCTGGCGCGCCAAGGGCCTGGGCGAGTTGGTCGCCGATCACTCCGTAGGTTTCGTTGGCATCGAAGGGTGACAGGAAGCGCCCCTCACGCAGCGCCAGGCGCATGGCGCCCTGGATGCCCGCAGTACTGCCGACAAAGTTGGCATTGGCGGTCCGCCCATGAAACACAATGGGCCCGCTGAACAGGCTGAGCGCGCCGATATGGGCAATGCCCGGCACTGCCTGGCGCACCGCGTCGAGGTCGAGCTGGGTGCGCATCGGCACGTTGCTGCTGCCCTTGGGTGGGAACTGGGCGATGAGGGTGTCGGTACCCATGTCCTTGAAAATCATCGCCGCATCCACCGCCGCGTTGTGGCCGATATTGATCAGCGCCACCACCGAGGAACTGCCGATGACGATCCCCAGGAGCGCCAGGATCGAGCGCTTGCCCAAGGTACGCAGGCTGATAAACGCTTCATGCAGCAGGTGGCTGAGGCTCTGCTCGACCCGCAGGCTCATGGGCGCCCGGCCTCACGCACCACGCCATTGCGCACCAGGATCTTGCGCTCCAGGCGGTCGGCAATGTGGGGGTCGTGGGTGACGATGATCAGCGTCACCTGTTGTTCACGATTGAGGTTCAACAGCAGGTCCATGATCTCTTGGGCGGTGGTGCTGTCGAGGTTGCCGGTGGGTTCGTCGGCCAAAATCACCGAGGGGTTGCCTACCAGGGCGCGAGCAATGGCCACGCGCTGGCGCTGGCCGCCGGAGAGGTCGGCGGGGCGGTGGTGGGCGCGTTCGGCGAGGCCGACTTGTGCGAGCATGCGCTGGGCGTGTTCCACCGATTCATGCCGCGACACGCCGCGATAACTCAAGGGCAGTGCGACGTTGTCCAGGGCACTTAGGCGTGGCAGCAGGTTGAAGCTCTGGAACACGAAGCCGATCTGCTGGTTGCGAATCGCCGCCAGCTCATCGGGGGTGGCGTTGAAAATATCGTGGCCGGCAAAGTGGTATTGGCCGCAGTTGGGCAGGTCCAGCAGGCCGAGGATGTTGAGCAGGGTGCTTTTGCCGGAGCCGGAGGCACCGAGGATACCGCAGCTGTCACCGCTGGCGATGGACAGGCACACGTCATTGAGAATGTTCAACTCTTGCCCGGCGAGCTGATAGCGCTTGCCGATGCCTTGCAGGGAAATCAAGCCGGGTTGCGCGGGGGTCTGTGTCATCATGACTACGCCTGCAGTCTCGACGGTGCCGACTTGCTCCCCGAAAACCCTTGTAACAAGTTCGGAAGCTGCCTGTACGCGTCACGGACTGGTTTTATTTCTTGTTTTTAAAATATTGTTTGAATAGTAACTGCCTTCCTGACGCTTCGCCAGCCACGGAGGTAGAGCGGTTTTCTCTCTCGAAGCGATTTCGCCGTCACCTGTGTGTGGCTCACAAAAATCCCATACCTGGTCTCAAAAGCCCGGTTATACAGGCTTTGGAAGATATGGCGGAGTGTCACTACTTGCTTTCGACGGGCCGCCCCGGTATAAAAAATCAAATTATTTTTTAAAACAATATTTCCGCCGTGGAATCCATATGGTCGCGAAGAAACTCAGCGCTCCAAACGTTACCAAGACTCGACTGCTGGATGCGACAGAGGCTCTTTTTATCAAGTACGGCTATGACGCCGTGTTGCTACGGCAGATAACCGAACGCGCCCAGGTCAACCTGGCGGCGGTGAACTACCACTTCGGGGACAAGGACTCCCTGATGAAAACCCTGCTGATGCAGCGCCTGGAGCCGCTCAACGAGCAGCGCCTGGAATTGCTTGCGCGCTGTGAAGCCGAATCCGATGGCCCACTGGACTGCGACACGCTACTGGGCGTGCTGTTTGCCCCGGCCATGGGCCTGGAGCGCAGCGACCCAGCCAGCGGGGAAGGGCGTTCGTTCATCCGCTTCCTGGGCCGGGTCTACAGCGACACGTCGCCGTTCATTCAGGAATACCTCAAGGTCCATTACCAGCCGGTGTTCCAGCGGTTCTTCGAAGCCTTCGCCCTGGCCTTGCCGGATTTGCCACGTAATGAACTGGGGGTGCGCCTGCAATTTGCACTCAAGGCCATCTCCGGGGTCATGGCCGGCACCGAACTGCGCTTGCTGATGAACTCCATGAGCCTGGGCCGCCCCGCCACGGATGCCGAGGTGATGGCCAAGCTGATTACCTTGGTGTCGGCAGCGATCCGAGTGCCGCAGCAGAGTGCAGAGGCTGAAACGGCGTTGGCGAAGGTGCTGGATACCCAGCGCGCCATTCGCGAACAAGCCACACGCTGAAGCCAATCCTCAAACCCCTGTAGGAACGAGCTTGCTCGCGAATAACGTCAACGATAACGCGGGCATTCTGGTTAACCGCGCCGTCATTACGTTCTTCGCGAGCAAGCTCGCTCCTACAAAAGCGGGGCGTTTTCCAGCACCAAAAGGCAGGCAAAAAAAAGCCCGCTGGGGCGGCGGGCTTGATATGCAACGTTTGTAACGGATGAGGCTTCACACTACGTCTCGGCTTGTGAATAAAACGTGAAAAATATGTAAGAAGAAATGTGAATGTGCGGACATTGTATTAACGGCGCTTTTGCTCGCTGTATTACCTCTCGTCGCCACTGTCATCTTTGACAGCTAGACGCCTATCCCTTTCAAGCGTCTGATTTCCTTGTCCCATAGCCGTCAAGGCCCCAGCCAAGGAGTTCAGCCATGTCCAAATTACATGCCCCCGAAGAGCGCTTTCCGGTAGCGCGAAGCTCATCCACTCCCCGCAATGATCTCGACCCGCCGGCCTACTCGAACCCGGTGCTCAACGTGGTTGGGGCTGACAGGGGCCTAGGCGCGCGGCATCTCGATACTTACCTATATGTAACCATTTTGCGCTGGATTAATTTGCAAGCGGGTGATACCTGCGAGTACTTCCACGGCAGCCGTACGTTGCGCCTGGGCTTTCACACCGTCAAACCAGAGGAAACAGGCAAAAACTTTTTTCAACTGGCCATCAACGAGGAAAGTATACCGCGGGGGCTATCCTTTCCTGTGTTTGTACGCGTTGTCCGTAATGGCTCTGGCACGCCAAGTACCTCAGATGACCTGACTGTCTTCGTCAAGGACACGCGACCTGGCCTGGATGAACAGCCCGGGCTGGGGTACCACGACAAATTGCTGCTCAGCTTGCCGGACGACCTCGCAGCGCCCGGCGCAGTCTTGACTCCGGAGCGCGCCGCCCAAGGCGTAGTGTTCACGCTCGATTACCCCGGTAAACGTGTGCGAGACAAGATTCTTTTGTATTGGGACACGATCGCGCAGGTGGTGGTTTTCCAACTCGATGACGACCACGCCAGCGGGGCAAAGCCGATTGAAGTGGAAGTTCCGGCAAGCGTCATCGGCACCGGCAGCGGCCTCCTACCGATACGTTATCAGGTGCTCGATGAAGTGGAAAACCGCTCCGGGCATGTCGAGCACTTTTCTCAGGCCGTGCATGTACAGGCCGAGCTTGACCCCAGCCTGCTCAGGCGGGCGCGCTTCCTCGTCGGCTCCACCTCGGTCACCTCGGTCAATTATGATCAGGATGCAGGGAAATTCTTTGCTGTTCAGGTAGTCACGCCTTTTCAGCTTCCGGATGGCCGTTTTGTCCCGGCGAATACTCGCGTCATTGCAACCTTGAGTGGTACTCACGCCGATGAGTCAACGTTTGAACTCGATCTGCCCGATCAGGGCGCGGACCCGGGTTGGCCGACTTCGTTTCCTGTCGATGACGACATCATCAAACAATTGATCCAAGGCTCGATGAAGATCACCTGGCGGCTTGAGTTCCCGCTGGGCACCTTACTGGCCACGTCCCAATCCCTGACGATCCTGATCTCTGGCACGATTGCGGACATGCCGGCAGTCACGGTGGTGCAGGCCGATGCCGGCTTGATTGACCCCGAAGAGCCTTACATCACCATTAATTATCCGAACCCGGCCTATACGCCCTACGATCCGGATAATCTGGTCAGGCTGCGGCTGGAGGCTGTTCTACCGGGTGGCGGGCTCGTTGAATACGAACAACGCCATAACGCAGGCGCTCCACCACCGCCCACCCGTTTTCGTACCGTAACCCAAGCCAACTTCGCTCGATTTATCGGGCTGGGCGATGTGCGGGTTTTCTACACGGTAGACGACGGCCTCATGCGGGCATTGGGTACAGGGACGCAGGCCATCCGCGAGTCGGAGTCGACGTATGTGCGGTTCGGCGAGCGTATTGCCGAAATGCCAAGGCCGGAAATCGACCGGGTCGATGAGGACGACAACCTAGACCCAGATGACTTGTTTGGCCAGCTCGACATCACGCTGCCCTACGCTGAAACTTACGATGGCGATGTCTTTACATGGCGCCTGACAGGGACGGCTGTGGACGGCAGCACCCAGGGTGACATCCGCCTGAATCGCGCCACCGCGGGAGCCCCCGTCTCCTTTTCGCTGGACCGGCACTACGCCGACACCAACCTGGGCGGCGTGATTCGCTTGAGCTATTCAATGATCCCCGCGAATGGTGGGCGCACCCTGCGCTCTGAAATACTCGAAGTGACTGTCGGTAAGGCGCTGGGTGACCTGCCTTGCCCGGAAGTCCTCGAAGCATCCAAAGCCCCCGACCAATTGGCACCGGAAGCGGTTACCGCCGGTGCGACCATTCGGGTCACCTTCGCGCAGATGCTACCGACCGACCGTATCCGAGCGTGCTGGACCGGCATTCCCGACATCGGCAGCCACTGTGAAACCCAAGACGGCAACACCCGTAAAACCGTGGACTTCACCGTCCCGCCTGAAGTCGTGGGCGCCAATATTGCGCCATTTGGCCAACGGATCAACGTGCAATACTTCCTCATACGTAACGGACGAGAAACACCTTCTCCAATCCTCGACCTGCTGCTGCTCAACCTGACCACCTTGCCGATCCCGACCATCGAAGGGATTGGAGACGCCCCGGTGCTCGAGACCTCCAAGTTGAATGGAACCGAGCGCACGATGATCAATATCTGGCACTTCATTCATCGGGCTCAGCGCATCTGGATGGAGTACAGCGGCATCTATGACACCGTTCCAGAGACGCCGTACTTCGAGGCCACCTACACCAACAACCTCGTGACCGAAGAAGGCGAACGCACTGGAATCCTGCCACCGACCCCCGTGGACGAACTGCGCAAGCTCAAGGATGGAACGCTATTAACCATCCGTTTCTGGGTCTGCTTTGACCGCAGTTTCAACAAGGCCAATGCGGTGTTGTTCCGCGAGCGCCACTACACCATCCAGTCCCTGCCGGGCGTATTGCCCCACCCGTTTATCAATGGCACCACCGACACCGGGCCGAACGTGACGGTGGACCCGCTGCCGATTGAGCACAATACGACGGTCACTGTTCGCTACACCGGTATGAGCAATCGGGATCGCATAACGTTTGAATGGATTTTTGCCGATGGTACCCACCATACGGCGGTCGAGAATGGGTTGGATGGGGGCACGGTGGTGTTCAACCTGACCTCGGTCAAGGTCTTGCACCGCAGTGTGAACAGTACCGTGTGCTTGAAGTATTCGGTAGAACGGCCGGGTGTGACGGACCCGATTCCGTCACAGGTGCAGACGGTGATGGTCAATGCCATTCCTGCTGCCAGTTTGCCGCAGCCACGGATCAACAACATTGCTTCTGGCGGTACGCTGGATGTCAACAATTTCGCGGGTAGCGCCACGGCTGCAGTGCCCAAATGGTCGTTGAGTCACCCAGGGCAACGGGTCTGGTTGATTTGCAGCGCTGCAGGCGTAACCCCGCTAACTGTTCTCAATGGTGTGGCAATCACCGCAACAGAGGCTGTTAATGGACTTGCAAACAAGGCAGTACTGCGTAGTTGGTTGAAGCGCATAACTAATGGCACACAAATAACGATAACCTGTGAGGTAACGTTTGACGGCAGTAATGATAAGTCAAAAGCCGTTATTTTTAAAAGTGCTCAATATATCAAGGCAGACCCTTGGACAGATGTCGGCCATAACTTTAACACTGGAAATTTAGGCGGATGGACTTTAGGAAGAGGCGGTCTGGGCGCTACGTTTGGTAGACTTGGTTTGTTTGTGGATACGCCCAATCCCTCGAATGCTGGCGCAGTGATCTCAAGAACCTTTAACTTTAATAGAGTGCATCGCTATAGCATCAGTTATTCCATCGCGAACGTCAGTCCGCACGGTGGCGTCCCCCCCATCACGGCTGTTCTCGTGGGCTCGCAGGTTGCTATACCGAAATTTACAGTTCCAAATTCCGGCTCTCTTGAAGGCCAACAAAATTTGTCCTTCATACCGGCAGCTAACGGGCCAGCTTCGGTTGTGCTTCATAACTATCAAGATATAGGGGGCGGTTCAGGCTCTCAAGGGGGCAATGACTTTCACGTTTACTACATAGGCGTATATCGCCTCGATTAAATGAAAAATGAGAATAAGAGGTAACGCGCAATGAAAAGGGGTGGATCTATTTTATTTATGGGTCAGTCCTAATTAAAAGCGGAACAGATCTATTCAAGATGGATCTGTTCCGTTTTTGCTGTGATATCAGATCTTCCAGCGCGCCGAACTTTTGAAGAGCCGCTCACGCATCCTGTCGACATTCGCGGTCAGTTGCAGCGTCAACAGCCGGTAGGCGTCCAGCCCGTTGTGTACCGGGACCTCCAGCAGCGTGACGTTCGACGTGACACTGCCCGATTGCTCCAACCGCTCCGTCACCCCCGACTTCAATGCCCGCGCCATCCCCACCAACTGCACCCGAATCTGCCGATGCTCGGCCTTCAGCATCACCCGCATCCGAGCCGTGGCCTGCTCATCACGCGGGTCCGGCCGGGTATTGCCCAGAATCTCCAGGGTGCTGATGCACAGGCGCAGGTGCCGCTGGATCGCATCCAGTTCAGTCATGGAAATCCGCACTTCCTTGGACACCGACGGCATCAACGAGCGCAGTTGCACCATCGCCCCGTTCAAGCGGTTGAGCAGCTTGAGGTGTTCATCGTCAGTTACCGATTGGCCATTGATGATCCGGCTATAAATCTGCGCGCAGTCACGCAGGGCGCTGGCCAGGTTGTAGCGCCACGAATACACGGCGTACAACGGCAAGGCAAAGGAAAACGCCAGGGCCAGCACAATGCCGATCAGGATATCGACGGTGCGCCACAATCCATCGGAGATAGGGTTATCGCCGTGGCCGGCGACGATAAACACCGTGATCGCCGACAGCAGTGCGATATAGCCGCCTTTGCCGATGGCGTGATAGGAAAAGAACCCGCACACCACCGACATCAACAGGTAGGTGAGCAACGGCAGGCCGAAGTAAGCCTGCTGCACCACCAGCAGCAAGCCGACGCTGGCGCCGATCAAGGTGCCGTAGGCGCGCTCGACGGCTTTCTTGCCGATATTGCCGTGGTGCTGCAACCCGCCGATCACGATCAGCATGGTCACCGACGCCCATTCCCCGTGAGGCAGGTTGAGGCCGGTGGTCAGCAGGATGGTTGCCAGCAACCCCACCGACACGCGCGCGGCGTGGATCAGCTTGGCATGGCGAAAGCGGCGGTAGGGGTCGAGCAAGGGGCGCAGCAGGCGCCGGGCAAAGAAGGGCAGGTTCATCAGTCTTAAAGTGGCCTCAAATGTATGAATGTGCTCGATCAAATGTGGGAGCTGGCTTGCCTGCGATAGCATCACCGCGACCTGACTGAAAGACCGAGGAGCTGGCATCGCAGGCAAGCCAGCTCCCACACTGACCTGTCTGCACATTGGAACGGGGTTGGCTTCAGAAGATGTAGTCGGTGGTCAGGAAGCTCGAATCGCGGTTGCGCAAAATATCGCTGACCAACGCCTTGTTACTCTCCTGGAACTTGGTCGCCACCAAAGTTCGGATCGAGAACACGCGCAAGGCGTCATGCACCGACAACGTGCCCTCGGCCGAGTTCTTGCGCCCGTTGAAGGGGAATGTGTCCGGCCCGCGCTGGCATTGGGCGTTGATATTGATACGGCCCACCTGGTTGGCGAAGGTGTCCACCAGGCGTCCGACTGCCACGGGGTCGGTGCCGAAGAGGCTCAACTGCTGGCCGAAGTCCGAGTCCAGCACGTAGTCGATCACGGTCTCCAGGTCACGATAGGGCACGATCGGCACCACCGGGCCAAATTGCTCTTCGTGGTAGACGCGCATCTGCGGGTTTACCGGGTACAGCACCGCCGGGTAGAAGAACGAACCACGGCTGCTGCCGCCCTCGGGGTTCATGACCTTGGCGCCATGGCGCGCCGCATCGGCCACCAGTTCGCTGAGATAGTCGACCTTGCCCACTTCCGGCAGTGGCGTCAGCGCCACGCCATCCTCCCACGGCATGCCGGGCTTGAGCGTCGCCAGCTTGGCGTTGAATTTCTCGATAAAGCGCTCGACCACGTCTTCATGCACGAACAGGATCTTCAACGCGGTGCAACGCTGGCCGTTGAACGACAGCGAGCCGGTGACCGCTTCGTTCACCGCATTGTCCAGGTCCACTTCGGGCAGCACGATCCCTGGGTTTTTGGCATCCAGGCCCAGCGCAGCACGCAAACGGTGTGGCTTGGGGTGCAGTTTTTTCAAATCACTGGCGGCCTTGTTGGTGCCGATAAATGCAAAGATATCGATCTTGCCACTGGCCATCAGCGCGCTCACGGTCTCGCGGCCGCTGCCGTAGATCACGTTGATCACCCCGGCCGGGAAGCTGTCGCGGAACGCCTCCAGCAACGGGCGGATCAACAGCACACCGAGCTTGGCCGGCTTGAACACCACGGTATTGCCCATGATCAAGGCTGGGATCAGCGTGGTGAAGGTCTCGTTCAAGGGGTAGTTGTAAGGCCCCATGCACAGCGCCACGCCCAGGGGCACGCGGCGGATTTGTCCGAGGGTGTCCTGCTCCAGTTCGAAGCGGCTACTGCGGCGGTCAAGCTCCTTGAGGGCATTGATGGTGTCGGTGATGTAGTCGCAGGTGCGGTCGAATTCTTTCTGCGAGTCCTTAAGGTTCTTGCCGATTTCCCACATGAGCAGTTTCACCACCGCGTCGCGCTGTTCGCGCATACGCCGCAAAAACGCCTCGACGTGCTGGATGCGCTCAACAACGCGCATCGTCGGCCACTCACCCTGGCCACGGTCATAAGCACGCACCGCCGCATCCAGCGCGGTTAGGGCGGTCTCCGCGTCCAGCAGCGGCGTGCTGCCGATATGCACGCGTTCATCGCCCAACTGCACCGGGCTTTGCACGCGCGCGAGCGGGCCGTTCCACACCCGCAGCTGGCCATCGACCAGGTAGTCGCGCTGTTCAATGGGCGCCGCCAGGCGAAATTGCTCGGGAATCTGGGAGACGGAAGTGGGAAACAGCTGGGCGAGCAGGTTGCTGGTGGTCATGTCGCTACCCCTGGAATAGTTGCAAAACATGACTAGAGAGTCACCCAACTGACGGCTCTAAGGCAAGGCTTACGCGCATTGTTGTTCGCAGCGCGGTGCTCGCCGGGTAAACTGCGCGGCTTTTCAGAAGGAGTTCACATGAGTCAGTACCAGCCGGGCATTCTTGCCGCACCGGTGCCTTTGCAGGCCCGCCATCTGTTTTTCGCCCTCGATTCCCTGCAAGCCGTGCCCGCAGCATTGGACGCGCTGGTGCAACTGACGGATGCGCAGGCGGTGGTCGGTTTCGGTGAGCCGCTGGTAAAGGCACTGGGCGCCGAGATTGAAGGGCTGCGCGCATTTCCCTCAGTAAGCGCCCCTGGCGCGCACAACCCGTCCACCCAGCAGGCGTTGTGGGTATGGCTGCATGGGGTGGATCGCGGTGAGTTGCTGCTGCGCAGCCGGGCCGTCGAAAAAGCCCTGGCCCCGGCGTTTCGCCTGGTGCAATCGATTGAAGGCTTCCGCTACAAGACCGGTTTTGACCTGACCGACTACGAAGACGGCACAGAGAACCCTCACGACGATGCCGCCGTGGAAGCGGCGTTGACCGACAGCGGCGCCAGCTTTGCCGCGATCCAGCAATGGCAGCACGATCTAGACGGTTTCGCCGCATTGCCTGCCCAGGAGCGTGATCACATCATTGGCCGCCGTCATGGCGACAACGAAGAACTCGACGACGCCCCGGAATCGGCCCATACCAAACGCACGGCTCAGGAGAGCTTTACCCCGGAAGCCTTCGTGGTACGTCGTTCGATGCCCTGGGCCGAGAATGGCCAAGCGGGGTTGATGTTTCTCGCCTTCGGGCATTCCTTCGATGCGTTTGAGGCCCAGCTTCGGCGTATGAGCGGGTTGGAGGACGGGATCGTCGATGGCCTGTATCGCATCAGCAAGCCGCTGACCGGTGGCTATTACTGGTGCCCGCCGGTGAGGGAAGGGCGCCTGGACCTGAGTCTGGTTTTTTAACTGCTTTTTGCCTGCGTCCTGAGGTACGCCTCAAGCGCTTTTGAGCGTTTCCAGCCACGCGGGATCGAGCCGGGTTTGTTCGGTATCGATCCCCATCGCGTGCATCTTCGCCTTGTGTGCGTCAATCTCGCCGACCAGTTGCGCCTGGGCGCTGGAGTTGGCGTCCAGCTCATGCATCTGCGTCAGCCCCAAGTGATAGAAACGCAACAGCTTGATGGCGGTGGGGTCGTTAGCTTGTACCCGCTCGGTGACCTTGTGCATCACGTTGGTCACGCTCATCAGGCTGCGCTTGAGCTGCCAGCCATACACCGCTGGCGCCAACCAGGCCTGGCTCCAGAACGGACCACGCACCAGCGCCAAGACGATCAACACAGCGGCAAATACACCGCCGACATTGAAGCGAAAGTTGTCACCGCCAGGTTCGCCGAACAGCATCACCGCCAGGCTCGACAGCAGCATGGCCAGGGCCAGGAATAGCACGGCCACGATCAGCGTGCTGCGGCGGGTTTGTTGACGGTAGGTGACGGGGTCGCAGGGTTTGAGCTCGAACATCCGGTTCAGGTCTCCAGAAAGGGCGCTTATCTTCTCATGCTTGCAACAATGAAGTTGAACGATGGCTGCGCACGGTTTCTCTAAACCTGTGAAGCCCCCATGAGGTATGCCGTCATGTCTGAACACAAGCAGCCACCGCCGGGTACACCGGATCCTAACCGCACGCCGGGTGAAGAGGAGCGCGACAACGATGCACTGCGTCCCAACGATCCCAAAGAGCGTGGCCCCGACAACGATGTGGAGCGCGTCGAAGAAGACCTGGAAAACCTCCACGACAAAGCGCGCCCGCTTTAGCAGGAGCATGTGATGAACAAACGTACCGATGGTCCCCACTCCAACGAGCACGCCAGTGGTAAGGATGAGCTGGGTTTTGACCCGGACTCGCCCGATGTGGCCGACCCGCAGGTTGATCCGGTAGGCCCGGCTATTGCACCGCTGGATGAGAAAAAGTCATCTGAGAAAAAGCCGCCCTACGATCCGTTGGGCGACTTGAAGAAGTGAACCGAGCCCCGCCGTTGTGCGGGGCTTTGTTTATTTGGGCGGGTTCCAGCTGACGTCGCTGATACCGTATTTTTCCGCCCAGGGCCGGGTAGTTTTTTTCACTTGCTCGTGACCAACGCGACCGATGCGGCTGACATGCGCAATGTCGGCATCAACGGCCGCCCAGTGCCAAGCTTCAGCGTTGTTCATCACCTCGGCGCGCACCACGAAAGACTTGGGTTTACCGTGTAGCTGATAGTGGATGGTGTAGATTTTTGCGGTACTCATGTTGCCTCCCTGTCTTGTTATAGATGGATAGGCCGTCGTTCTAAAAGGTTCATTCAAAATGACAACGTACGCAGAGGCGCGGCATAGTGACGCTCTTGCCCTGCGCCCGAGGATCGCGCCATGCTCACACCCACGGATAGCCGCCTGTACCTGCAACGCCTGGGCTATGCCTCGCCACCGGCGCCGACCTTGCAGACCCTGCGGGACTTGCAACTGCGCCATGTGTGCACCTTCGCCTTTGAAAGCCTGTCGACCCTGATGCAGGTGCCGGTGCCGATTGACCTGCCAAGCGTCGCGCAGAAGGTGTTGCACCAGGGACGCGGCGGCTATTGCTATGAGTTGAACCAGCTGTTCCTGGCGCTGTTGCAGGCGCTCGGTTTTGACGCCCGTGGCATCACCGGTCGTGTGGTGATTGGCGGGCCACCGGACGCCCACACCGGGCGTACTCACCGTCTGAGCCTGGTGACCGTTGATGGCGTGCGCTATATCACCGATGTGGGCTTCGGTGGCATGGTCCCCAGCAGCCCGTTGCAACTGGACAACGAAGCGCCCCAGACCACGGCCCATGAGCCTTTTCGCCTGACACACCATCAGGGCAGCTACACGTTGTGGGCCCAGGTCGGTGAGGAGTGGCGTGGCTTGTATGTGTTCGACCTGCAAGTGCAGGCCGATATCGACTACGAAATCGGCAACTGGTATGTCTCAACGCACCCGGGGTCACCGTTCGTGGGGCAATTGAAAGCGGCGCTACTGGCTCCCGGCCAACGTCATACTTTGGCCAACGCCCGCTATGCGCTTCATTACCTGGATCGACCCAGCGAAAAGCGCACGCTTGAGAATGCCGATGAACTGCTCGGGCTCTTGCGCGACACCTTCGGCATTCGGCTGCCGGATCAGCCTCAACTGCGCGAAGCCGTCGAACGCCTTATTCGCATGAATCCTGAAGAATATTGAGATAGAGCCTTCGCTGAACCGTTTTTTCTCCATTTTGGTGCAAATCAGTTCGAACTTTTCGCAAACGCGAGGGTTCGAACCGATTCCTGAATACTTTGCCCACCTTAAAATGGAGATGTAAAACGATGTCCAAACTATTCGGAAAATTCATCAAGAGCACCTCGCTGCTGGCCCTGGTAGCTGCGCCAGGCGTGGTGTTTGCTGCACCCTCCACCGACCCGATTTCCACGTTCGGGATCATGGGCAGCTACAACGACTTCAAACTTGAAGGCGGCAGCGAAAGCGACAAGGACCACATGCCCGAAGCGGGCCTGTTCTACAACTTCGGCAACAAGCTCACCGCCGAGTCGGGCTTTATCTACCAGGCCGGTATCGAAGCCAAGTACGGCGAGAAGAGCGATAACAAGCTCAAGGAAGGCCAGGCTGACCTCGACCTCGGCTGGCGTGCCGCGCTGGATGCGCGCAACTTCGTCGATGTGATCGTGGGCGGTGGCTACACCTGGACTCGCTACGAGCCGGACACCAATGGCTACGACATGAAGCTCACCAATAAGTCGCCGTTTGCCAAGGCAGCCCTGGGCTACAACCACCAGTTCGATGACATGACCCTGCGCGTTGAAGCCGGCGCCCGTCGCACCATCGACGGTCGCGCCAAGCTCAAGGTGGACGGCGTTGGCAGCGACAGCGTGGACCTCAAGGACCGCACCAACCCTTATGCCGAAGTCAGCCTGCTGATGAACCAGAAGGGCGACCTGCCAGTGATGGCGGGCTTGTACTACACGCGTACCGAGTACAAGCTCGACGACGACTCCTATGTGGCCGATAACACCAAGCTCAAGCGTGATGAGTATGGTTTCAAGGTGGGTATTGCGTTCTAAGGTTGCGGCCTTGACCAATCCCAGGTTTGAATAAAAAACGCCCCGCTATAAGTCGGGGCGTTTTTTTGTCTACCCTGTATTGGGCCAGACAGTTCTGGGGTGTTTGGTCTGGCGCCTTCGCGGGCAAGCCCGCTCCCACAATGGGAACGTGTTCCCCTGTGGGAGCGGGCTTGCCCGCGAAGGCGACGGTGAATGCACCGCCTCTCTAATACCTCGCCCCTGAAACGCAAAACGGCGCCCAAAGGCGCCGTTCTGTTTACTGCATCAACCTAAGCGATCAAACGCCCAGCACCGCGTGCTGCACCAGGGTGAGCAACGGTTGTGGGTACACGCCCAGGAAGAACGCGAGCAGGGCGATAGCCAGCAGCATGACGCCGCCCGCCTTCTGTTCCCAATGCAGCTCGGCATCTACACGGCGCAGGTTTGGCTCGATCAGGTACAGGGTGACCATCACGCGCAGGTAGTAGAACACGCCGATGGCGCTGCCCAGTACCAACGAGGCAACCAGCCACCATTCGTGGGCTTCGACACCGGTCGCGACGATGTAGAACTTGCCGATAAAGCCCGCCGTCAGCGGAATACCGGCCAACGACAGCATCATCACGGTGAGCACGGCGGTCAGGTACGGACGGCGCCAGAACAGGCCGCGGTATTCGTACAGGGCGTCGGCGTCACGGCCTTTGTACGGCGACGACATCAAGGTGATGACGCCGAACGCACCCAGGCTGGTGATCACGTAGGTGACCAGGTACACGCCGATGGCTTCCACGGCCAGGCCTTTGCTCGCCACCAAGGCGATCAGCAGGTAGCCGAAGTGGGCGATGGACGAATAACCCAGCAGACGCTTGAGGTTGTTCTGGGTCAGCGCCAGCAGGTTACCGAACAGGATCGACGCGATGGCGATCACCGTCAGCACGTTGCTCAGCACGCCGGTGTTGGCGGCGGGGGAGATCTGGAACAGGCGCACCATTACCGCAAACACCGCCACTTTCGACGCAGTGGCCAGGAACGCGGCCACTGGCGCCGGGGCGCCTTCGTACACGTCCGGGGTCCACAGGTGGAACGGCACCAGCGACAGCTTGAACGCCAGGCCGATCAGCATCATCGCCAGGCCCAACTGGGCAATCGGCGCCGGGCTGTTGGTGGCGGCCAGCGCGTGGCCGATACCGGTGAAGCTCAGGCTGCCGGCTTCGGCGTAGAGCAGGGCCATACCGAACAACAGGAACGCGGAACCGGCTGCCGACAACACCATGTACTTGATGCCGGCTTCCAGGGAGCGCTTATTGAAGAAGGCATAGGCCACCAGGCCGTAGGTCGGGATCGACAGCAGTTCCAGGCCGATGAACAAGCCCGCCAGGTGCTGCGCGCTGACCAGCACGATACCGCCGGCCGCAGCCAGCAGGATCAGCAGGTACAGCTCTTCGCGGTTGCCCGGGTAGCCGGTGCCGCCTTCGCCGAGGTAGGCGTGGGCGAGGGTGACGCAGGCCAGGGTCGCCACCAGGATCAGGGCGATGTACAGCAGCGCGAAGTCATCGACCATCATCAATGGCGTGACTGCCAGTGGCGCGACCTTGAGGGCCGGGATGATCGACAGCAGGGCCAGGTTCAACCCGGCGCAGGACAGCAGGAACGTTTGCGAGTGATTGCGGCGCCAGGCGATTGCCAGCATCACCACCACGATGGTGAGGCTGGTAATCAGCAGCGGCGCAAGCGCGATAAAGTGTTGGATCGTGAATTCCATAGCGCTCTTACCGGGCCGAAGCGAGTTGGGAGAAGGCGGTGCCGAACCACTGCTGCACGCCATGCATCGTTGCGGCAGAAGTGTCCAGGAACGGTTGCGGGTACACGCCGATGAAGATCAGCAGTACCGCAAGGCCGAGCACCATGATCAGTTCGCGCGCGTCCATGCCTTGCAGGACGGTGTCGGACTTGGCCGGGCCGAAGTAGGCGCGGTGGATCATGATCAGCGAGTAGACCGAACCGAACACCAGGCCGGAGGTAGCAATGGCACTGATCCACGGCGTCTGCACAAAGGCACCCATCAGGATCAGGAACTCGCCGATGAAGTTACCGGTACCCGGCAAGCCCAGGGATGCGGCGGCGAAGAACAGGCTGATCGCCGGCAGGTATGCGATGCGCGACCACACGCCACCCATCTCACGCATGTCACGGGTGTGCAGGCGTTCGTACAGCTGGCCACTGAGGATAAAGAGGGCAGCGGCCGAAACACCGTGGGCCAACATCTGGATCACTGCGCCTTGCAACGCCAGCTGGCTGCCGGAGTAGATGCCGATCAGTACGAAACCCATGTGGGAAACGGACGAGAAGGCAATCAGACGCTTGATGTCGGTTTGGGCGAAGGCCAGGAACGCACCGTAGAAGATCCCGATCAGACCCAGGGTCATGGCAATCGGCGCGAACTCGGCCGAGGCATTCGGGAACAGCGGCAGGGCGAAACGCAGCAGGCCGTAGGCAGCGGTCTTCAACAGGATACCGGCCAGGTCCACAGAGCCGGCAGTCGGCGCCTGGGCGTGGGCGTCAGGCAACCAGGAGTGGAACGGCACCACCGGCAGCTTCACCGCGAAGGCGATGAAGAAGCCCAGCATCAGCACGTACTCGGTGGTCAGCGACATCTTGGTTTTCAACAGGTCGGCGTAGTTGAAGGTAATCACGCCGGTGTTGTTGAAGTTGACCAGGACCAGACCCAGGATCGCCACCAACATGATCAGGCCGGAAGCCTGGGTAAAGATGAAGAACTTGGTCGCTGCGTAGATCCGGGTTTTCTTGCCGTCCGAAGAACTGTGACCCCAGAGCGCGATGAGGAAGTACATCGGCACCAGCATCATTTCCCAGAAGAAGAAGAACATGAACAGGTCGAGGGCGAGGAACACGCCGACAACGCCGCCCAGGATCCACATCAGGTTCAGGTGGAAGAAGCCCACGTGACGCTGGATCTCTTTCCAGGAGCAGAGTACCGAGAGGATACCCAGCAGGCCGGTCAGCAGGATCATCAACAGCGACAGGCCGTCGAGGGCCAGGTGCACGTTGATGCCGAAGCGCTGGATCCACACGTGCTTGAATTCAAGCGCGAAGGTGGGATCGACACCCGGTGCCGGAGCGAATGAATAGTCACCGTGGGCCCACAGCCAGAGGCCGAGCGCGAGTTCCAGGGACATGGTCAGCAACGCAATCCAGCGGGGGAGGGTGGCGCCGAAGCGTTCACCCATCCAGCAGAGCAGGCCGCCGATAAAGGGGATCAGGATTAGCCAGGGCAGAATCATGACGGGCTCGTTTCCTTTCGCAAGTTTGCAAAGTACGCAGTGCACTTAAACATAGTCAGACCGCTACCACGACGATGGCGCCGATCACCAGCACGGCACCGGCCGCCATGGACGCTGCATACCAACGCAATTGGCCGGTCTCGCTGCGGCTCAGGGCGGTGTGACCGGCCTTAGCGGCACGCGGGATCAAACCGATGGTCTGGTCGAGCGGGTCTTTGCGCAGCACGTGGCTGATCGCAAGGTAAGGTTTGACGAACAGTTTGTCGTAGATCCAGTCGAAGCCCCAGGCGGCGAACCACCAGGCCGACAGGAAGCGACCAATGCCACTGTTGGCCACGGCAGTCACGAAGCGACGCTTGCCGAGGAACAGCAGGGCCGCCAGCAGGATACCGGCGATGGCGATGGCGCCCGAGGCGATTTCCAGGCTGTGCTGGGCTTCGCCGCCGGCATGGCCCACGCTTTGTGGCAATACACCGTGCAGTGGCGGGGTGATCATCGCACCGACGAAGGTCGACAGGATGATCAGCACCGACAGTGGCAACCAATGGGAGATGCCGTGGCCTGCGTGCGCTTCGGTCTTGGCTTCACCGTGGAAGGTGATGAAGATCAGGCGGAAGGTGTACAGCGAGGTCATGAACGCACCCACCAGGCCTGCGTACAGCAGGTTCTGGTTACCGCTGGCAAAGGCTTCCCAGAGGATCTCGTCCTTGGAGTAGAAACCGGCGGTCACCAACGGCAGGGCGGCCAGGGCGGCACCACCGACGATGAAGCTGGCGTACGCCAGTGGCAGTTTCTTCCACAGGCCGCCCATCTTGAAGATGTTCTGCTCGTGGTGGCAGGCGACGATCACCGCACCGGAGGCGAGGAACAGCAACGCCTTGAAGAACGCGTGGGTCATCAGGTGGAAGATCGCCGCGTCCCAGGCGCCAACGCCCAGGGCCAGGAACATGTAGCCGATCTGGCTCATGGTCGAGTAGGCGAGGATACGTTTGATGTCGGTCTGCACCAGCGCGGCGAAGCCGGCCAGTACCAGGGTCACGCCGCCCACGATGCCTACAAGGTGCAGGATGTCCGGCGCCAGGGTGAACAGGCCGTGGGTACGGGCGATCAGGTAGACACCGGCGGTCACCATGGTGGCGGCGTGGATCAGTGCCGACACCGGGGTAGGGCCGGCCATCGCATCCGCCAGCCAGGTTTGCAGTGGCAGTTGCGCAGATTTACCCACGGCGCCGCCCAGCAGCATCAGGGTGGCCAGGGTGATCCAGAAGTCGCCGACCTGGAATTTCTGCGGTGCCAGCACCAGCAGTTCCTGGATGTTCAGCGTGCCCACCTGTTGGAACAGGATGAACAGGCCGATGGCCATGAACACGTCGCCGATGCGGGTGACGATAAACGCCTTGAGTGCCGCGTTACCGTTGTTGCGGTTGCTGTAGTAGAAACCGATCAACAGGTACGAGCACAGGCCCACGCCTTCCCAGCCGAAGTACAGGAACAACAGGTTATCGCCCAGCACCAGGAACAGCATGCTGGCGATAAACAGGTTGGTGTACGAGAAGAAGCGCGAGTAACCCGCTTCACCGCGCATGTACCAGGATGCGAACAGGTGGATCAGGAAGCCCACACCCACCACCACGCCGAGCATGGTGATCGACAGGCCATCGATGTAGAGGGCGAAGTTGGGCTTGAAGCCCTCGACCGCCATCCACTGCCACAGCACCAGGGTGTAGTGACCGCCTTCAGGCGGTGCCACGTTGAATTGCCAGATGACGTAGGCGGCCACGATGGCCGACAGGCCGATGGAGCCCACGCCGATCAGGGCCGAGAGGTTTTCCGACCAGCGCCCGCGAGAGAACGACAGCAGCAGGAAACCGATCAGGGGGAATACGAAAGTCAGAAAGATCATGTTCATCCGCGCATCTCACTGGCAGCGTCGATATCAAGCGTGTGGAAGCGACGATACAGCTGCAGCAGGATCGCCAGGCCAATACTGGCTTCGGCGGCTGCCAGGCTGATCACCAGGATGAACATCACTTGCCCATCCGGCTGGCCCCAACGTGCGCCTGCCACAATGAACGCCAGTGCCGCGGCGTTCATCATGATTTCCAGGCTCATCAACACGAACAGAATGTTACGGCGAACCATCAGGCCGACCAGGCCAAGGCAGAACAGGATGCCGGCGACCGCCAGACCATGCTCCAAAGGGATAGCAGGCATCGTCATTGCTCCTTGGCTTCGTTGCGGCCCAAGTGGAAGGCAGTGATGGCTGCGGCGAGCAGCAGCATCGAAGCCAGTTCGACCACCAGCAGGTACGGGCCGAACAGGCTGATGCCCACGGCTTTCGCGTCTACGGTGGTGTGGCCGATGGCCTGGCCGCTCTGGTGAGCGAACAGCACATACAGCAGTTCACCCAGCAGCAAGGCGGCGAGGACAACCGGGCCGAGCCAGATGCCGGGCTTGAGCCAGACGCGCTCCTGGGCGACCGAAGCCGGCCCCAGGTTGAGCATCATCACCACAAACACGAACAGCACCATGATGGCGCCGGCGTAGGCGATCACTTCCAGCACACCGGCGAACGGTGCGCCGAGGCTGAAAAAGGTCATGGCCACGGCGATCAGTGAAATGATCAGGTAGAGCAGGGCGTGCACGGGGTTAGTGTTGGTGATCACGCGAAGCGTGGACACCACTGCAATACCCGATGCGAAATAGAAAGCGAATTCCATCTTTCTTCCTTAAGGCAGCAAGCTCTTCACGTTGATCGGCTCGGCTTCGTTTTGTGCGGCGCCTTTTGGCTTACCGGCAACGGCCATACCTGCAACACGATAGAAGTTGTAATCAGGGTATTTACCGGTACCTGCGATCAAAAGATCTTCTTTCTCGTACACCAGGTCCTGACGTTTGAACTCGGCCATCTCGAAATCCGGTGTGAGCTGGATCGCGGTGGTCGGGCAAGCTTCCTCGCAGAGGCCGCAGAAAATGCAGCGCGAGAAGTTGATGCGGAAGAAGTCCGGGTACCAGCGACCGTCTTCGGTTTCAGCTTTCTGCAGGGAGATGCAACCCACCGGGCACGCCACAGCGCACAGGTTGCAGGCTACGCAACGCTCTTCGCCGTCGGGGTCGCGGGTCAGTACGATGCGGCCGCGATAGCGCGGCGGCAGGTACACCGCTTCTTCGGGGTATTGCAGGGTGTCGCGTTTGCGAAAGCCGTGACCGAACACCATCACCAGGCTTCGCAACTGGGTACCGGTACCCTTAACGATGTCGCCAATATATTTGAACATGGGTCAAATCCTCACTGAACCGCGGCAGCGGGCGTGTTCAACAACACGACGGCAGCCGTCACCAGCAAATTGATCAGGGTCAGCGGCAGGCAGAATCTCCAGCTGAAATCCATCACCTGGTCATAACGCGGGCGCGGAATCGAGGCGCGCAGCAGGATGAACAGCATGATGAAGAACGCGGTCTTCAGGAAGAACCAGAAGAAGGCCAACTGCGGCAGGATGCCAAACGGACCGTGCCAGCCGCCGAAGAACAGCGTGACCAGCAGGGCCGAGATCAAGATGATGCCGATGTACTCACCGACGAAGAACATGCCCCACTTCATGCCGGCATATTCAATGTGGTAACCGTCGGCCAGTTCCTGTTCCGCTTCCGGCTGGTCGAACGGGTGACGGTGAGTCACGGCCACGCCAGCGATGAAGAAGGTGCAGAAGCCGAAGAACTGCGGAATGATGAACCACAGGTTCTGTGCCTGGTACTCGACGATGTCGCGCATGTTGAACGAGCCAACCTGCACCACGATGCCCATCAGTGCCAACCCCATGAACACTTCATAGGATACGGTTTGCGCCGAGGCACGCAAGCTGCCCAGCAGGGCGAACTTGTTGTTGCTCGACCAACCGGCGAACAGCACCGCGTATACCGACAAACCGGCCATGGCGAAGAAGAACAGCAAGCCGATGTTCAGGTCCGCCACGCCCCAGGTCGGGGTGATCGGGATGATCGCAAACGCAATCAGCAAGGCGCTCATGGCGACCACCGGTGCCAGGGTGAAGATCACCTTGTCGGCAAACGGCGGGGTCCAGTCTTCCTTGAAGAACATTTTCAGCATGTCGGCAGCGATCTGGAACATGCCGAACGGGCCAACGCGGTTCGGACCGTAACGGTCCTGCCACCAGCCCAGCAGGCGACGTTCGACGAAGCTGAGCAGGGCGCCCGCGACGACCACGGCCAACAGGATCACGATGGCCTTGACCACCGAGATGATCACGTCAATTACTTCCGGCGTGAACCAAGTCATTGCGCTGCCTCCTGCAGACCGTCAACGGTTTTGCCGAAAATGGCAGGCGGAATACCGGCGATGCCTTTAGGCAGTGCAACCAGGCCGGCACCCAGCTCGTCATTGATACGCAGCGGCAGACGCAAGGTCTGGCCGGCGACGTTGAGGCTGAGTAGCGCGCCGTCGTTGACACCCAGGCGGTCGGCTTCGGACTTGGCCACGGACACATAGGCGGCAGGAATGCGCTCTTGAACCGGCGCGGCCTTGGAAGAGGTCTCTTCGCTGCCGAACAGGTGGAAGAACGGCACGACCTGCCAGGTGCCCGGCGCCGGGTTGAACGGACGCGGTACCGCAGCGAACCAGTTCAGCGAGTCACCGCTGCTTTCGATCAGGCGAGTGCCTGGGTCGCCAGCGCGGATATGACCACCGACTTCGTCCTGGAACTTGTTCCAGGCCTGCGGCGAGTTCCAGCCCGGCGACCAGGCAAATGGCACCTGCTGACGCGGTTCGGCCGAACCCGAGTAACCTTCCATGGAGAAGGCAAACGCGGTGTCGTTGTCTTGCGGGGTACGCGGCTCGTGCACGCTGATGTCAGCACGCATGGCGGTGCGGCCGGAGTAGCGCAGCGGCTCACGTGCCAGTTTCAGGCCCTTGATGCGGAACGCGGCGGACGGCGCGGCATCGACGATACGAGCAAGCTGCGGCGCGCTGGCGGCGGTGGCAGCGGTCACGTGGTCGAGCTGAGTCCAGTCGATCGGCTGGTTCAGCAGGGTGGCGCGCAGGGCATGCAGCCAGCGCCAGCCTTCGTGCACCAGGATGCTGGCGTCCATGTACTTCGGATCGAACACCTGGAAGAAGCGCTGGGCGCGGCCTTCCTGGCTGACCAGGGTACCGTCGCCTTCGGCGAAGGTGGCGGCTGGCAGCACCAGATCGGCGCGGTCGCTGGTGGCGGTCTTCTGGTGGTCGGCGACGATCAGCACCTTGGCCGCATCCAGTGCCGCGTCAACCTTGGCCGCAGCGGTGCGGGTGTACAGGTCGTTTTCCAGCACCACGATGGCGTCGGCACGGCCGTCGGTCACGGCTTGCAGCGCTGCGTCCACGGACTCGCCACCGAGCATGGCCAGGCCCAGGCTGTTGGCTTCCGGCACCACCAGGCTGATGGAGCCATTTTTGTCGCGCAGCTTCAGGGCCTTGGCAATGTTGGCGGCGGCTTCGATCAGCGCCTTGGAACCCAACGAGGTACCGGCAATGATCAGCGGGCGCTTGGCCGCCAGCAGGGCGTCGGCAATGCGCTGAGCCAACTCGACAGCTTCAGCGTCCAGGCCTTCAACGGCGGGTGCGCTGGCGTCGAGGGCGTGGGCCACGGCGAAACCGAGGCGCGCCAGGTCGTCCGGCGCGGCGTGTACGCATTCTTCAGCGATGTCGTCGAGCTTGGTTTCAGCCAGGGAAGCGATAAACAGCGGGTTCAGCGCGTGCTGGCCGATGTTCTTCACAGCGGCGTCAAGCCACGGCTGTACGCGCATGGCGTCGGCCATTTCTTCGGCCTTGCCTTTGACCGACTGACGCAGCGACAGCGCGATGCGTGCAGCGGTCTGGGTCAGGTCTTCACCGAGTACGAAGATCGCATCGTGGTCTTCGATGTCGCGCATGTTCGGCACTGGCAGCGGGCTGTCGTTCAGCACTTGCAGGACCAGGCGGATGCGCTCCAGCTCGTCGGCTTCGATACCGCAGTAGAAGTGTTCGGCACCTACCAGCTCGCGCAACGCGAAGTTGCTTTCGAGGCTGGCGCGTGGCGAACCGATACCCACGATATTGCGCCCGCGCAACAGGTCGGCAGCCTTATCCAGCGCTGCGTCCAGGCTCAGCTTGGCGCCATCGGCCAGCTGGGGCTGGCGTGGGCGGTCTTCGCGGTTGACGTAGCCATAGCCGAAACGGCCACGGTCGCACAGAAAGTACTGGTTGACCGAACCGTTGAAGCGGTTTTCGATACGACGCAGCTCACCGTAGCGCTCGCCCGGGGAGATGTTGCAACCGCTGGAGCAGCCATGGCAGATGCTCGGCGCAAATTGCATGTCCCACTTACGGTTGTAGCGCTCGGAGTGGGTCTTGTCGGTGAACACACCGGTCGGGCAGACCTCGGTGAGGTTGCCGGAGAACTCGCTCTCCAGCACGCCGTCTTCAACGCGACCGAAGTACACGTTGTCGTGGGCGCCGAACACGCCGAGGTCGGTGCCGCCGGCGTAGTCTTTATAGAAGCGCACGCAGCGGTAGCAGGCGATGCAGCGGTTCATTTCGTGGGAAATGAACGGGCCGAGGTCCTGGTTCTGGTGGGTACGCTTGGTGAAGCGATAACGGCGCTCGTTGTGGCCGGTCATCACCGTCATGTCTTGCAGGTGGCAGTGACCGCCTTCCTCACAGACCGGGCAGTCGTGGGGGTGGTTGGTCATCAGCCATTCGACAACGCTGGCGCGGAACGCCTTGGATTCTTCATCGTCGATGGAGATCCAGGTGTTGTCGGTGGCTGGGGTCATGCAGGACATGACGATACGACCACGGGTGTCGTTCTCGTCGGTGTATTGCTTGACCGCACACTGGCGACAGGCACCGACGCTACCAAGCGCGGGGTGCCAGCAGAAATACGGGATGTCGAGGCCGAGTGACAGACACGCCTGTAACAGGTTGTCCGCCCCATCGACTTCGAGCGCTTTGCCGTCTACGTGGATAGTGGCCATGGTTCAAAGTTCTTCGTTGGCCCGTTGTCAGCGGGCGTGGCTAATGGAATCTTGTTATTCATGTGCATCTACACAGCCTTTACGGCGTCAGCACATGAGCAGGCGAAGGGCACGGACCCTTCGCCTGTTTAAGCGTTACGCGCCGACTACGATCGGCTTCGCCAGAGGCGGGACGGCGGCGCTGGTGGGCGCGATGCCGGCTTCGAACTCCGAGCGGAAGTATTTGATTGCGCTGCCCAATGGCTCCACGGCGCCTGGTGCGTGAGCACAGAAAGTCTTGCCTGGGCCGAGGAAACCGACCAGACCCAGCAGGGTTTCGATGTCGCCCTCGCGGCCTTCGCCATTTTCCAGGGCCATCAGCAGCTTGACGCTCCAAGGCAGGCCGTCGCGGCATGGGGTGCAGAAGCCGCAGGATTCGCGGGCAAAAAACTGCTCCATGTTGCGCAGCAACGAGACCATGTTCACGGTGTTGTCGACCGCCATCGCCAGGCCGGTACCCATCCGGGTGCCCACCTTGCCGATACCGCCGGCATACATTTGTGCATCGAGGTGCTCGGGCAGCAGGAAACCGGTGCCGGCGCCGCCTGGCTGCCAGGCTTTCAAGGTGTAGCCGTCGCGCATACCGCCGGCGTAGTCCTCGAACAGCTCGCGTGCGGTCACGCCGAATGGCAGTTCCCACAGGCCAGGGTTCTTGACCTTGCCGGAGAAGCCCATGAGCTTGGTGCCCATGTCTTCGCTGCCTTCGCGGGCCAGGGATTTGTACCAGTCCACGCCGTCGGCGATGATCGCCGGCACGTTGCACAGGGTCTCGACGTTGTTCACACACGTCGGCTTGCCCCACACGCCCACGGCGGCGGGGAAGGGCGGCTTGGAACGCGGGTTGGCGCGGCGGCCTTCGAGGGAGTTGATCAGTGCGGTCTCTTCACCGCAGATATAACGCCCGGCGCCGGTGTGCACGAACAGTTCGAAGTCAAAACCGGAACCGAGGATATTCTTGCCCAACAGGCCAGCGGCCTTGGCTTCTGCCACTGCACGGTTGAGGTGCTTGGCGGCGGTGGTGTACTCGCCACGCAGGAAGATATAGCCACGGTAGGTCTTGAGCGCACGGGCACTGATCAACATGCCTTCGATCAGCAGATGGGGCAGTTGCTCCATCAGCATGCGGTCTTTCCAGGTGTTGGGCTCCATTTCATCCGCGTTGCACAGCAGGTAGCGGATGTTGATGGATTCGTCCTTGGGCATCAGGCCCCACTTCACGCCAGTGGGGAAGCCTGCGCCGCCGCGGCCCTTGAGACCGGCGTCTTTCACGGTCTGGACGATATCGTCCTGGGCCATGTCGGCGAAAGCTTTGCGCGCAGCGGCGTAGCCGTTCTTGGCCTGGTATTCGTCGAGCCATACCGGCTCGCCGTCGTCACGCAAGCGCCAGGTCAGCGGGTGGGTCTCGGCCGAACGCTTGATCAGGTTGGCCGGGCCGAAAGAGGTCAGGGTCATGGGTAGCCCTCGAGCAATTGGGTCACGCCAGCAGGCTGTACGTCACCGAATGTGTCGTCGTCGATCATCAACGCCGGCGCCTTGTCGCAGTTGCCCAGGCAGCACACCGGCAGCAGCGTGAAGCGGCCGTCGGCGGTGGTCTGGCCGAGGCCGATGCCCAGCTTGGCCTGGATTTCGCTGACCACGGACTCATGGCCACCGATGTAGCAGACCATGCTGTCGCACACACGAATGATGTGGCGGCCCACCGGTTGGCGGAAGATCTGGCTGTAGAACGTCGCCACGCCTTCAACGTCGCTGGCGGGGATGCCGAGGATCTCGCCGATGGCGTAGAGGGCGCCGTCGGGCACCCAGCCACGTTCCTTCTGGACGATCTTCAGGGCTTCGATCGACGCCGCGCGCGGGTCTTCGTAGTGATGCAGCTCGTGCTCGATGGCCGAGCGCTCGGTTTCACTCAAGGTGAAACGGTCTGTCTGGATAAGCGTGCTGTTCATGCTTAGCGGTCCACGTCGGCCATAACGAAATCGATACTACCCAGGTACGCAATCAAGTCCGCGACCATCTCGCCTTTGATCACCGAAGGGATCTGCTGCAAGTGGGCAAAACTTGGGGTACGAATCCGGGTGCGGTAGCTCATGGTGCCGCCATCGCTCGTCAGGTAATAACTGTTGATACCCTTGGTCGCTTCGATCATCTGGAAGGATTCGTTGGCCGGCATCACCGGGCCCCACGAAACCTGCAGGAAGTGCGTGATCAGGGTTTCGATGTGCTGCAGCGTGCGCTCTTTGGGCGGCGGCGTGGTCAGCGGGTGATCCGCCTTGTACGGGCCGGCCGGCATGTTGCGCATGCACTGCTCGATGATCTTCAGGCTCTGGCGCATTTCTTCGACGCGCACGATGCAACGGTCGTAGGCATCGCCATTGGCCGCCAGCGGTACTTCGAACTCGAAGTTCTCGTAGCCGGAGTACGGGCGTGCTTTACGCAGGTCGAAGTCGCAACCGGTGGAACGCAGGCCGGCACCGGTGACGCCCCATTCCAGGGCCTCTTTGGTGTTGTACTGCGCGACGCCGATGGTGCGGCCCTTGAGGATGCTGTTGTCCAGCGCGGCTTTCTGGTACTCGTCCAGGCGCTTGGGCATCCAGTCGATGAATTCCTTGACCAGGCGTTCCCAGCCGTTCGGCAGGTCGTGGGCCACTCCGCCGATGCGGTACCAGGCCGGGTGCAGACGGAAACCGGTGATGGCTTCGATGACCTTGTAGGCACGCTGACGGTCGGTGAAGGTGAAGAACACCGGCGTCATGGCGCCGACGTCCTGGATATAGGTACCCAGGAACAGCAGGTGGCTGGTGATGCGGAAGAACTCGGCCATCATGATGCGGATGGTGTCGACGCGGTCCGGTACCTTGATACCGGCCAGCTTCTCGACCGAGAGCACGTACGGCAGGTTGTTCATCACGCCGCCGAGGTAGTCGATACGGTCGGTGTACGGGATGAAGCTGTGCCAGGACTGACGCTCGGCCATCTTCTCGGCGCCACGGTGGTGGTAGCCGATGTCCGGGACGCAGTCGACGATTTCTTCGCCGTCCAGTTGCAGGATGATACGGAAGGCACCGTGGGCCGAAGGGTGGTTCGGGCCCAGGTTGAGGAACATGTAGTCCTCGTTGGTGCCGGAGCGCTTCATGCCCCAGTCTTCGGGGCGGAAGCGCGCCGCCTCTTCTTCAAGCTGTTGCTTGGCGAGGTTGAGGCTGTACGGGTCGAATTCGGTGGCGCGGGCAGGGAAGTCCTTGCGCAGCGGGTGACCTTCCCAGGTCGGCGGCATCATGATGCGCGTCAGGTGCGGGTGGCCAGGGAAGTCGATGCCGAACATGTCCCAGACTTCACGCTCGTACCAGCTGGCGTTCGGCCAGATACCGGTCACGGTCGGGATGCTCAGGTCGCTCTCGCTCAGGGCGACCTTGATCATCACGTCGCTGTTACGTTCCAGCGACATCAGGTGGTAGAACACGGTGAAATCGGCACCGCTCGGCAGGCCCTGGCGCTTGGTGCGCAGACGCTCGTCCACGCCATGCAGGTCATAGAGCATGACGTACGGCTTGGGCAGGTTGCGCAGGAAGGTCAGGACTTCGACGAGCCTGGCACGCGCCACCCACAGCACCGGCATACCGGTGCGTGTGGCCTGGGCGGTGAAGGCGTCAGGGCCGAAACGGTTATTGAGTTCGACAACCACATCCTGGTCGTCTGCCTTATAAGGCGGGATGTACAGAGCACTGCCTGTAGTCATGGTTTTTTATCGCTTTCGGTCAACGTAAAGAATGAAGCCAGGTTTTCGTTCTATAAAAGAAGCGGGCTGGATCAGACTTCGTCGGGGCTGCGCAGGTTGGTGACTGCGATTCGCTGTTCGCGGCGCTGTTCCTTTTGAGACGGCATCTCGGCGCGATAAACGCCTTGATCACCGACCACCCAGGACAGTGGGCGACGCTCCTTGCCAATCGATTCCTGCAACAGCATCAAGCCTTGCAGGAACGCTTCGGGACGGGGCGGGCAGCCAGGCACGTAGACGTCCACGGGCAGGAACTTGTCCACCCCTTGAACGACCGAGTAGATGTCGTACATGCCACCGGAGTTGGCGCACGAACCCATGGAGATAACCCACTTTGGTTCGAGCATTTGCTCATAGAGGCGCTGGATGATCGGCGCCATCTTGATGAAGCAGGTACCGGCGATAACCATGAAATCCGCCTGGCGCGGCGAGGCCCGGATCACTTCGGCGCCAAAGCGCGCGATGTCGTGGGGCGCCGTGAAGGCGGTGGTCATTTCCACGTAGCAGCACGAAAGACCGAAGTTGTACGGCCACAGGGAGTTTTTACGCCCCCAGTTGACCGCGCCACTCAGCACGTCTTCCAGCTTGCCCATGTAGATGTTTTTGTGGACTTGGTCTTCTAACGGGTCGGAGACGGTTTCCCGTTCGCCGATGGGGTACTGCTCGTTAGGAGCATCCGGGTCGATCCTGGTGAGATTGTATTGCATTGCCAAAGCCTCATTGTTTCAGCTTCGCTTGCCGCTTGCGACGAGCTTCCGGAGCCCAGTCAAGGGCGCCCACTCGGAACAGGTAGACAAGACCTGCCAACAGAATTGCTATGAAAACGAGAGCTTCGACGAATCCGGTCCAGCCGCTTTCGCGGACGGACACAGACCATGCAAAGAGAAAGAGGGCTTCGATATCGAAGATCACGAAGAGCATCGCGACCAGATAGAATTTGGCTGAGAGCCGCAAGCGGGCGCCACCTGTAGGTAGCATGCCGGATTCGAACGGTTCGTTTTTGCTGCGGCCCCAGGCTTTTGACCCGAGGAGGCTGGAGACGCCAAGCATGAAGGCGCAGAGGCCTACAACACCGAGAAGGAAAATGGCAAAGCCCCAGTTGTGGGCCATGAGTCCTGTCGCGTCGGTCATGCTGGAAATCCTTAACAGAGAGCAAAGGTCTCTGAGCTCGAAAAAGTAACGATGCAGTGACGATATGTCGCACTGCAATCAATCGCGGTGATTTTATGGCTAAACACCGGGCAAGTAAAATTCCCAGGGCGAAATTATTCGGTGGAATAAGCACATAGTGCACCTTCTTGGGGCTGTAGCCCTTGTGGCGTGGGCATTAGCGGGCTTTTCATCAATTATGTTTTGTTTAAGCGGTAACGAAGTTTTCAGGCGCTAAATGATAATGAATATTGTTTGCGTGGGGTGTAAGCGAGTGTTTCTCATGTGGCGCGGGAAGTTACCGTTACTTGCTTGAGTGTCGCTTAGTTGTCGCAACGGTTCTTTTAACCGATCGGATGTGCGCGGATACCGCTCTGGATCAATGTTTTTAGCAAAAAACTATGGATAGGGGGCGGTCAATGTAGGAGCTGGCTTGCCTGCGATGGCGGCGGATCAGCTGAAACACCTGCCTCTGACCCACCGCCATCGCAGGCAAGCCAGCTCCCACCCTTGATTTTCGGTGATTCCTAGGCAAAAAAAACGCCCCGAACCAGTCGGGGCGTGATTGTTGCGCGGCACTGCGGTTAGGTCTTCCGTGGGGCCGCAGTGGCCGTGTACGCGGTACTTAGTGGAACTGCTCTTCTTCGGTCGAACCGGTCAGCGCGGTCACGGACGAGGTGCCGCCCTGGATCACGGTGGTCATGTCGTCGAAGTAGCCGGTGCCCACTTCCTGCTGGTGCGCCACGAAGGTGTAGCCTTTGGCGGCGTCTGCGAATTCCTGCTCCTGCAGCTTCACGTAGGCGGTCATGTCGTTGCGGGCGTAGTCGTGCGCCAGGTTGAACATGCTGTGCCACATGTTGTGGATACCGGCCAGGGTGATGAACTGGTGCTTGTAGCCCATGGCCGACAGCTCACGCTGGAACTTGGCGATGGTCGCGTCGTCCAGGTTCTTCTTCCAGTTGAAGGAAGGCGAGCAGTTGTAGGACAGCAGTTGGTCCGGGTACTCCTTCTTGATCGCTTCGGCAAAGCGGCGTGCTTCGTCCAGGTCTGGCTTGGCGGTTTCGCACCAGATCAGATCGGCGTACGGCGCGTAGGCCAGGCCACGGGCGATTGCCTGGTCGAGGCCGGCGCGCACTTTATAGAAGCCTTCCTGGGTGCGCTCGCCGGTAACGAATGGTTGGTCGTACGGGTCGCAGTCCGAGGTCAGCAAGTCTGCCGCGTTGGCGTCGGTACGGGCCAGGATGATGGTCGGTGTACCGGCAACGTCAGCGGCCAGGCGAGCGGCGGTCAGCTTCTGTACAGCTTCCTGGGTCGGTACCAGTACCTTGCCACCCATGTGGCCGCATTTTTTCACCGAAGCCAGCTGGTCTTCGAAGTGCACGCCGGCAGCGCCTGCCTCGATCATGCTCTTCATCAGCTCGTAGGCGTTGAGTACGCCACCGAAACCGGCTTCGGCGTCTGCCACGATTGGCGCGAAGTAGTCGATGTAGCCTTCATCGCCTGGGTTCTTGCCGGCTTTCCACTGGATCTGGTCGGCACGACGGAACGAGTTGTTGATGCGCTTGACCACGGTTGGTACCGAGTCCACCGGGTACAGCGATTGGTCGGGGTACATGGATTCAGCGGAGTTGTTGTCCGCCGCCACTTGCCAACCGGACAGGTAGATCGCCTGGATACCGGCTTTTACCTGCTGGACTGCCTGGCCGCCAGTGAGGGCGCCCATGCAGTTGACGAAATCTTTGTCGGGACGGAAAGAAGGCTTGGCACCCTGAGTGACCAGGTTCCACAGCTTCTCGGCGCCGAGTTTTGCGAAGGTGTGCTCAGGTTGGACCGAGCCACGCAGGCGGACGACGTCAGCAGCGGAATAAGCGCGGGTCACGCCTTTCCAGCGTGGGTTTTCAGCCCAGTCTTTTTCAAGGGCTGCAATTTGCTGTTCGCGTGTCAGTGCCATGGGGAAAAACCTCGTCGCGTCTTGTTTGAAGTATCCGTTTGCCAGCCCGGCATTCGTTGCCTGGGTAGGATTGCTCGCTGACCAGAAGCTTTGGGGTTCAAGTCAAATCTGACGGAGGTAGGCGACGGGATGAACGATGGGGCTCAAGGGGGAGTTGAGCAGGTAAGGGCAAACTGCGAACGGTCTTCGGGCGTCGTGGGCCTTTGTACGATCCATCAGTGTGTAGCCGGGTTACCTGGTTAGCTTCCGTCCCTCGGGACAACTTCGTTCCAGTCGCAACCAACGTCAAACACACCTTGTGGGCGGTACAGACACGAATCGGCTCAGGTGGGTAGCTTAGAGCGGCGATCCGAAGGCCCTTGCCAGGGCCCCTGATTAGCGGGAGCGAGGCCATCATGCCCATGCTTTTTTGGCTCGTCAAATGTTTTGTAGTGCTTTTTTTCTGGCACTACATCTTTAGTCTAATGCGACTTGCCAGTCAGTTTTCGGTGCTTCAGTTCAGGGTGTCGACCTTGACCCGTAAAGTCAGGTCATCGCGGCCCTGAGTAGAGTAGCTGCGGGTTGTAGAGGACTTGTCCGCCTGGGTTTCACGATTGATGCCGGCCAGGGGAATCCATTCGCCCAGGCGGCCGCTGACAGTTGTGTCGGTGCTTTGCACGTTCACTACATCGGGACGTTCCTGGCTCATGCGGTCACGGTTGGTACTGATGGCCAGGTGTACGGTCTCGCCGGTGACGCTGGCGGTCACGTAAAAGCCCTGGGTGACGTTGCGATACTGGGTCTGGTTTTGCAGACGGCCGTAGCTGTCCTGTTGCGTGGTGGTCAGCGGTACGCTCTGGCCGACCTGGATCAGCGCAGGCACGCCTTCGCTGGCCTGGATCTGCTGCACGCCACCGTCGCGGCTGGCAGTGCCGTAGCTGATGATGCGGGTCTGGCTGTCACCACTGTTCTGTTGGTTGTTCTCGTTGGTATCGACGGTGATCAGCAGGCGTTTGGCCGGTGTATCCAATTGGCCGAGCAGTGCGCGCAAGCCCTCGATCCTGGCGGGCTCAGCGTTAACGATAAGCTGGTTGCCGTAGGCGCTGACGGTGCCGTCCTTGCCAATGAAGTTCTGCGCCACGGGCAGCAGGTCGGCGCTGGTGCGGTTGTTCAGGTTGACGACTTCAGTGGCGGCCATGGCGCAAGCGCTGACGGTCATCACGAGGGCGGTGAGCAGGGTGCGTAGGGACATGTCCGTTATCTCTGCGAGTCATTTGCTTGATAGTGCCAGTTTGTCGGCCTGGCAGGGCGCAAGTTGAATCGTAGACGGCAAAATGCCCTGGCAGGCAGGGCATTCAGGATGTTGCTGAAATAGCTATCGCAGGCAAGCCAGCTCCCACACTTGGAATGCAGTCAAATGTGGGAGCTGGCTTGCCTGCGATGCAGGCGACGCGGACTCGGGTCAGTCCCCGCGCACCATATCCACATGCGGAATCCCGACCTCAAGAAACTCATCGCTGACGATCTTGAAACCCAGCCGCTCATAAAACGGCGCCGCATACACCTGCGCACTCAGGAATTGCCGGGTCTGGCCGCGTTTCACCGCCTCGCCGATCACCGCTTCCATCAGCTTGTCGCCGACTTTCAGCCCACGCCAGTCCTTGAGCACTGATACCCGACCGATCTCGCCGCTGGGCAGCAATCGAGCGGTGCCAATCGGGAAATCACCTTCGTATGCAAGAAAATGCATGGCGCCGGCATCGTCCGCGTCCCACTCCAGTTCAGGCGGGACCGATTGTTCGGCGATGAATACCGCTTCACGAATGCGCCGAATCTCGTCGATATCCTTTCGCCAGTCCGCGACACTTACGTGAATTCTATTCATCCGCGAACCCCAGGCTGCCTTGCTTGACCAGTTCGCACAGCAGGTCGCGACCGTCTTCGTCGGCCAGCCACTCGCCCAGGTTTTCGCTGTGCAGTGCATCGGCCGAGCACACCAGCTTCAACAGTTCACGCAGTTTGCCCGGCAGGTAACGGCTCTGGCCACTGGCAAACAACAGTACATCGTCGTCGACTTCGGACCAGGCCAGGCGTGCGCTCGGGTTGCGTACCAGGATCGCGCCGTCTTGCAGGCTGTTGATGAAGTCTTCTTCGCCCAACTCTTCGCCGGCCACCAGTTCCGGGTAGCGTGGCTCGGTCATGAACTGGCCGAACCAGGTCAGCAGCATGCGCTCATCGCTCATGTGCTCGGCGAGCAAGCCCTTGAGGCGGTCCAGTGCGTCGCCCTGGATCTGGTGCGGGTCGCTGACCGGCTGGGCGTCTGCGTCGGTGTAGCGCTCTTCGTCGGTCAGGTACTGGCTGAGGAAGTCGGTGAAGTGGGTCAGCACTTCAGCGGCGCTCGGTGCACGGAAACCCACGGAATAGGTCATGCAGTCGTCTTCAGCAATGCCGAAATGGGCCAGGCGCGGCGGCAGGTAGAGCATGTCGCCCGGTTCCAGCACCCATTCGGCGCTTTCTTCGAATTCGGCGAGGATGCGCAGGTCGGCGTGTTGCAGCAACGGGCTTTCGGAATTGCACATCTGGCCGATCTTCCAGTTGCGCTTGCCCTGGGCTTGCAGCAGGAACACATCGTAGTTATCGAAATGCGGACCGACGCTGCCACCCGGCGCGGCGAAGCTGATCATCACATCATCGATACGCCAGCTCGGCAGGAAGCGGAAGTGCTCCAGCAGCTCAGCCACCTCCGGCACGAACTGGTCGACTGCCTGCACCAGCAGGGTCCACTCGCGCTCGGGCAGGGTGCTGAAAGCGTCTTCGGCGAACGGGCCGCGACGCAGTTCCCACGGGCGCTCGCCGTGTTCGATCACCAGGCGCGACTCGACTTCTTCTTCCAGGGCCAGGCCTGCCAGTTCGTCGGCGTCGATCGGGCTTTCGAAGTCAGGGATGGCCTGGCGGATCAGCAGCGGTTTTTTCTGCCAGTAGTCGCGCAGGAATTCCCGTGCCGTGATGCCGCCCAGAAGTTGAAGAGGGATATCAGGATTCATGTGTAACCTATTGAAAAAAAGCACTTTTAAGACAGGAATAAAAACGCCCGGCGCGGCCGGGCGTCTCAAAGGAGCTTGCTTGGATCAGATGCGCTTGGCTTGCTCTACAGCGTTGCCGATGTAGTTGGCCGGGGTGAGCAGCTTCAGCTCGGCCTTGGCCGCGGCTGGCATGTCCAGGCCGTCGATGAAAGTTTGCAGTGCTTCGGGGCTGATGCCCTTGCCGCGCGTCAATTCTTTCAGCTTCTCGTAGGGGTTTTCGATGTTGTAGCGGCGCATCACAGTCTGGATCGGCTCGGCCAGTACTTCCCAGCACGCGTCCAGGTCAGCGGCAATCTTCTGCTCGTTGAGCTCCAGCTTGCTGATGCCTTTGAGGCTGGCTTCGTACGCGATCACGCTGTGGGCAAAGCCCACGCCGAGGTTGCGCAGTACGGTGGAGTCGGTCAGGTCGCGCTGCCAGCGGGAGATCGGCAACTTGCTGGCCAGGTGCTGGAACAGGGCGTTGGCGATACCCAGGTTGCCTTCGGAGTTTTCGAAGTCGATCGGGTTGACCTTGTGCGGCATGGTCGAAGAACCGATTTCGCCGGCAATGGTGCGCTGCTTGAAGTAGCCCAGGGAGATGTAGCCCCAGATATCGCGATCAAAATCGATCAGGATGGTGTTGAAGCGTGCAATCGCGTCGAACAGTTCGGCGATGTAGTCGTGCGGTTCGATCTGCGTGGTGTAGGGGTTGAAGCCCAGGCCCAGCTCGTCTTCGATGAAGGCGCGGGCGTTGGCTTCCCAGTCGATCTCAGGGTAGGCCGACAGGTGGGCGTTGTAGTTGCCTACGGCGCCGTTGATCTTGCCCAGCAATGGCACGGCGGCGACTTGGGCGATCTGGCGCTCCAGGCGGTACACCACGTTGGCCAGTTCTTTGCCCAGGGTGGTTGGCGAGGCCGGCTGGCCGTGGGTGCGCGACAGCATCGGCACGGCAGCGAAACGGATCGCCAGCTCGCGGATGGCTTCGGCGGTCTGGCGCATCAGCGGCAGCATCACGTCATCACGGCCTTCGCGCAGCATCAGGGCGTGGGACAGGTTGTTGATGTCCTCGCTGGTGCAGGCAAAGTGGATGAACTCGCTGACCTGGGCCAGTTCCGGCAGTTGGGCCGCTTGCTCTTTGAGCAGGTATTCGATGGCTTTGACGTCGTGGTTGGTGGTGCGCTCGATCTCTTTGACACGCTCGGCGTGCTCCAGGGAGAAGTTTTCCGCCAGGGTGTTCAATACAGCGTTGGCTTCGGCGGAAAACGCCGGCACTTCGCTGATGGCGGGGTGAGCGGCCAGGCGCTGGAGCCAGCGCACTTCAACCAGGACACGGGCACGGATCAGGCCGTACTCGCTGAAAATAGGGCGCAGGGCCTGGGTTTTGCCGGCGTAGCGGCCGTCAACAGGGGAAACCGCAGTGAGCGAAGAGAGCTGCATGGGGTGTTCTCGGACAGTCGGGCAACGAAATGGGGCGCGTATCATACATGAAAAAATCCGCCGGTCCGTCGCCAACTGACCGGCGTATTACGCGTAATGGCTTGAAAACAGCCTGCTGGTGCGACTTATTCGTTGCGCATCAACGGGTAAAGCTCTTTGAGCAATTTGCGTCGGCTGATCACCAACTGCCAGCGATGACCGCCCAGTTGGCGCCACAAGCGTGCCGAACGAATACCGGCCAGGAGCAGGGCGCGGATTTTCGACGCGTTGTTGGGTTGCTGCAGGTTGCGCATGTCGCCGTGCACCTGGATGCGCTGGCGCAGGGTGCTCAAGGTGTCCTGGTACAGCGCACCACAGGCTGCGATCACGTTTTCGTGGGCCGGGCCGAAGTGTTCTACCTGGGACTGGATCTGCGGCAGGCGCTTGCCGATGGTGTCCAGCAGGTCGTCACGCTTGGCTAGTTGGCGCTCAAGGCCGAGCATCGACAGGGCATAGCGCAACGGTTCGCGCTGCAGAGTGCTGGGGTCGCGCTCCAGGGCGCCGATCAGGGCGCGATAGCCTTCACGCAGGGCCAGGTCGTCACCGCCATAAACCTCAAGGGTGTCCTTGGGATCGCGGATCAGCAGGCTGCCGAGCATGCAGGTCAGGCCGGCTTCAGTGACCTGGCCGGTCTTGGCGATCTTGTCCACCAGTACCGCAGCGAGAAAGACACCGCCAAGGGCCGTCAATTGCTCCTGGGTCGGGCTCATGCCGGGTTGCTCCAGGCTTGCGCGACTTCAATCACGCCGCCGCCCAGGCAGATTTCGCCGTCATAGAACACCACGGACTGGCCAGGGGTGACCGCGCGCTGCGGGTCATCGAAGGTGGCACGGTAGCCGGTGGCGGTCTTTTCCAGGGTGCAGGGCTGGTCGCTCTGGCGATAACGCACTTTGGCGGTCAGGCGGCGCGGGGTGCTCAAGTCGATAGGGTTGACCCAATAGATCTCGGAAGCGAGCAGGGCGCCGGAGAACAGCAGCGGGTGCTCGTTGCCTTGGCCGACCACCAGCACGTTGTTTTCCAGGTCTTTGACCAGCACGTACCACGGCTCTTCACCGGCGTCCTTCAAACCGCCAATACCCAGGCCCTGGCGCTGGCCGATGGTGTGGTACATCAGGCCGTGGTGGCGGCCGATCACTTCACCCTCGGTGGTCTTGATCTCGCCCGGTTGCGCCGGCAGGTATTGCTTGAGGAAATCACTGAAGCGCCGCTCGCCGATAAAGCAGATACCGGTGGAATCTTTCTTCTTGGCGGTGGCCAGGCCGTGTTTCTCCGCAATTTTGCGCACTTCGGGCTTTTCCAGCTCGCCGACCGGAAACAGGGTCTTGGCGATCTGCTCACCACCGACGGCGTGCAGGAAGTAGCTCTGGTCCTTGTTCGGGTCCAGGCCCTTGAGCAATTCGGTGCGGCCATCGATATCGCGACGGCGCACGTAGTGGCCGGTAGCTATCAGGTCGGCGCCGAGCATCATGGCGTAGTCGAGGAAGGCCTTGAACTTGATTTCGCGGTTACACAGGATGTCCGGGTTCGGCGTGCGGCCGGCCTTGTATTCGGCCAGGAAGTGCTCGAACACGTTGTCCCAGTACTCGGCGGCGAAGTTGGCGGTGTGCAGCTTGATGCCGATCTTGTCGCATACGGCCTGGGCGTCGGCGAGGTCGTCCATGGCGGTGCAGTATTCGGTTCCATCGTCTTCTTCCCAGTTCTTCATGAACAGGCCTTCCACCTCATAACCCTGCTCCATGAGCAGAACGGCGGAAACGGAAGAGTCCACGCCGCCGGACATGCCGACGATGACGCGCTTCTTTTGTGTGTCAGAAGGGGCTGAATCACGCATAGGGTTTCAACGGGTGTCTTGAAAAAGGACGCGATTCTAGCAGGCCTGGGCCCGCAAGGCTAAAGAGAAGGGCGGATCAATTCGAGACTGTGGCATTGGCCGGCCAGATAATCATCGATGCAGCGGATAATCAGCTCGCTGCGCCAGTCGTCGCGCACGGCCATCAGCTCGTCACGGGTCAGCCAGCGGGCGCGCAGGATGCCTTCGTCGAGTTGATGGTCCGGGTGGTGTCTCAGGGCCTTGGCGATAAAGCAGACCCGTTGATAGGTGACGCCATTGCTGGGTGCGGTGTACAGGTAGATGCCGACGATGCCGGTAGCTTCCACGTCCCAGCCGGTTTCTTCCAGCGTTTCGCGCACGGCAGCTTCGGTCAGGGTTTCGTTCGGGTCCAGATGGCCGGCGGGCTGGTTGAGCACGGCGCGGCCGCCCTTGAGTTCTTCGACCATCAGGAAGCGGCCGTTGTCTTCGACGATGGTGGCGACGGTGATGTGGGGGAGCCAGGTCATTGCGAACCTCGGTATCTGGAAGGTGGCATGCTCAATGTGGGAGCTGGCTTGCCTGCGATGGCGGTGGGTCAGCTACGCCTGTATGAACTGACAGACTGCAATCGCAGGCAAGCCAGCTCCCACATTGGATTGGGTTTCTTCAATGAAGTCCCTACAAGCAGAAACCCCGGCACTGGGCCGGGGCTTCTTTGCATCCTTACAACCTTACTTCAACTTGGCAATCGCCGCATTGAGGGTGTTGCTCGGGCGCATGGCCTTGCTGGTCAGCTCTGGGTTCGGCGCGTAGTAGCCGCCGATGTCCACTGGCTTGCCCTGTACGGCGTTGAGTTCGGCAACGATGGTTGCTTCGTTCTCGGCCAGGGTTTTGGCCAATTCGCCAAACTGCGCTTGCAGTGCAGTGTCTTCGGTCTGGGCCGCCAGGGCTTGTGCCCAGTACAGCGCCAGGTAGAAGTGGCTGCCGCGGTTGTCGATGTTGCCGACCTTGCGCGATGGCGACTTGTTGTTGTCCAGGAACTGGCCGGTGGCCTGGTCCAGGGTCTTGGACAGTACCAGGGCTTTGGGGTTGTTGTACGTCACACCCAAATGCTCGAGGGACGCGGCCAGGGCCAGGAACTCGCCCAGGGAATCCCAGCGCAGGAAGTTTTCTTCCAGCAGTTGCTGCACGTGCTTTGGAGCCGAACCGCCAGCACCGGTTTCGAACAGGCCACCGCCATTCATCAGCGGCACGATCGACAGCATCTTGGCGCTGGTGCCCAGTTCCATGATCGGGAACAGGTCGGTCAGGTAGTCGCGCAGTACGTTGCCGGTCACCGAGATGGTGTCCAGGCCCTTGCGGGTGCGCTCCAGGGTGAACTTCATCGCATCGACCGGGGCCATGATGCGGATGTCCAGGCCTTCGGTGTTGTGATCTTTCAGGTAGGTCTGAACTTTCTCGACCACCACGCCATCGTGCGCGCGCTTAGGGTCCAGCCAGAAAATGGCCGGGGTGTTGCTGGCGCGGGCACGGTTGACGGCGAGCTTGACCCAGTCCTGGATCGGCGCGTCTTTGGTCTGGCACATGCGGAAGATGTCGCCAGCTTCGACGTTCTGTTCCATCAGCAGGTTGCCCTGGCTGTCGGTGACGCGGACAACGCCGTCAGCCTTGATCTGGAAGGTCTTGTCGTGGGAGCCGTACTCTTCGGCTTTCTTCGCCATCAGGCCAACGTTTGGCACGCTGCCCATGGTGGTGGGGTCGAAGGCGCCATTGGCCTTGCAGTCTTCGATGACCGCCTGGTAGATGGTGGCGTAGCAGCGATCCGGGATCACAGCCTTGGTGTCGTGCAGTTGGCCGTCGGTGCCCCACATCTTGCCGGAGTCACGGATCATCGCTGGCATCGAGGCGTCGACGATGACGTCGCTCGGCACGTGCAGGTTGGTGATGCCTTTGTCGGAGTTGACCATCGCCAGGGCAGGGCGAACGGCGTAGACCGCCTGGATATCGGCTTCGATCTGCGCCTGCTGGTCGGCCGGCAGGGCTTTGATGCGGGCGTACAGGTCGCCGATGCCGTTGTTCAGGTTGAAGCCGATCTGTTCCAGCACGGTCGCGTGCTTGGCCAGGGCGTCTTTATAGAACTCGGCAACGATCTGGCCGAACATGATCGGGTCGGAGACCTTCATCATGGTGGCTTTCAAGTGAACCGACAGCAGCACGCCTTGCTTCTTGGCGTCTTCGATTTCAGCGGCGATGAAGCTGCGCAGGGCTTTCTTGCTCAGCACGGCGGTGTCGATGATTTCGCCGGCCTGAACGCTGGTCTTTTCCTTCAGGACGGTGGTGGTGCCGTCCTTCGCAACCAGCGCAATTTTGACCGCGTCAGCGGTTTCGATCTGCACGGCTTTTTCGCTGCCGTAGAAGTCGCCGTTGTTCATGTGGGCAATGTGCGACTTGGAGTCGGCAGCCCAGGCGCCCATCTTGTGCGGGTGCTTGCGTGCGTAGTTCTTGACCGACAGCGGTGCGCGACGGTCGGAGTTGCCTTCGCGCAGTACCGGGTTCACGGCGCTGCCCTTGACCTTGTCGTAACGTGCACGGGTTTCTTTTTCCGCGTCGGTGGTTACGGTTTCAGGGTAGTCCGGCAGGGCGTAGCCCTGGGCCTGCAGTTCCTTGATCGCGGCTTGCAGCTGCGGGGTCGAGGCGCTGATGTTGGGAAGCTTGATGATGTTGGCTTCAGGCGTAACGGCCAGGTCGCCCAGTTCGGCGAGGTGGTCCGGGATGGCCTTGGTGCCCAGTTGCTCGGGGAAGCTTGCGAGGATGCGCCCGGCGAGGGAAATGTCGCGGGTTTCCACGGCAATATCAGCGGAAGCGGTGAAGGCCTCTACGATAGGCAGCAGTGAATAGGTGGCGAGGGCTGGGGCTTCGTCGGTGAAGGTGTAGATGATCTTCGAGCGGGTGGGCATATTCGGATTAACTCTCTTCTTTGCTGAAAGCGTGCGCAGAAACTCGAGATGCGCCGGGTAGAGCGCGTTCGTTCAAAGTCATCCATGAGCGAAATGTCGAGGTTTCTTCGCGGTGATGTTGGTTTGCATCAGTCGAGCGTCAAGCGGGTGGGCTATGGTAATAGTCCGGCTTTCTGGCGAAAGGCTACGTTCTAGAGCGGTCCGCCGTCGTGACTCTTTGGTCAGCGGCGGCATTATACATAGGTCGCTATGCTTACGCTGAGCCTTCATACAAAAGGAGGCTCGTCCATTGGTCTAAAGGTCGCAGGTGCGTGAGGTGGTGAGATGTGCTCAAGATTGGCGCTTTTCCCTTTGCTTTCAGGCTTGTAGGCCACCAAATGTGCTGTTTTCGATGCAAATGAGCATGGCGTGAGGTTTCAGTCGCCATTTATCTGGAGTAGGCTCGAACGCAGCCAGATGTTCAATCCATAGATGGAGTTCAGCATGGGATACAAGAAGATTCAGGTTCCGGCAGTCGGCGACAAAATCACCGTCAATGCAGACCATTCTCTCAATGTTCCTGACCAACCGATCATCCCCTACATCGAAGGAGACGGTATTGGCGTCGACATCAGCCCGGTGATGATCAAGGTGGTCGATGCCGCTGTTGAAAAGGCTTACGGCGGCAAGCGCAAAATCTCCTGGATGGAGGTGTACGCTGGTGAAAAGGCCACTCAAGTCTACGACCAGGACACCTGGCTGCCCCAGGAAACCCTGGATGCGGTCAAGGATTACGTGGTGTCCATCAAGGGCCCGCTGACAACGCCAGTCGGTGGCGGTATCCGTTCGCTGAACGTGGCCCTGCGCCAGCAGCTCGACCTGTACGTGTGCCTGCGCCCGGTGCGCTGGTTCGAAGGCGTGCCCAGTCCGGTGAAAAAGCCTGGCGACGTGGACATGACTATTTTTCGTGAGAACTCCGAGGATATTTACGCGGGCATCGAGTGGAAGGCCGGTTCGCCGGAAGCGATCAAAGTGATCAAGTTCCTCAAGGAAGAAATGGGTGTTACCAAGATCCGTTTCGACCAGGATTGCGGGATTGGCGTCAAGCCGGTCTCCAAAGAGGGTACCAAGCGCCTGGCGCGCAAGGCCTTGCAGTATGTGGTGGATAACGACCGCGACTCGCTGACCATCGTGCACAAAGGCAACATCATGAAGTTCACCGAAGGGGCCTTCAAGGAGTGGGCCTACGAGGTGGCGGCTGAAGAGTTCGGCGCGACTCTGCTCGACGGCGGGCCGTGGATGCAGTTCAAGAACCCCAAGACCGGCAAGAATGTAGTGGTCAAGGATGCCATTGCCGACGCCATGCTCCAGCAGATCCTGCTGCGTCCGGCTGAATATGACGTGATCGCGACCCTCAACCTCAATGGTGATTACCTGTCCGACGCCCTGGCGGCGGAAGTGGGCGGCATTGGTATTGCGCCGGGGGCCAACCTGTCGGACACCGTGGCAATGTTTGAAGCCACCCACGGTACTGCGCCTAAATATGCGGGCAAGGATCAGGTCAACCCTGGTTCATTGATCCTGTCGGCGGAAATGATGCTGCGGCATATGGGCTGGGTCGAGGCGGCGGATCTGATCATCAAGGGCACCAACGGCGCGATTTCGGCCAAGACCGTGACTTATGACTTCGAGCGTCTGATGGATGGCGCTACGTTGGTGTCGTCGTCGGGGTTTGGTGATGCGTTGATCAAGCATATGTAAACAGGCAGAGAAAACCGGCCGCCCTGATGAGTCGGGGCGGCCGGTTTGCTTTGAGTGCTTGATTTCAGTGGCTGGTCAGGCCCGTTGCTTCTCTGATTTTTCTACCTTTGTTTCTTTCACGCCTGCAGTGGCAGGCGCATCAACAATATTTACGGCATGCATGCCTTTTGGCCCTTGAATGATTTCAAAGTTGACACGCTGACCCGCTTTCAGCGTTTTGTAACCTTCCATCTGGATCGCTGAGAAATGCGCAAAAAGGTCCTCGGTCTTGCCGTCTTCAATGACGAAGCCGTAACCCTTGACATTGTTGAACCACTTGACCTCACCACTAGCCATTCCCTTATCCCTCTGCACCAGACTCCATCACTGGAGTATCATCCTGTCTATCCGTCCTAACCCGAATAAATAAGGTTGACTGCGCGGACCTTTTTTACCCACTGTGGGCTCTATTCGTTGTAACACCGTTTCGCCGATAGTCAAGGTGACCAAAGGGTCAGAGTTGAAATTCTGACAGGCCGCCCCCACCACTGTAATTGAACCACTGACGAACCTTTCTTTCCCATGCATGCAAACAGCCAGATTCGACTAACATTCAATCAGGATCGCCCGGATCAGGAACATGACGACGACGGTTCTGCAGGCATTGCTGTTCAGGAGGCCAAGCCTGCTTTACAGGCGCCGCCGATGTACAAGGTGGTTTTGTTTAATGATGACTACACACCGATGGATTTCGTCGTCGAAGTGCTCGAGGTGTTTTTCAACCTGAACCGCGAGTTGGCGACCAAGGTAATGCTGGCCGTTCACACAGAAGGACGGGCAGTATGTGGAGTGTTTACCCGCGACATCGCCGAGACAAAGGCCATGCAGGTCAACCAGTACGCCAGGGAAAGCCAGCATCCGCTACTCTGTGAAATCGAGAAGGACGGTTAACGCCGACCACTTGGGTATGAGGTGAAGCTATGTTAAACCGCGAGCTCGAAGTCACCCTCAATCTTGCCTTCAAAGAGGCTCGTTCGAAGCGTCATGAATTCATGACCGTCGAACACCTTTTGCTGGCACTTTTGGATAACGAAGCTGCCGCCACCGTTCTACGTGCGTGCGGCGCCAACCTCGACAAGCTCAAGCATGACCTGCAGGAGTTTATCGACTCCACCACGCCACTGATCCCCGTGCATGACGAGGACCGCGAAACCCAGCCAACCCTGGGGTTCCAGCGGGTATTGCAGCGTGCTGTGTTCCACGTACAGAGCTCCGGTAAGCGTGAAGTCACGGGCGCGAATGTGCTGGTGGCAATTTTCAGCGAACAGGAAAGCCAGGCCGTGTTCCTGCTCAAGCAGCAGAGCGTTGCCCGTATTGATGTAGTCAATTACATCGCCCACGGTATCTCCAAGGTGCCTGGGCACGGCGATCATTCCGAGGGCGAGCAGGATATGCAGGACGAGGAGGGCGGTGAGTCTTCTTCTTCCAGCAACCCGCTGGATGCCTATGCCAGCAACCTCAATGAAATGGCGCGCCAGGGGCGGATCGATCCGCTGGTGGGGCGTGAGCACGAGGTAGAGCGTGTAGCGCAGATACTTGCGCGTCGTCGCAAGAACAACCCGTTGCTGGTGGGCGAGGCGGGCGTGGGTAAAACCGCGATTGCCGAAGGCCTGGCCAAGCGCATTGTCGATAACCAGGTGCCAGACCTGCTGGCCAGCAGTGTCGTCTATTCCCTTGACCTGGGCGCGTTGCTCGCCGGGACCAAGTACCGTGGCGATTTCGAGAAACGCTTCAAGGCGTTGCTCGGCGAGCTGAAAAAACGCCCGCAGGCCATCCTGTTCATCGACGAGATCCATACCATCATTGGCGCCGGTGCGGCTTCCGGTGGGGTGATGGACGCTTCCAACCTGCTCAAGCCGCTGCTGTCCTCCGGTGATATCCGCTGCATTGGTTCGACCACGTTCCAGGAATTTCGCGGCATCTTCGAAAAAGACCGTGCCCTGGCGCGTCGCTTCCAGAAAGTCGACGTGTCCGAGCCGTCGGTTGAAGATACCATCGGCATCCTGCGTGGGCTCAAGGGGCGTTTTGAAGCGCACCATGGCATCGAGTACACCGATGAGGCCTTGCGTGCGGCGGCTGAGCTGGCGTCGCGCTACATCAATGACCGGCATATGCCTGACAAGGCCATCGATGTGATCGACGAAGCGGGTGCCTACCAGCGCCTGCAGCCGGTCGAGAAGCGCGTGAAGCGCATCGACGTGCCTCAGGTCGAGGACATCGTGGCCAAGATCGCGCGGATTCCGCCAAAACACGTCACCAGTTCCGACAAGGAGCTGCTGCGTAACCTGGAGCGCGACCTCAAGCTCACTGTGTTTGGCCAGGATGCGGCCATCGACTCGCTGTCCACGGCGATCAAGTTGTCCCGTGCGGGCCTCAAGTCGCCGGACAAGCCAGTCGGTTCGTTCCTGTTCGCAGGCCCGACCGGTGTCGGCAAGACCGAGGCGGCTCGCCAGTTGGCCAAGGCCATGGGCATCGAGCTGGTCCGTTTCGACATGTCCGAGTACATGGAGCGCCACACTGTGTCGCGCTTGATCGGTGCGCCTCCGGGCTATGTCGGCTTCGACCAGGGCGGCCTGTTGACCGAGGCGATCACCAAGCAGCCACATTGCGTATTGCTGCTCGATGAAATCGAAAAGGCTCACCCGGAAGTCTTCAACCTGTTGTTGCAGGTCATGGACCACGGGACCCTGACCGATAACAACGGGCGCAAGGCGGACTTCCGCAATGTGATCGTGATCATGACCACCAACGCCGGTGCCGAAACCGCGGCGCGGGCTTCGATCGGCTTTACGCATCAGGATCACTCCTCCGATGCCATGGAAGTGATCAAGAAGAGCTTCACGCCGGAGTTCCGCAACCGCCTGGACACCATTATCCAGTTTGGTCGCCTCAGCCATGAGGTCATCAAAAGCGTGGTGGACAAGTTCCTCACCGAGCTTCAAGCGCAGTTGGAAGACAAGCGCGTGCAGCTGGATGTGACGGAAGCGGCCCGCAGTTGGATCGCAGAGGGCGGCTACGATGCGGCAATGGGCGCACGCCCGATGGCGCGTCTGATCCAGGACAAGATCAAGCGGCCACTGGCCGAAGAGATCCTGTTCGGCGAACTCTCCGACCATGGTGGCGTGGTGCACATCGACCTGAAGGACGGCGAGCTGACCTTCGAGTTCGAGACCACGGCGGAAATGGCCTGATCGTTAGCTGCAACATTGCAAAAGGCGCCGAAAGGCGCCTTTTTGCTGCCTGAAATACGATTTACGAGGCTGTGACCATCAACTGTGGGAGCTGGGTTGCCTGCGATGGCGGTCCTTCAGCCGCACATCGTTAACTGGCCCACCGCTATCGCAGGCAAGCCAGCTCCCACAGGGTCAAGTGGCGACTGTTAAATCCTGCGCACACAAAAACGCCCGGCATAACCGGGCGTTTTGTATTGACTTGCTTAGCGAGCGCGGTAAGTGATGCGCCCTTTGCTCAAGTCATAGGGCGTCAGCTCGACGCGCACTTTGTCACCGGTAAGAATACGAATGTAGTTCTTGCGCATCTTGCCGGAGATATGCGCGGTTACGACGTGCCCATTTTCCAACTCCACACGAAACATGGTGTTGGGCAGGGTGTCGACGACAGTGCCTTCCATTTCGAAGCTGTCTTCTTTCGACATGCAGTAAAGCCCTCGGTATCCAGTGAATGGCCCGGTGCAACTGCGCCAGGCAAAAGCGGCGTGCATTGTGCCCGAAAAAGGGTGTTCAAGCCAAGGGGTTCTAGTTAAGCGTGACCCATCTTTGATTAATCAGCAGCTCAATGGGCCGATATTGGGTCTTGTAGTTCATCTTTTTGCAGTTCTTGATCCAGTATCCGAGGTACACCGCTTCCAGTTCCAGGCGCAGCGCTTCGCCTATCTGCCACAGGATGGCGAAGCGCCCGAGGCTGCGCCGTTCTTCGGTCGGTTCATAGAAGGTGTACACCGCCGAGAGGCCGTTGGGCAGTAGGTCGGTGACCGCCACGGCCAACAGGCGGCCGTCGAGGCGGAATTCGTAGAACCGCGAAAAGGGCAGGTCACGCACCAGGAATGTAGAAAACTGGTCGCGGCTGGGCGGATACATATCGCCGTCGGCATGACGCTGCTCGATATAGCGTTGGTAGAGATCGAAATATTCTTCGCTGTATTGGGGTTTGGTGGCGCGTACGGTCAGGTCGGCGTTGCGCTTGAGAATGCGTTTCTGGTTACGGTCGGGCGAAAACTGCGCAACCGGGATGCGTGCGGGCACGCAGGCATTACAGTTCTGGCAATGGGGGCGATACAGGTGATCGCCGCTGCGCCGGAAGCCCATCTCGGACAGGTCGGCATACACATGCACGTCCATGGGCTGGCTGGGATCGAGGAACAGCGTGGTGGCCTGCTCGTCGGGCAGATAGCTGCATGAGTGGGCTTGAGTGGCATAGAACTTCAAGCGCGCCAGCTCGGTCATGATCAACCCTCGGGATAAGCTTTGAAATAAGTGTAAGCCACGTGCGCGAAAGTCGCCTAGGAAACCCACGGCCCGGCGTTGGGTTGGTCCAGATGTTTGTCCAGGAAGTCAGCGAAGACGCTGCGCGGTATGCCGCGGGCACCCAGGCTGTGCAGGTGATCATTGGGCATCTGGCAATCGATCAGTACAAATCCCCAGGCTTGCAGTTGCCGGGTCAATGTGGCGAAGCCGAATTTGGAGGCGTTGTCGGCGCGGCTGAACATGGACTCGCCAAAAAACAACTGGCCCATCGCCAGACCGTACAGGCCGCCCACCAGTTCGCCCTGGTCCCAGACCTCGACGGAATGCGCGTAGCCACGCTGGTGCAGCTCCAGATAGGCCTGCTGGATGCTTTCGGTGATCCAAGTGCCATCGGCATAGGCACGGGGCGCGGCGCAGGCGTGTATGACGGCGGCGAAATCCTGGTCGAAGGTCACGGTATAGCGCTGCTGGCGCAATAATTTGCCCAGGCTGCGGGAAACATGCAGCTCGTCGGGGAATATCACTGTGCGAGGGTCGGGTGACCACCAGAGGATAGGCTGGCCTTCGGAGAACCAGGGAAAACAGCCATGACGGTAGGCCTGGATCAGTCGTTCGGCCGACAGGTCGCCACCGGCGGCGAGCAGGCCGTTGGGTTCGCGCATGGCCTTGGCCAAAGGTGGGAACGTCAGGGTGTCGCGTTGTAACCAGGTCAGCATGGCATCCAGGCTTACGGAAGGGGAGGGGAGTGGCAGGTCATGCACCTGCACCGCAAGTGTTGATTATTGACGACCCGGCGCCACGGGGCCAGCCCGAATAGGCTATTAACGAGGATTAGCATGAGCGGGTTTCTGCAACTCTGCACACAGGGTGTGGTCGTAATCGGGTCTGGCGCATGCCGGCCATTTGCCAAGCTTGCCTGGATTGCTAAATACAGCTCATAAGCCTTTGTCAGCAAAGGCAATGCATGCTCAAATTGTCCGTGCAGTCAGGTGAAGGGCAAGTGCGTGGCATCGCGCACGCAAACCCGTACAATGCGGCCATTGTGGCGTTATCGCCATTTCACCTATCCGTCACCGGATGTTAAAAGTAGATTCAGCAACATTCGTTCATTTTTCAGCTGCTCCGGATAGAGCAGTCGTGTAGTCATTTAACAGATGGACGCGCTAAAGGCGCAGGAATAGACCCGTTTTGAAGAAATCCGCCGCAGCACCTAAAGCAGCAGTCGTACCGGCCTGGCGCCAGCACCTGCATTACCGACTCAAGGAAGGCGCACTGATTGCCATCGGTGCGCTGTGTCTGTTCCTGATGATGGCCTTGCTCACCTATGGCAAGGACGATCCGGGCTGGAGTCATAACAGCAAGATCGATGACGTGCAGAATTTCGGCGGCCCTGTAGGTTCTTACAGCGCCGATATCCTCTTCATGATCCTGGGTTACTTCGCCTACATTTTCCCGCTGTTGCTGGCGATCAAGACCTGGCAGATCTTCCGCCAGCGTCACGAACCGTGGCAGTGGAGCGGCTGGCTGTTCTCCTGGCGCCTGATCGGCCTGGTGTTCCTGGTGCTGTCGGGCGCTGCGCTGGCGCATATCCACTTCCATGTACCGACCGGCTTGCCGGCGGGCGCGGGCGGGGCTCTGGGCGAAAGCCTCGGCGACCTGGCACGCCGTACCCTGAATATCCAGGGCAGCACCCTGATGTTCATCGCGCTGTTCCTGTTCGGCCTCACGGTATTCACCGACCTGTCATGGTTCAAGGTGATGGACGTGACCGGCAAAATCACCCTCGACCTGTTCGAATTGTTCCAGGGCGCCGCCAACCGCTGGTGGGCCGCCCGTGTCGAGCGCAAGCAAATGGTGGCGCAGTTGCGTGAGGTTGACACCCGTGTCAACGAGGTGGTGGCTCCAAGCACGCCGGATCGACGCGAGCAAGCCAAGGTCAAGGAGCGCTTGATCGAGCGCGAGCAGGCCCTGAGCAAGCACATGTCGGACCGTGAAAAGCAGGTGCCGCCCGTGATCGCCCCGGCACCGCCCAAGGCGCCGGAGCCCAGCCATCGCGTGCAAAAAGAGAAGCAGGCACCGTTGTTTATCGACAGCGCTGTCGAAGGCACCTTGCCGCCGATCTCGATTCTGGACCCGGCCGAAAAGAAACAACTCAACTATTCCCCCGAATCCCTGGCGGCTGTCGGTCACCTGCTGGAAATCAAGCTCAAGGAGTTCGGCGTCGAAGTGTCGGTGGACTCGATCCATCCGGGCCCGGTGATTACCCGTTACGAAATCCAACCGGCCGCCGGGGTAAAAGTCAGCCGTATTTCCAACCTGGCCAAAGATTTGGCACGTTCCCTGGCCGTCACCAGCGTGCGCGTGGTGGAAGTGATCCCGGGCAAGACCACCGTGGGTATCGAGATCCCCAACGAAGACCGGCAGATCGTGCGCTTCTCCGAAGTGCTGTCGACCCCGGAATACGACAACTTCAAATCGCCGGTCACCCTGGCGCTCGGCCATGACATCGGCGGCAAGCCGGTGATTACCGACCTGGCGAAAATGCCGCACCTGCTGGTAGCCGGTACCACCGGTTCCGGTAAGTCGGTAGGTGTGAACGCCATGATCCTGTCGATCCTGTTCAAGTCCGGGCCGGATGACGCCAAGCTCATCATGATCGACCCGAAGATGCTGGAACTGTCGATCTACGAAGGCATCCCGCACCTGCTGTGCCCGGTGGTTACCGACATGAAGGACGCCGCCAATGCCCTGCGTTGGAGCGTTGCCGAGATGGAGCGCCGCTACAAGCTGATGGCGAAGATGGGCGTGCGTAACCTGTCGGGCTTCAATGCCAAGGTCAAGGAAGCCCAGGACGCCGGCACACCGCTGACCGACCCGCTGTACAAGCGCGAAAGCATTCACGATGAAGCACCACTGCTGACCAAGCTGCCGACCATCGTGGTGGTGGTCGATGAATTTGCCGACATGATGATGATCGTCGGCAAGAAGGTTGAAGAGCTGATCGCCCGTATCGCCCAGAAGGCGCGGGCGGCGGGCATCCACTTGATTCTCGCGACCCAGCGGCCGTCGGTGGACGTGATCACCGGCCTGATCAAGGCCAACATTCCGACGCGCATGGCGTTCCAGGTCTCCAGCAAGATCGACTCGCGTACCATCATCGACCAGGGTGGCGCCGAGCAACTGCTGGGCCACGGTGACATGCTGTACATGCCGCCCGGGACCAGCCTGCCGATTCGCGTTCACGGCGCCTTTGTTTCCGATGACGAAGTCCACCGTGTGGTCGAAGCCTGGAAACTGCGCGGCGCGCCGGAATATAACGACGACATTCTCGCTGGCGTGGAAGAGGCCGGCAGCGGCTTCGACGGTGGCAGCAGCGGTGGCGACGATGATGCTGAAACCGACGCGCTCTACGACGAGGCCGTGGCCTTCGTACTGGAAAGCCGCCGTGCCTCGATTTCGGCGGTGCAGCGCAAGCTTAAAATCGGCTACAACCGCGCCGCCCGCATGATCGAAGCCATGGAAATGGCCGGCGTCGTGACCGCAATGAACACCAATGGCTCGCGTGAAGTCATCGCCCCTGGGCAGATGCGCGACTGATTCCGCGCCGCGTGGCAACACGCGGCGTGCCCTGACTACTCAATGAGGACTCCCATGCGCTTTATCCGCATGCTGTTGTTGCCGGCCCTGGCCTTGACCGCTGTTTCGGCTCACGCTGACCCGGCTTCCGTCGCCAGCCTGAAGAACCTGTTGGACAAATCCCAGACCCTCACCGCGCGCTTCTCCCAGCTCACCCTGGATGCCGGCGGCACCCAGTTGCAGGAAACAGCCGGTGAAATGGCCGTGCAGCGCCCAGGGCTGTTCTACTGGCATACCGAAGGCAAGGCGGAGCAGACCATCGTTTCCGACGGCCAGAAAGTCACGCTGTGGGACCCGGACCTGGAACAAGCCACCATCAAGAAGCTCGATCCACGCCTGAACCAGACCCCGGCACTGCTGCTGTCGGGTGATGTGTCGAAAATCAGCGACAGCTTCGACATCACCTCCAAGCAGACCAGCAACGTCATCGAATTCACGCTCAAGCCAAAATCCAAGGACACGCTGTTTGACACGCTGTCCTTGTCGTTCGGCAACGGCGTGATCAACAACATGCGCCTGGTCGACAGCGTCGGCCAGCGCACCGATATCCTGTTCTCCGGAGTCAAGGCCAACCAGCCGGTGCCCGCGTCCAAGTTCAAGTTCGACATCCCCAAGGGTGCCGACGTGATCCAGGAATAATCTAGAGGTTTCAAACGCTGCCCATGGATCTGTTTCGAAGTGACCCGATTGCCCAGCCACTGGCCGCGCGCTTGCGTTCGACCAACCTGGATGAGTACGTCGGTCAGGAACACCTGCTCGCTCGCGGCAAACCCTTGCGCGAAGCCTTGGAGCAGGGTGCGCTGCATTCGATGATTTTCTGGGGGCCGCCGGGCGTGGGCAAGACCACCCTGGCGCGGCTGCTGGCGAAAGTCTCGGACGCGCACTTTGAAACGGTCTCGGCGGTGCTCGCCGGGGTGAAGGAGATCCGCCAGGCGGTGGAAGTGGCCAAGCAGCAGGCCGGGCAATACGGCAAGCGCACTATCCTGTTCGTCGACGAAGTGCATCGCTTCAACAAGTCGCAGCAGGATGCGTTCCTGCCTTATGTCGAGGACGGTACGCTGATCTTTATCGGCGCCACCACCGAAAACCCTTCCTTTGAATTGAACAACGCCTTGTTGTCACGGGCGCGGGTCTATGTGCTCAAGAGCCTGGATGAAGCGGCGATGCAAAAGCTGCTGCACCGTGCCTTGAGCGAAGACAAGGGCCTGGGCAAGCGTCAGCTGAGCCTCAGCGATGAAGGCTTCAAGATTTTGCTGACCGCCGCCGATGGTGACGGGCGTCGCTTTCTCAACCTGCTGGAGAATGCTTCCGACCTGGCCGAAGACGGCGGCGAGATTGGCGTTGATCTGTTGCAAAGCCTGCTGGGTGACACGCGCCGACGTTTCGACAAGGGCGGCGAAGCCTTCTACGACCAGATTTCCGCGCTGCACAAATCCGTACGCGGCTCCAACCCTGATGGCGCGCTGTATTGGTTTGCGCGCATGATCGATGGCGGTTGCGACCCGCTGTACCTGGCGCGCCGCGTAGTGCGCATGGCCAGCGAAGACATCGGCAACGCCGACCCGCGGGCCCTGAGCCTGTGCCTGGCCGCCTGGGAGGTGCAGGAGCGCCTCGGCAGCCCGGAAGGCGAGCTGGCGGTGGCCCAGGCCATCACCTACCTGGCCTGCGCGCCGAAAAGCAACGCGGTGTATATGGGCTTCAAGTCGGCCCTGCGTGCGGCCGCCGAGCACGGCTCCCTCGAAGTGCCGCTGCACCTGCGCAACGCACCGACCAAGCTGATGAAGCAACTGGGGTATGGCGACGAATACCGTTATGCCCACGATGAGCCGGACGCCTATGCGGCCGGCGAAGACTACTTCCCCGATGAGCTGGAGCCGCAGCCGTTCTACCAGCCCGTGCCCCGTGGCCTGGAGCTGAAGATCGGTGAGAAGCTCAATCACCTGGCCACCCTCGACCGTCTGAGCCCCCGGCAGCGGAGAAAATCATGATTCCTTTGGTGGTCGCCGTCTCGGTGGGGGGGATTGCCGGGACGCTGTTGCGCTTCGCCACCGGCAATTGGATCAACGCCAATTGGCCGAAACACTTCTATACGGCGACGCTCGCCGTTAATATCGTGGGCTGCCTGTTGATCGGCGTGTTATACGGCCTGTTTTTGTTACGCCCGGAAGTGCCTGTCGAGGTACGTGCCGGCCTGATGGTTGGCTTTCTTGGCGGCCTGACGACTTTTTCATCCTTTTCACTGGATACCGTGCGCCTGCTGGAAAGCGGGCAAGTGCCGCTGGCGATTGGCTATGCGGCCATCAGCGTATTCGGCGGGCTGCTCGCCACCTGGGCTGGCCTGTCCTTGACCAAACTTTGATAACGAGAGACCGACATGCTCGATTCCAAACTGTTACGTAGCAACCTTCAGGACGTAGCGGACCGCCTGGCATCCCGTGGCTTTGCCTTGGATGTTGCGCGCATCGAAGCGCTGGAAGAACAGCGCAAGACCGTCCAGACCCGCACCGAAGCACTGCAGGCTGAACGTAATGCGCGCTCCAAGTCCATCGGCCAGGCCAAGCAGCGCGGCGAAGATATCGCGCCGTTGATGGCGGATGTCGAGCGCATGGGCACTGAGCTGTCCGACGGCAAAATCGAGCTGGAAGGCATTCAGTCCCAGTTGGATTCGATCCTGCTGGGCATTCCGAACCTGCCCCACGAATCCGTACCGGTCGGCGAAGATGAAGACGGCAACGTCGAAGTGCGCCGCTGGGGCACGCCGAAAGCCTTCGATTTCGAGATCAAGGACCACGTCGCCCTGGGCGAATTGACCGGTGGCCTGGATTTTGAAACCGCGGCAAAAATGTCCGGCGCACGCTTTGCCTTGCTGCGCGGCCCGATTGCGCGCATGCACCGTGCACTGGCGCAGTTCATGATCAACCTGCACACCGGCGAACACGGTTACGAAGAGGCCTACACCCCGTACCTGGTTCAGGCGCCGGCGTTGATGGGCACCAGCCAACTGCCGAAATTCGAAGAAGACCTGTTCAAGATCAGCCGCGACGGCGAAGCCGACCTGTACCTGATCCCGACGGCCGAAGTGTCGCTGACCAATATCGTCGCCGGCGAAATCCTCGACGCCAAGCAACTGCCGTTGAAGCTGGTTGCCCACAGCCCGTGCTTCCGTAGCGAAGCCGGCGCATCGGGTCGCGATACCCGCGGCATGATCCGCCAGCATCAGTTCGACAAGGTTGAAATGGTCCAGGTAGTAGAACCGTCGACCTCCATGCAAGCCCTGGAAGGCCTGACTGCCAACGCCGAGCGCGTGTTGCAGCTGCTGGAGCTGCCGTACCGCGTACTGGCCCTGTGCACGGGCGACATGGGCTTCAGCGCCGTGAAAACCTACGACCTGGAAGTGTGGGTGCCGAGCCAGGACAAATACCGCGAGATTTCGTCGTGCTCCAACTGCGGTGACTTCCAGGCCCGTCGCATGCAGGCGCGTTTCCGCAACCCGGAAACCGGCAAGCCGGAACTGGTGCATACCCTCAACGGTTCGGGCCTGGCCGTAGGCCGTACCCTGGTGGCCGTGCTGGAAAACTACCAGCAGGCGGACGGTTCGATCCGTGTACCTGAGGTGCTCAAGCCTTACATGGCGGGCGTTGAGGTCATCCGCTAAATGGAATTTCTGCCGCTGTTTCATAACCTGCGCGGCAGTCGTGTGTTGGTCGTCGGTGGTGGGGAGATTGCCTTGCGCAAATCCCGGCTGCTGGCCGATGCCGGCGCGGTGTTGCGGGTGGTTGCTCCCCAGATCGAAAGCCAGCTGCGTGAGCTGGTGCTGGGCAGTGGCGGGGAACTGATGTTGCGCGGTTATCAGGAGGCCGACCTGGACGGTTGCACCCTGATTATCGCGGCTACCGACGATGAGCCACTGAATGCGCAAGTGTCCAGTGATGCCAAGCGTCGCTGCGTGCCGGTCAATGTGGTGGACGCGCCAGCGTTGTGCAGTGTGATATTCCCGGCGATTGTCGACCGTTCACCCTTGGTGATTGCCGTCTCCAGCGGCGGTGACGCGCCGGTATTGGCACGGCTGATCCGCGCCAAGCTGGAAACCTGGATTCCCTCCACCTACGGGCAATTGGCTGGGCTGGCCGCGCGTTTTCGGGCTCAGGTCAAAGGTTTGTACCCGGATGTGCAGCAACGCCGGGCGTTCTGGGAAGAAGTGTTCCAGGGCCCGATTGCCGACCGCCAGTTGGCCGGGCAGGGCGAGGAGGCCGAGCGCCTGTTGATCGAAAAGGTCAATGGCGCGCCGCCTTACGCGCCCGGTGAGGTGTACCTGGTGGGTGCGGGCCCAGGTGACCCGGATTTGCTGACCTTCCGCGCATTGCGCCTGATGCAGCAAGCCGACGTGGTGCTGTACGACCGTTTGGTTGCGCCGGCGATTTTGGAACTGTGCCGTCGTGATGCCGAGCGCGTGTACGTCGGCAAGCGTCGTGCCGATCACGCGGTGCCTCAGGACCAGATCAACCAGCAACTGGTCGACCTGGCCAAGCAAGGCAAGCGCGTGCTGCGCCTTAAAGGGGGTGACCCGTTCATCTTTGGTCGTGGTGGCGAAGAGATCGAGGAATTGGCGGCCCATGGCATCCCCTTCCAGGTGGTGCCGGGTATCACGGCAGCCAGTGGTTGTGCGGCTTATGCCGGGATTCCGCTGACTCACCGCGATTATGCCCAGTCGGTACGGTTTATTACCGGGCACTTGAAGAACGGTACCTCGGACTTGCCTTGGCAAGACCTGGTCGGCCCCTCACAGACCCTGGTGTTCTACATGGGCTTGATTGGCTTGCCGATCATTTGCGAGCAGTTGATCAAGCACGGGCGCTCCGCAGATACCCCAGCGGCGCTGATCCAGCAGGGCACTACGTCCAACCAGCGCGTGTTCACCGGCACCCTGGCCGACCTGCCGCGCATGGTGGCGGAGCATGAAGTGCATGCGCCGACACTGGTGATCGTGGGTGAGGTGGTGGTACTGCGTGAAAAGCTCAAGTGGTTCGAGGGCGCCCAGTCCCAAGTCTGACCTCAAAAGCATCGGGGGCAAGCCCCCTCCCACATTGGAATGCATTCCAAGTGTGGGAGGGGGCTTGCCCCCGATGAGGCCATCTCATTACAACCGATGATCCGGATCAGCCAAAGACACCTTTACCCGGCAGCCGCACCCGATCATGCTCCGTATCAAACCTCTGCAACGGCCCCTTCGGCACAATCCCCGTCGGGTTGATCGTGCGATGGCTGGCATAGTAATGCCCCTTGATATGCTCGAAATCCACCGTCTCGGCCACCCCCGGCCACTGATACATCTCCCGCAGCCAGTTCGACAAATTCCCATAGTCGGCAATTCGCCGCAGGTTGCATTTGAAGTGGCTGTAGTACACCGCATCAAAACGAATCAGCGTAGTGAACAGCCGTACATCGGCTTCGGTCAGGTACTCGCCGGCCAGATAACGATGGCTGCCCAGGTGCTGTTCCAAATGATCCAGCTCGGCAAACACATCATCAAACGCACTTTCATACGCCTGTTGTGAGGTGGCGAAACCTGCGCGGTACACGCCGTTGTTCACGGCGGGGTAGATGCGTTCGTTGAGGCTGTCGATGGTCGAATGCAGGGCTTGGGGGTAGAAATCCCGGGTATTGCCGGTCAGCGCATTGAACGCACTGTTGAACATGCGGATGATCTCCGCCGATTCATTGCTGACGATGCGCTTGAGCTTTTTGTCCCACAGCACCGGCACGGTCACGCGCCCGGTATAGTCGGCGGTATCGGCGGTGTAGCGTTGGTGCATGAAGTTGAAACCGTCGAGGTTGTCGCCGCTGGAGCCGTGGGCCTTGTCGAAGGTCCAGCCGTTTTCCAGCATCAGCCAACTGACCACCGAGACGTCGATCAGGCTTTCCAGGCCCTTGAACTTGCGCAGAATCAAGGTGCGGTGCGCCCATGGGCAGGCGAGGGATACATAGAGGTGATAGCGACCGGCCTCGGCCTTGAAGCCGCCTTCACCACTCGGGCCTGGCGCGCCATCGGCGGTCACCCAGTTGCGGCGTTGTGCCTGCTCCCGTTGGAAAGCGCCATCGGCGCTACTTTCGTACCACTGGTCTTTCCACTGTCCTTCGATCAATAAACCCATGACTGGCTCCTTGGCTGATAAGCGTTGGAGCCCAGTCTAAAGAGATGAGTTCGAACTAAAAGCGCAAAGAACCGGCGTGAATGATCGATTAAATCGATTTATCCCGTGCGTCCCAGTACTGCTGGGCCAACTCGAACGCCTGTTGCCGCGGGTGACCAAGGCCGCGCAGGGCCAACGCCATGGTGGCGATCAACGCCAGCTGCGGGTAGCTGTCCTCGACGTCGCCGCGCCACAGTGCTTTTAGGTGCTCGGGCTCAAGCGTTGCCGGTTTGACGTGGCGCTGGACGGAAAGGGCGGGCCACTCTTCGTCCCAGCTCTGGCCGCCGGTGGTGCCGTAAAGGTGACTGAGGGTGTCGGGGTTGATCTCGATCTCGCCGCCGTCGCCCTTGACCACAATCACGTTGTCACCCAGCAAGCCACTGGCATCGCGATGCACGCCCTGGTAACCGGGGTGGAAAATGCTTTGCAGGCCACAACGCGCATTCAGCGGGTTGAGCAGGCGCGCCAGAGAGTGGATAGGCGAGCGCAGGCCCAGGGTGTTGCGCAGGTCGATCATGCGTTGCAGCTGTGGGGCCCAATCACCCAGCGGGATAAATGCCAGGTTGCCGTGGGCGAAGGTGCTCTGGACCTGTTGCCAGTCGCGGCACAGCGGGATCTGCAAGCCGTCCAGCAATTGCTCGGTGTACAAGCGCCCCGCAGTGTGGGCGCCGCCGCCGTGCATCAGGATGCGCACGCCGTTCTGCGCCAGGCATTTGGCTGCCAGCAGGAACCACGGCAGGTGGCGCTTTTTACCGGCGTAGGTCGGCCAGTCGATATCGACGTTCAGCGCTGGCGCGTGCAGGCGCTCACGTACGGCTTCGGTGAAACCGGCGAGTTCTTCCGGGCTTTCTTCCTTGTGGCGCAGCAGCATCAGGAAGGCGCCGAGCTGGGTGTCCTCGACCTTTTCGTCGAGCAGCATGCCCATGGCTTCCCGCGCTTCCTCGCGGGTGAGGTTGCGCGCGCCACGCTTGCCTTTGCCGAGGATGCGCACGAACTGCGCAAAGGGATGCTCTTGGGGCGTTACGAGAGTCAGGGGGGCAAAGTCGGTCATAAGCAATTCGTCGGCCTGGGCAGGCCCGCCAGCTTGGCGGCGAGTTTGGCGGGAGTGCCGTTGAACAGTTTGTTGAGGTGCAGGCTGTTGCCCTTTTCCGGGCCCAGCTTCAAGGCGGTGTACTTGATCAGCGGGCGCGTGGCGGGGGATAGCTGGAATTCGGTGTAGAACTGGCGCAGCAGGGTGAGGATTTCCCAGTGTGCCGGCGTCAGCTCCAAGGCTTCGGCAGCGGCCAGGGCATTCGCCACTTCATCGGACCAGTCGTTGAGGTCGAGGAGGTAGCCGTCCTTATCCAGTTCCAGGGTGCGTGCGCCGACGGTCAGGGTGTTCATAGCCAGGTGTTGACCTTGTCGTAGTCGATCGACAGTTGCACGAAGCCTGGGTAATCGACGCTGTCAGCCCAGTCGGGCAGCGGCAGGTTGCGCGCCTGCATGTCTTCGGCCAGCACAAACACCTTTACGCCTTTGGTATGCAGGGCGGGCGTGTGCAGGCCGTAGGCTCCGTCACCACATAGGAGGATAGCGTCCTCGGTGCCACAGATGCGCAGGCAGCTGTCGAGGCGGCTGTCGGTAAACGGGGAATGAGACACCACATGTAGAGTCGACATCAGAGGGTAATCACCTGGTCGTAACGGTCAATCAGCTGGAAAATGGCTTGGCTGTCGAGCGCCTGCGCGTGGGCAGGCGGCGGCAACCCGCGTGCGGTCAGGCTATGGCTGCACGCGAACACGTCATCAATGCCGAACAGGCCCAGGGCCTGCAGGTTGGCACTCAGGTCTTTCTGTTGCACGGCCTTGGCCGCTTGGTTCGGCGCCATTTGGAACACACCGTCATCCAGGAACAGCAGGCCAATGGGCAGATCGAACGCGCCGCCGGCCAGCACGATATCCAGTGCTTCCCGCGCACTCGGCCCGGACCATGGGGCCTGGCGGCTGATCACCAATAAGGATCTGGACATGTCACGGCCCTCCAAAACAGATCAGGCGGTCGGCGTCCTGGATCGCGTCATGCAATTGTCCCAGGCCCGACAACGCCCAGGGTGCTTCCAGGTTGACCGCGCTGCGTTGGTAACGCGCAGCTTCCTCGGCATTAAGCACACCCCGGCGCAGGGCTGCGGCGATGCACACCACGCCGTCGAGTTGGTGCTGGCTGACAAACTCGCGCCATTGGCGCGCAATGTCTTGCTCATCCTGGGGCGCGACGATGTTATTGGACGCGCTGTACACGCCGTCCTGGTAGAAAAACAGCCGCACGATCTCATGCCCGCCGGCCAGCGCCGCCTGGGCGAACAACAGGGCGCGGCGCGAGGAGGGCGCGTGGGCGGCGCTATACAGTGCAATCGCGAACTTCATGGAAGACTCTGCCAACAAACGTCGGCCAATGATAAAGCCGCCGCCGCGAAAAAGCCCGCCGTGATCAAAACGGTCACTGTGGTTGATCGTTCTGACGATTGCCGGCAGCTGCCCGGCTGCCTAGTCTGTGAGTATTCGCAACCCAACTGGAGTCCCCATGTCAGGTCCCTTGGCGTCCCTTAAAGTGTTGGATTTTTCCACCTTGCTGCCCGGCCCGTTTGCCTCCCTGATGCTGGCGGACATGGGCGCCGAGGTGCTGCGTATCGAATCGCCCACACGGATGGACCTGTTGCGGGTATTGCCGCCCCATGATCGTGGTACCTCGGCCAGCCACGCCTACCTCAATCGCAACAAGCGCAGCCTGGCCCTGGACCTCAAGCAGGCCGAGGCGCTGGAGATTGTGCGTGAGTTGGTCAAGGGCCATGACATCCTGCTCGAGCAGTTCCGCCCCGGTGTCATGGAGCGCCTGGGCCTGGGATATGAGGCGCTGAAGGCGATCAACCCGCGGCTGATCTATGTGTCGATCACCGGTTACGGCCAGACCGGCCCCTATAAGGACCGCGCCGGGCACGATATCAACTACCTGGCGTTGGCCGGCGTGGCCAGCCATACCGGGCGCCAGGACACCGGCCCGTTGCCCCTGGGCGTACAGCTGGCGGATGTGGCGGGCGGTTCACTGCATGCCGTGGTGGGCTTGCTGGCGGCGGTGATTGCCAGGCAGCAAAGCGGGGTGGGGCAATACCTGGATGTGAGCATGACCGACTGCTCGTTCAGCCTTAACGCCATGGCGGGGGCCGGTTACCTGGCTTGCGGGGTCGAGCCTGGGTGGGAGAACCATGTGCTCAATGGCGGGAGTTTCTATGACTACTACCGCACACGCGATGGGCGCTGGATGTCGGTGGGCAGTTTGGAACCGGGGTTTATGCAGCAGCTGTGCGCGGCCTTGGGGCGCCCGGAACTGGCGGCACACAGCGTGACGCCCGAACGCCAGGCCGTGCTCAAACAGGCGTTGCAGGTGGAGTTCGAGAAGCGCAGTTTTGACCAGTTGTGTGAGTTGTTTGCTGGGGTGGATGCCTGTGTTGAGCCAGTGTTGAGTTTGAGCGAAGCGGCGGAGCATCCCCAGTTGAAGGCGCGGGAGCTAGTCAGCCAGGTGCCCCGGGGTGACGGCTCGACACAAGCGCAATTGGCCTGCCCGCTGAAATTCTCCGAGGGGTTGCCGGCGCCTAGGCATATTGGGGTGGCGGTGGGGGCGCACAGTGATGAGGTGCTGGCGGAGTTGGGGTTCGGTATTGAGCGGATAGAGCAATTGCGGCAGGCCAAGGTTGTAGGTTGACTGAGCGGGCGCTTTCGCAGGCAAGCCAGCTCCCACATCTGGATCTGTGAACGCAATCAAAATGTGGGAGCTGGCTTGCCTGCGAATAGGCCCTCATTCCACCCGAGTTTCTCCAGTGAACACCAGAGTCTGCCGACACCGCCGACACAAATACCGCCGCCCCTGGTTCACCAGCCCATGGCGCTGCGGTGAAAACGGAAAATCACTGTCCGCACACGGGCAGCGGTAAATATAGCGAGTCACTTGCCGACGCTTGACCTCGTAGGTGTGGCAACGGTCGGGCGGCAGCTCGTAAACCCCGCGCATGATCAACTGCCATTCCTCGCCATGGGGCTGGATACGCTCGCCAAACAATTGGTGGGCAATCAGGTGCGCCACTTCATGGGCCACGGTTTGCTTGAGAAAGTGTTGGCTGTTTTCACGGTACAACTGAGGGTTGAAGCGCAGCAGGTTCTCGTGCAAATGCGCGACACCGGCCTTCTGGCCCCGCAGCTTGAGGCTGACCTGGGGGCGTTTGAAGCTTCGTTTGAAAAAGGATTCGGCTTGCAGGAAACAATCTTCGACGCGGGTATTGAGTTGCTCGGGCATGCTGTACATATCTCCAGAGACGCCCAGTATGCCGCAAAGCTGGGTGTTTCCGAATCTGTCAGGCGCCGAATGGTCATGCATAACGCACAAAGCCACCTTGCGGTGGCCGTGCCTGCGGGGTTTTTCGTTCAACTGGTGTAGATCGGCCCGACGCCCAGGCCCCAGACGATCACGGTAAAGGCCATGATCGCCACCAGCACCACCAGGCCGACGGCCAATACCGAGCTGGAAAACAGGAAGCCTTCATCCGGGTCGATACTCATGAAGGTCGGCAGCCCCACATACAGCAGGTACACCGTGTAGCAGATCGCCGCAGTGCCCACGACCATGCCCAGCCACATATGCGGGTAGAGCGCCGCCAGCCCGCCGATAAACAAGGGTGTGGCGGTATAAGTGGCAAACGCCACGCAGCGGGCCATGCTTGGGCTGGCGTCGTAGGTGCGGGCCATCCAGTGAATGAATGCACCCATCACCGCCACGCCGCACAGCATGGCCGCGTAGGACATGAGGGTCATCCACAGCGCGCTTTCCTGGGTCAGCATCACCGGGGCGCGGTTGCCGATGACCCAGCCGACCTGAGTGGTGCCAATAAAGGCGGAAATGGCGGGGATCGCCGCGAGAATCAGGGTATGAGTGAGGTACATGTGGCTGATGCTTTCTTCTTTATCGCCACGGATTTCCCGCCATTCCTGGTCGGGATGGGTAAACAGCCCCACGACGTGATGGATCATGCCAGTCACTCCTGTCGTTATTACCATCGCCCCCCATCGGAGCGCCCACGGGCCAAATGGCCTGAAAGGTCTGGATAGATGTGCGACCTCAAGTCGCAGTATAGAAAGGGATGACCGGAATAACTGTAGGGCCTTTAGAGCAAATTGCGCTGTAAAAACTCACGCTAATCGCGGTGCGGTCTGTCAGGATTCATGGGATCCAGTGTGGGAGCTGGCTTGCCTGCGATGGCGGCCTGTCCGGACCAGAGATGTTGACTGGCACACCGCTATCGCAGGCAAGCCAGCTCCCACATTGGAACTCGGCGAGTCTTACCGGTAAAATGCCGCGCTTTTCGTCACACACCTTTGCGGATCCAAGCGCCATGGGCACTCTTACAGTCAACCAGAACAAACTGCAAAAACGCCTGCGTCGCCTGGCCGGTGAAGCGGTCGCCGATTTCAATATGATCGAGGACGGCGACAAGGTCATGGTCTGCCTCTCCGGCGGCAAAGACAGCTACACCATGCTCGACGTGTTGCTGCACCTGCAAAAGGTCGCGCCGATCAAGTTCGAGATCGTGGCGGTCAACATGGACCAGAAACAACCCGGTTTCCCTGAGCATGTGCTGCCGGCCTATTTGAAAGAACTGGGCGTGGAGTACCACATTGTCGAGAAAGACACCTACTCGGTGGTCAAGGAATTGATCCCGGAAGGCAAGACCACCTGCTCGCTGTGCTCGCGCCTGCGCCGTGGCACGCTCTATACCTTTGCCGATGAGATCGGCGCGACCAAGATGGCCTTGGGTCATCACCGCGATGACATCGTCGAAACCTTCTTCCTCAATATGTTCTTCAACGGCTCGCTCAAGGCCATGCCGCCCAAGCTGCGTGCCGATGATGGGCGCAACGTGGTGATCCGCCCGCTGGCGTATTGCAACGAGAAGGACATCCAGGCTTATTCCGACTTCAAGCAATTCCCGATCATCCCGTGCAACCTGTGCGGCTCCCAGGAAAACCTGCAGCGCCAGGTGGTCAAGGAGATGCTGGTGGACTGGGAGCGCAAGACCCCGGGGCGTACCGAAAGTATCTTCCGCAGCCTGCAAAACGTGATCCCGTCGCAATTGGCCGACCGCAACCTGTTTGACTTCACCAGCTTGAAAATCGATGAGACCGCCGCATCGCGTTTCGTCAATGTAGTGAACCTCTGAGTCTTCCCGAGGCTCTAGTACACGGCGCTTGCGGGCGCCGTTTTCAATTCGACTGACAGGAGAGGGCATGCGCGATTACAAGTGGCTGCACGAATATTGTCTGAACCGCTTCGGTTCGGCGGCCAAGTTGGAAGCCCATCTGCCGGTGCCCAAGACCCCGGCGCAATTGCGCAAGATCACCGATGACCGTTACCTGTCGACCTTGGCGCTGCGGGTGTTCCGCGCCGGTTTGAAGCACAGCGTGGTTGATGCCAAATGGCCGGCGTTCGAGCAGGTGTTCTTCGGTTTCGACCCGGAAAAAGTCGTGCTGATGGGCGCCGAGCACCTGGAACGGTTGATGCAGGACGCCCGCATCATCCGCCACCTGGGCAAGCTCAAGAGTGTGCCGCGCAATGCGCAGATGATCCTGGATATCGAGCAGGAAAAAGGCAGCTTCGGTGCGTTTATCGCCGATTGGCCGGTGACTGACATCGTTGGGCTCTGGAAGTACCTGAGCAAGCATGGCCATCAACTGGGCGGGCTGTCGGCGCCGCGCTTTCTGCGCATGGTCGGCAAGGACACCTTTGTGCCAAGCGATGACGTGGTGGCGGCGCTGAATGCGCAGAAGATTGTCGACAAGGCCCCGACCAGCCTGCGCGACCTGGCGACGGTGCAGGGCGCCTTCAACCAGTGGCATGCCGAGAGTGGGCGGCCGATGTGTCAGTTGTCGATGATGTTGGCTTACACGGTGAATCATTGATCACCTGATCGTTCCCACGCTCCGCGTGGGAATGCATCCTGTGACGCTCCGCGTCACCCTTGCACTAGGCCCGGGACGCAGAGCGTCCTGGGCAGCATTCCCACGCGGAGCGTGGGAACGATCAGTCAATCGGCCAGTCGACGGTTCAGCTGATGCCGCCAACGCACATACAGCAACGCCGTGCAAAACACCGCCAGGCTCGCCAGCATTTCCAGCACACCGAACCACTGGCGGTTCGGGTCATACGCCGCCAGCGCGCCCTTGATGAAATACAGGTTCACCACAAAGCACATCCACGAATGCCCGCGTGCGCTGCCCATCAGCATGCCTGGCGCAAGTATCAGCAGCGGCACCAACTCGATCAGCAGGATGACCCACGGGCGCGCCCCATGCAGGTCGGCGACCAACAGGTAGTACGCGCACAACAAGCCCACCAGGCCTAAAAACGCCAGCAGGCTCAGCGCGCGTGCCACCTTGACCCGCGGCGCCAGCCATTCCCGCGTTGGCAGGACCTTAGGCTTCCTGGCCACGGCCGTTCTCCAACAGCGTGGCGGTCTTGGCCAGGCGCAGGCCCAAGGCCCGGCACAGGGTGATTTCATGTTGATCGAGCATGCGCTTACCGTCTGGCCCGGAATGGTGGCTGGCGCCATACGGCGTGCCGCCGCCCTGGGTGTCGAGCAGTGCCTGCTCGCTGTAGGGCAGGCCGGTGATCAACATGCCATGGTGCAGCAGCGGTAGCAGCATCGACATCAGCGTGGTCTCCTGGCCGCCATGCAGGCTGGCGGTGGAGGTGAACACGCCGGCCGGCTTGCCGACCAAAGCGCCGGTAAGCCACAGGTTGCTGGTGCCATCGAGGAAGTACTTGAGCGGCGCGGCCATGTTGCCGAACCGGGTCGGGCTGCCCAGGGCCAGGCCCGAGCAGTGCTTCAGGTCGTCCAGGCTGGCATACAGCGCGCCTTCGTCGGGAATGCTCGGCGCCACCGCTTCGCACTCGGTGGAAATCGCCGGCACGGTGCGCAACCGCGCTTCCATGCCGCCTTGCTCGATACCGCGGGCAATCTGCCGGGCCATCTCGCTCACCGAGCCGTTACGGCTGTAATACAACACCAGCACATAGGGCGTAGTCACGGCAGGATCTCCAGCACGTTCTCGGGTGGGCGGCCAATGATGGCTTTGTCGGCGGTTGCCAGGATCGGGCGTTCCATCAGCTTGGGATGGGCTGCGATGGCGGCGATCAGTTGGGTGTCGCTGAGGCTGGCGTCTGCCAGGTTCAGGGTTTTGTATTCGTCTTCGCCGGTGCGCAGCAGTTGGCGTGCGCTGATCCCCAGTTTTTTCAGCAGGGCCTCGATTTGCGCGGCATCCAGCGGGGTGTCCAGGTAGCGCACGACGGTCGGGGTGAGGCCGCGGGCTTCCAGCAGTTCCAGCGCACCGCGGGATTTCGAGCAGCGCGGGTTGTGATAAAGCGTCAGATCGGTCATGTGCGGGTCGCATCTTGCGTAAGGTGGCGGGTATTCTACCTGCGCTGGCGCCTGTCCTTAAACCGTAAGAGGCGATAGGCCGCAGCCAACGTTCATTTTTGCGAAGGAATACCCCATGACAAGGCGACTGATCGGTGCATTGGCGATCATCACAACCCTGCTGCTCAGCGGCTGCGGTAACGATTACGGCGTTGACCAATATGGCCAGAAAGTGGCGGCCGAACGCCTGGACAAACAGTGGCTGGTGGTCAACTACTGGGCCGAATGGTGTGGGCCGTGCCGCACGGAAATCCCCGAGCTCAATGCCCTGGCAGAGCAGTTGAAAGGCCAGAATGTCGGGGTGTTCGGCGTCAACTTCGACAATGTGCAGGGTGAAGAACTGAAGGCCGCCAGCGACAAGCTGGGGATCAAGTTCACGGTACTGGCCCAGAACCCGGACGGGATCTTCGAGATTCCGCGCAGCGAGGCATTGCCGGTGACCTACATCATCGACGACAAGGGCAAGGTGCGTGAGCAGTTGATGGGTGAGCAGACAGCGGAAGGGGTGTTGGCCAAGCTCAAGGCCCTGAAGGGTTAAAGCTGTGGGGGCTGGCTTGCCTGCGATGGCATCGCTGCGGTGTACCTGATACACCGCGTCGTCCGCATCGCAGGCAAGCCAGCTCCCACAGAACCAGAGGACACCGCGTTAATACAGGAGAGTGCGCCTAGATCAGCCTTCTTCGAGCCACAAGCGGATCGGCTTGCCTTCGGCCGGCCAGAACCGCGTCTGCTCTATAGGCGAGATGTCCCAACGCTGCACGCCTTGCAGGGCCTGGAAGAAGCGATGTTCTTGCTCCATCAGGGCCTCGGCGCACATTTTTCGGGTGCTGCCGACTGGGCCGAAGCTGAGCTTGTCGCCTTCGACCGTGTACGGCGCAAACCAGTGGTTACAGCCGCCATTGCCATAGGCGCGGCCATCGGCGCCCAGGGTGACGGTGAGGTGCGCGTAGTCCATCAACGGCCGCTCACCGATCCATTCCACTACGTAGCTGTGGTCGCGCTCGAGCTTGGCGCCATCGGCAGCGCAGCCTGCCAGGCCCATGCCGATGGCGGCGAGCAGCAGCGGGCCTTTCATTGCGCGGCCTGCTGGCATTTCGGGCAGCGGTGCTTATCGCCTTCGCTGGCCCAGCCCAGTTCTTTGATACGCGCGTTGGCGGCCGGTTGCAGCGGTGCCTTGGTCAGCTTGGTTTCTACCGCGAATTCAAACTCCAGCACGGCGTCGCAGCTGTCGCAATTGACCTTCCAGGTGTGAATCTCCAGTTCGCCGAACTTCGGCCCTTGGGCCATGGCGACCCACTGGCCCGCTGGGCGGATGGAGTAGCGTGCGTCACCTTCGACGGTCAGTCGCATCGACAGGGTTTTACTGCCGCGCAGGCTGACGATCAGGACGTCGCCATGTTTGATCGAACCACCGTTGCCGGTGACCTGGTAACGGCCCGGCACCAGGGCACGGCATTCGATCAGGGTATGTTGCGGGCTCAGCAAGCTGAAGCGGAAATCGTGTTCGGCCATGTATCCTCCAAATAGGCGCGGCATCCTATCACGGGTGCCGGCCTATCATGAGCCTGGTATGTGACCGCTGATCATCCCTTGACCAGGTTCTGCGCCCGGCCATCGGCCCACGCGGCAATGTTGGCCAATGTGGTACCGGCAATCGCCGCCAGGGCCTCACGGGTGAGGAAGGCCTGGTGCGCGGTGATGATGACGTTGGGGAAGGTCAGCAGGCGGGCAAGCACGTCATCCTGCAGGGGCAGGTCCGAGCGGTCCTCGAAAAACAATTGGGCTTCTTCTTCGTAGACGTCCAGCCCCAGATAGCCCAACCGGCCAAGCTTGAGCGCTTCGATCAGTGCTGGCGTGTCGACCAGGCCACCGCGCCCGGTGTTGATCAGCATCGCACCGGTTTGCATCTGCGCGAGTGAGCGGGCATTGATCAGGTGTTTGCTGTCGGCGGTCAGCGGGCAGTGCAGGCTGATGATTTGCGCCTCGGCCAACAGTTCAGGCAGGCTCACGTAGCGGGCCCCGAGGTCCTGTACCTGTGGGTTGGGGAAGGGATCGTAGGCCAGCAACTGGCAGCCGAAGCCGGCCATGATCTTGGCGAAGGTCGCGCCGATCTGACCGGTGCCGACCACGCCGACCGTTTTGCCGACCAGATCAAAACCGGTCAGCCCGTGCAGGCTGAAATCACCGTCGCGGGTACGGTTGTAGGCACGGTGCAGGCGACGGTTGAGGGCCAGGATCAGGGCGACGGCATGCTCGGCCACTGCGTGGGGCGAATAGGCGGGCACGCGCACGATGGTCAAGCCCAGGCGCTGGGCGGCGGGTAGGTCGACGTGGTTGTAGCCCGCCGAGCGCAGGGCAATCAGGCGTGTGCCGCCCTTGGCCAAGTGCTCCAGCACCGGGGCGCTGAGGTCGTCGTTGATAAAGGCACAGACCACCTCGTGGTGTTCGGCCAGGGCCACGGTATCGAGGTTGAGCCGGGCGGGTTGGAATTGCAGTTCCAGGCCAGCCGGCAGCGGTTCGCCGAGGAAACTCTCGCGGTCGTAGGTTTGGCTGCTGAAGAGAATGACGCGCATTGAGAAGGCTCCCTGCAATTTACACATTGTTGATTCGTTGCCCATGAAAACAGGGTCAGGCGCTGACTCTGGCTTCACTGGCCAGCCGCGCAATCGCCATGTCCAGTTCGTCCAGCGCGGCCATGGCCTTGGCGTCATCCTGCTTGAGCAGGGTTTCGGCGCGTTGGCAGGCTGCTCGTAATTGCGGCACGCCACAGTAGCGGGTGGCGCCGTGCAAACGGTGCACGCGCTCGATCAAGGCATGGTTGTCATTGGCTTCGCGGGCGTGGGTAATTGCCAGGCGATCAGCCTCCAGGGAGGCCAGCAGCATGGCGAGCATATCGGCGGCCAGGTCGGCCTTGTTGGCGGCCAGGCGCAGGCCTTCTTCGTGGTCGAGTACCAATAGCTGCACGCCCTGGGCCGCACCTTCATGGGTGCGCTCCGGGCCTTGGTTACGCAGCGCAAGGCCGGTCCATTTCAATACCACCTGGGCCAATTGCCGCTCGCTGATGGGTTTGGTCAGGTAGTCGTCCATACCGCTTTGCAGCAGGGCGCGTTTTTCGTTGGCCATGGCGTGAGCCGTGAGGGCCACCACCGGCAGCGGCGTGCCGTGGCGTTCGCTTTCCCACTGGCGGATCGCCTCGGTGCTCTGGCGGCCATCCATGCCGGGCATTTGCACGTCCATCAGCACCAAATCGAACGTTTCCTGCTTCACGGCGTCGACCGCCGCGTAACCGCTTTCCACCGCCTGCACCTTGGCGCCCATGTCTTCCAACAGGGTTTGCACCAGCAACAGGTTGGCCGGGTTGTCGTCCACGCACAGCACCCGTGGCGCACGGCTGGACAACGGCTCACCGGGTTCGCTGCGCGAAGGGCGCGGGCTGATCAGGTCGGCCAGGGATCGGCGCAACTTGCGCGTACAGGCGGGCTTGGCCTGCAATTGGCTGTTGGGGTTGGGCACCGATTGGTTGAACAGCATCTGCTCGGTGGTCGGGCACAGCACCAGCACCTTGCAGCCCAGGTGTTCAAGGTCCCACAGGTGTTGGTTGAGGCGCTCGGGCGGAATGTCGTTGGCCGTGACGCCGAGCACCGCCAGGCTGATGGCCTGTTCGGTCTGGTGCGCACTGGTGATGCCGTTGGTCAGGCTTTCCAGGGTATTGAACGGCGTGACTTCCAGGCCGCAGTCTTCCAACTGATGTTGCAGGGCCTGGCGCGCCAGTTCGTGGTTTTCCAGCACGGCCACACGACGCCCCAATAGCGGCGCGGCGGGCAGGTCTTCGACGTCGTCACGGGTCTTGGGCAGGTTCAGGCTGATCCAGAATTCCGAACCTTCACCCGGCGTGCTGTCGACGCCGATTTCGCCGCCCATCTGCTCGATCAACCGCTTGGAAATCACCAGGCCCAAACCGGTGCCGCCGGGCTGGCGCGACAGCGAGTTGTCGGCCTGGCTGAATGCCTGGAACAGGGCGCGCACATCCTGGTTCGACAGGCCAATGCCGGTGTCTTGCACACTGATGCGCAATTGCACGCTGTCTTCCTGCTCGTCCTCGATCATGGCCCGGGCCACAATGGTGCCTTCGCGGGTGAACTTGATCGCATTACTGATCAGGTTGGTCAGGATCTGCTTGAGCCGCAGCGGGTCGCCCACCAACGCCAGGGGCGTGTCGCGGTACACCAGGCTCACCAGTTCGAGCTGCTTGGCATGGGCGGCGGGAGCGAGGATGGTCAAGGTGTCTTGCAGCAAGTCGCGCAGGTTGAAAGGCACGCTGTCGAGCACCAGCTTGCCGGCTTCAATCTTCGAGAAATCGAGGATCTCGTTAATGATGCCCAGCAAGTTATCCGCAGACTTTTCGATAGTGCCCAGGTAGTCCAACTGGCGCGGCGACAGCTCGCTTTTTTGCAACAGGTGAGTAAAGCCGAGGATGCCGTTGAGCGGCGTGCGGATTTCATGGCTCATGTTGGCCAGGAACTCCGACTTGATACGGCTGGCCTCCAGGGCTTCCTTGCGCGCCAGGTCCAGCTCGATGTTCTGGATCTCGATGGTTTCCAGGTTCTGGCGCACGTCTTCGGTGGCCTGGTCGATGCTGTGTTGCAGCTCTTCCTGGGCATTTTGCAGGGTTTCGGCCATGCGGTTGATGCCCGACGCGAGTTGGTCCAGTTCCTGGCTGCCCAAGGGTGGCAGGCGTGTCTCCAGGTTGCCGTCCTTGAGCTGGGTCACGGCTTGCTTGATCTGGCCAATCGGCGAATTGATGGTGCGGCTGATACGCAGGGCGAGGGCGGCGGTGCACATCAGGCCGATGGCGATCAGCAGCAGGCTGGCGAACAGGCTGCGATAGCCGCGCAGCAACATGCCATTGTGGGACAGCTCCACTTCGACCCAACCCAGTAGACGGTCGGCCTCATCGGGAATCAACTCGCCCGCCAGGTTGCGATGGCGGCCAAACACCGGCAGTAGATAGCGAGTGGCGTCATTGCCGGTGCGCTGCAACAGGTGCGAACTGTTGCCGGTGGGCGGCTGGTTAAGCATGGTCGGACCGGCATGGGCCAGGGACGAACGGTCGGGCGCCAGGAACGACACGGCGCGAACATCCGGCTGCTCCAGGGACTGGGTCGCGATGCGCTCCAGCAGGTCGGTGTTCTTATGGCCCAGCGCGGGTGCCACCAAGGGTGCCAATTGCTCGGCGATCATTTCGCCGCGTTGCAGCAGTTGGGTCTGCAACTCCGAGAGTTGCATCCAGGTGAAATAGCCGCCCAACAACAGCGCCATCAGGCTGGTCGGTAATAAGGTCAGCAACAGTACGCGGCCTTTTATCCCCATTCTTCTAAGCACGCCACTCTCCTGCTACCACGTTGTTATCAATGATCCACGCCGGCATCCGGCCCGCGCCACCTGCGCAGTGTAGCCATTTGCACGGTCTGGAATCTTGCAAATTAATGACATGCGGCAATCTTCGGGCCATTCGGCGCCGGGTGGCGATTGCCTGTGAACGTTTAATCTTGAATAATCAGTGATTGAGAATGACTTGCAGACGCTAATGACTCCCGCAGCAGTTGGCCTACCCAGTATCCTGACCATCGAAGACGACCCGGTGTTGGGCGCCTACGTGCACGAGCAGCTTGGCCGCAGCGGCTTCCAGGTGACCTGGTGCCAGAACGGCCAGCAGGGCCTGCAACTGGCCCGCGCCCAGGCCTTCGACCTGGTGCTGATGGACATTCTGCTGCCGGGGCTGGACGGTTTGTCGATCCTCACCCATTTGCGCCAGAGCCACGCCATGCCCGTGATCCTGATGTCGGCGCTGGGCGCTGAAGCCGACCGTATCAGCGGTTTTCGCCTGGGCGCGGACGACTATTTGCCCAAGCCGTTCAGCATGGTTGAACTGTGCGTGCGAATTGAAGCGATCCTGCGCCGCGTTGCCCTGGATCGCCGGCCCGAGCCGCCGCGCGCCTCGGTACCTGAACATGCCCGGGTGCTGCACTTTGATGATGAACGCTGCGATGTGTCCTGCCAGGACCAGTGGGCCGGGCTCACGCGCAGCGAATACCGCCTGCTGGAAACCCTGCACCGCAATGCCGAAGAAGTCCTCAGCAAAGCCTTCCTGTATCAGCAGGTGTTGCAGCGCGGGTATGCGCCCCATGACCGCAGCCTCGACATGCATGTCAGCCAGATCCGCCGCAAGCTCAAGGCCATCGGTTACATCGAGCGTGAAGTACGCACCGTATGGGGCAAGGGCTACGTGCTGAGCGGTCACGATGAAGGGCTTTGAGCGATTGCCCGGCAGGCACTCGTTGTTCTGGAAGCTGGCCTGTCTGTTGATCGCCTTCTGTTTGCTGATGATCTGGCTCAGTTGGTCCTGGGGCCGCTACATGGAGCAGCAAAGCGCGTACCTGTCGGACAAGTCGCGGGAGATTCTCACTGGCTATGCCGCGGGTGCCGAGCTGGCGTGGAGCACTCAAGGCAGCGCCGGCGTGGACGCCTGGCTGCGGCGGATGGCCGAGCGCGAAAGCACTTGGGTGGGGGTGATCGGTAACGACCTACAGTCCCTGGGCAGCACGCCCTTGAGTGACAAGGAAAGCCAGCGCCTGACGTTTTTGCGCGGATTGGATTGGCCGGTCAGCCGGCATGTCATTGGCCTGCCCTGGATGAAGGTGCCGTTTCCGGTCGACCCTGGCGCGGGGTCGCTGGTGATCGAGCTGCCGCAGCGCTTTATGCCAGGGCGCTATCAACTGTTCTGGCGGGTGGTCACCAATGGTGTGATTCCCGGCCTGTTTACCCTGTTGCTGTGCATCGGCCTCTACCGGCTGTTGATCATGCCCCTCAATCAATTGCGCGAGCAGGCCAATGCCTGGCGTGCGGACCAACTCAATACGCGGATGTCTCGCGATGCCACCAGCCGCCAGGATGAACTGGGCGAGTTGGGCCGCGCCTTTGACCATATGTCCGAACGCTTGCAGGGCACCGTGCGTTTGCAGCAGCAGTTGCTGCGCGATATGTCCCATGAATTGCGTACCCCCTTGAGCCGCCTGCGGGTGGCCTGCGACAGCGAGCAAGACCGGGCCAAGCTGCGCGAGCGCCTGGGCCGGGAAATCGACGCCATGCAGCGCCTGGTGGAAGACAGCCTGCAACTGGCGTGGCTCGACAGCGAAACAACGCCGCTGCCCCAGGAAGACATTCAGCTCCAGGCGTTATGGGACATCTTGCGCGAGAACGCGTGTTTTGAAAGCGGTTGGCCCGCATCGCGCTTGCCGTGCCTGTTACCCGCGGACAGTTGGGTGCGTGGCAACCTCAATGCACTGGCCCAGGCCTTGGAAAATATCCTGCGCAACGCCGTACGCCACTCGCCCCAGGGCGGCTGGGTGCAACTCGACGGCTGTCGGGAGGGGGACTATTGGCATATCTGGCTGCAGGATCAGGGCGCTGGGATTGCTGAGGATGATCTGGAGCGCATCTTCGCGCCCTTTACCCGCCTGGACGGCTCGCGGCCCGGCGATGGTGGTTTCGGCCTGGGCCTGAGCATTGCCCGCAACGCCGTGCAGCGCCAGGGCGGTCGCTTATGGGCGGAAAATACCGGGCAGGGCCTGCGTGTGCATTTGCACTTGCTGGCCCGTTAGCGCTCAGCGCCTACGCAGTTTGCGTTTTTTCCACTGGTGCGCCACCCACCAGCGCCAGTACGCCATGGTCAGGCAATAGGCCAGGGCGCCCAATACTACCCCCAATACCACCGAACCCAGCAGGAACGGCTGCCAGAGTGTGCTCAACTGGCCGCTGATCCATTCCCACGTCAGGTTGTCGGGCAAGCTGCGTGGCGGCACATTCATCAGCCAGGCGCCGGTCATATAGGTGCAGATGAACACCACCGGCATGGTGATGGGGTTGGTCAACCACACCAGGCTGATGGCGATGGGCATATTGCCGCGCACCGAGATCGCGAGCACTGCGGCGAGCAACATCTGCAACGGAATCGGGATAAACGCCGCAAATAAACCCACCGCCATGGCGCGCGCCACGGAGTGCCGGTTCAGGTGCCAGAGGTTGGGGTCATGCAGCAGCGTGCCAAGAAACTGTAATGACTTGTGTTCCCTGATACTGCTGGGGTCTGGCATGTACCGTTTGAATAAGCGCCGGGGCATATGGGGTCCAGGTCAATTCGAGGGGCAAGTATGCCCGGATTCTATAAACAGAAAATTCAGACTTTGTGACAAAACATCATAGGCGCTGTCGTTCAGCCGACTAAGACTGAGTGGATCACGGGAAAAGGATGATCCATGAAGACAGGGATGTTGGCGTTGGCGCTGGGGTTGCTGATGTTGCGTTGGTTGCCGGCCCTGCCGCCCGGCGCCGCGTTATTGGGCATGCTGGTGTTGGCCTTGATGCTGTTGCCTTTTCGGTCCTATCCCTTGGCCTTTTTTCTGGTGGGCTTGAGCTGGGCTTGCTTCAGCGCGCAGCGGGCGTTGGATGATCGACTGCAGCCGGCCCTGGATGGGCAGACTCGTTGGGTGGAGGGGCGCGTGGTCGGCTTGCCCCAGCAGACGGTTACGGGCGTGCGCTTTGAACTGGCCGACGGCCGGTTGCGCAAGGGGCGGCTGCCCAAACGTATCCGCGTGTCCTGGCACGGCGGGCCAGTGGTGAACAGCGGCGAACGCTGGCGCCTGGCGCTGACACTCAAGCGGCCTGCGGGCCTGCTCAATTTTCATGGAGTTGACCACGAAGCCTGGCTGCTGGCCCAGCGTATCGGTGCCACTGCAACGGTAAAAGATGGTGAACGCCTCGCACCGGCGCGCAATGCCTGGCGCGATGCTGTTCGCCAGCGCGTGATGGCGGTGGATGCCCAAGGCCGCGAGGCGGGCTTGGCGGCGTTGGTATTGGGCGACGGTTCCGGCTTGGCGCCTGAGGATTGGCAGGTGTTGCAGGACACGGGCACGGTGCATCTGCTGGTGATTTCCGGGCAGCATATCGGCTTGTTGGCGGGCTTGATCTACGGCTTTGTCGCGGTATTGGCGCGCTATGGTTGCTGGCCACGAACCTGGCCGTGGCTGCCGTGGGCGTGCGGCCTGGCTTTTGGCGCAGCGTTGGGTTATGGCCTGCTGGCGGGGTTTGGCGTGCCGGTGCAGCGGGCTTGTATGATGGTCGGCCTGGTGTTGCTGTGGCGTCTGCGTTTCCGCCATTTGGGGCTGTGGTGGCCGTTGCTGCTGGCGCTGAACGGCGTGCTGGTGCTGGAGCCCTTGGCCAGCCTGCAGGTAGGGTTCTGGTTATCGTTTGCGGCGGTCGCGGTATTGTTGCTGGCGTTCGGCGGGCGCTTGGGGCCGTGGAGCGTCTGGCAGGCGTGGACCCGGCCTCAGTGGTTGATTGCCATTGGCTTGTTTCCGGTGTTGCTGGTGTTGGGTTTGCCCATCAGCCTCAGCGCACCGGTGGCCAATCTGTTTGCCGTGCCGTGGATCAGCCTGGTGGTGCTGCCCCTGGCGCTGCTGGGCACGGCGTTGTTGTGGGTGCCGCTGGCGGGGGAAGCTGTGCTGTGGCTGGCCGGCGGCGCGCTGGACGGATTGTTCAAGGGCCTGGCGCTGCTTGCCGGGCAATTGCCGGCCTGGGTGCCGCCCGAGGTGCCGCTGGCGTATTGGCTGGTCAGCCTGATGGGCGCAGTGGTGTTACTGCTGCCCAAAGGGGTGCCGTTCCGGGTGTTGGGCTGGCCCATGTTGTTGATGGCCGTTTTCCCGCCCCGGCAGTGGGTGCCCCACGGACAGGTCGATGTGTTGCAACTGGATGTCGGCCAGGGGCAGGCACTGATCCTGCGCACCCGCCATCACACCTTGCTCTACGATGCCGGGCCGCGCTCGGGGCCTGTCGACCTCGGCGCGCGCGTCGTGTTGCCGTCGTTGAAAAAACTCGGGGTAGGGCAGTTGGACATGATGCTGCTCAGCCATGCCGACGCCGATCACGCCGGTGGTGCGGCAGCAGTGGCTCGGGGGCTGCCCGTCAAACGCGTGGTGGGCGGCGAAATCGAGGGCTTGTCAGCCTTTCTCGCCACCCAGCCCTGTACCAGCGGCGAACGATGGGAATGGGATGGTGTGTCGTTTGAACTGTGGCAGTGGGCGGGTGGGCTTGAGGGCAATCCGAGGTCGTGCGTGCTGCACGTCCAGGCCAATGGCGAACGCCTGCTGCTCACCGGCGACATTGATCGCGCTGCCGAACAGGCGTTTCTGGCATCCCCGCTGGCGGTTCCGACCGACTGGCTGCAGGCCCCGCACCATGGCAGCCGAAGTTCTTCGTCCTGGCCTTTCGTACAACGGTTGGCGCCCACCTCTGTGCTGATTTCCCGCGGTCGCAGCAATACGTTTGGCCATCCTCATCCGCAGGTCCTCGAACGCTACCAAGCACTGGGCAGCCGGGTGTATGACAGCGCCGAACAGGGCGCTGTGCGCCTGCGCCTGGGGGCGTTTGTGCCTGCGACGGTTGCGCGCAGCGAACGTCGTTTCTGGCGCGAACCGTTACCGTAATCAGGCGTTGCCAAGGTCTCGAACCGCGACAGACGGACCTGTAGCCGGTGAACCCTTCTGTTGACCCTATATGGTAAAGTGGCGCACTTTTTCGAGGGGACATTCACTGTGTGGGAATTGGTCAAATCCGGCGGCTGGATGATGTTGCCGATCATTCTGAGCTCCATCGTCGCACTCGGCATCGTCGCCGAACGCCTGTGGACCCTGCGCGCCAGTCGCGTCACCCCCGAGCACTTGCTGGGGCAGGTCTGGGGCTGGATCAAGAACAAGCAGCTCGACAAGCAAAAGCTCAAAGAGCTGCGTGCCAATTCGCCACTGGGTGAAATCCTCGCCGCCGGCCTGGCCAATTCCAAGCATGGTCGCGAGATCATGAAGGAGTGCATCGAAGAGGCGGCCGCCCGGGTTATTCATGAACTGGAGCGCTACATCAACGCCCTCGGCACTATCGCCGCCATGGCGCCGTTGCTCGGTTTGCTCGGCACGGTCCTGGGCATGATCGATATCTTCAGCGCGTTCACGGGCTCGGGCATGACCACCAACGCGTCGGTATTGGCCGGGGGCATTTCCAAGGCCCTGATCACCACTGCTGCGGGCTTGATGGTGGGTATCCCTTCGGTGTTTTTCCACCGTTTCCTGCAGCGGCGCATTGATGAGCTGGTGGTCGGTATGGAACAGGAAGCCATCAAGCTGGTAGAAGTGGTGCAGGGCGACCGTGATGTAGACCTGGTCGAGGGCAAAGCGTGAAATTTCGCCGTAAGCAACGGGAAAATGTTGATATCAATCTCGCGTCGTTGATCGACGTGGTGTTTATCCTGCTGCTGTTCTTTGTCGTGACCACCACCTTCACCCGGGAAACCCAGTTGCGTGTCGACCTGCCTGAAGCGGTGAGTGGCTCGCCTGCCGAAGACCAGCAAGTCAAGCAGCTGGACATCGCTATCAGCGCCGAAGGGGTGTTTTCGGTGAATAACCAGTTGCTGGAGAAAAATGACCTTGCCAGCCTGATGGAGGCGTTGCAGAAGGAGTCTGGTGGCGACACCCAGTTGCCGCTGTCCATCAGCGCCGATGGCAAAACCCCACACCAGGCCGTGATCACCGCCATGGACGCTGCCGGCAAGCTCGGTTTCAGCCATTTGCGCATGACCACTGTCGAGGCGGCGAGCCCGCCCTGATGGCCATCTCCGACCGTTTACTCAAGGCATGGTACGAAGGTCATCCAGCACTAATGTTGCTGCGACCGCTGGAATCGTTGTATCGCCGTGTGGTTCAACGTAAGCGTGCGCGCTTCGTGGCGGGCGAGGGCGAGATTTATCAGTCGTCTGTGCCAGTGATCGTGGTGGGCAATATTACGGTGGGGGGCACCGGCAAGACGCCGTTGATCTTGTGGTTGATCGAGCACTGCCGCCGCAGCGGTTTGCGCGTAGGAGTGGTCAGTCGAGGCTACGGTGCCAAGCCGCCGCAGCTGCCGTGGCGTGTGGAGGCCGGCCACAGTGCCGAGGTGGCCGGTGATGAACCCTTGCTGATCGTGCAGCGCAGCGGTGTACCGCTGATGATCGATCCTGATCGCAGTCGTGCGGTAAAGGCACTGCTGGCCAGTGAGCCCCTGGACCTGATTCTCTCCGATGACGGCCTGCAGCATTACCGCCTGGCTCGCGATCTTGAACTGGTGCTGATCGATGCCGCTCGCGGCCTCGGCAACCGCCGGTGCCTACCAGCCGGGCCGTTGCGTGAACCGGTGGATCGCCTGAAGAGTGTGGACGGGGTACTTTATAACGGTGCCGTTTCGGACCGTGAAGATGGCTTTGCCTTTCGCCTGCTGCCCACAGCGCTGGTCAACCTGCACAGCGGCGAGCGCCAGCCGGTCACCTACTTTGCGCAGGGCCAGCAGGTGCATGCGGTGGCCGGCATAGGTAACCCGCAACGTTTCTTCAATACCCTTGAAACGCTACACTGGCAGCCGCTACCCCATGCTTTTGCCGACCACGCGCCCTACAGCGCCGAGGTCTTGAATTTTACCCCGTCATTGCCGCTGGTCATGACCGAAAAGGACGCGGTGAAGTGCCGCGCCTTTGCCCAGCCCGACTGGTGGTACCTTGCGGTGGATGCGGTACCGTCGCCGGCGTTCGTCGCCTGGTTCGACATGCAGCTGATGCGTCTGCTGCCCAACCGTCTCTTGCCTTAAAACGCTTCTTTCCAGGAAACACTCATGGACACCAAACTGCTCGATATCCTCGCTTGCCCGATCTGCAAAGGCCCGCTCAAGCTCAGCGCCGACAAAACCGAGCTGATCAGCAAAGGTGCCGGCCTGGCTTACCCTATCCGTGACGGCATCCCGGTCATGCTCGAAAGCGAAGCCCGTACTCTGACTACCGATGAGCGCCTGGATAAATGACCACCGCCTTTACCGTTGTCATTCCCTCGCGCTATGCCTCGACGCGCCTGCCGGGCAAGCCGCTGCAAATGATCGGCACCAAGCCGATGATCCAGCTGGTGTGGGAACAAGCGTGCAAGAGCAGCGCCGAACGGGTGGTGGTGGCCACCGACGACCCGCGCATCATCGAGGCGTGCAAAGGTTTTGGTGCCGAAGCGGTCCTGACCCGCGAAGACCATAACTCCGGTACTGATCGCCTGGCCGAAGTCGCCACTCAGCTGGGTCTGGCACCCGACGCGATCGTAGTGAATGTGCAGGGTGACGAGCCATTGATACCGCCGAGTGTCATCGATCAGGTCGCTGCCAACCTCGCGGCCCATGGCGAGGCGCGTATGGCGACCCTGGCCGAACCGATCGAAGACATCGAGACGCTGTTCAACCCGAATGTGGTGAAAGTGGTCAGCGACATCAACGGCCTGGCACTGACGTTCAGTCGCGCCACCTTGCCGTGGGCGCGGGATGCCTTTGCCAAGAATCGCGACGTGTTGCCGGAGGGCGTGCCATATCGCCGCCATATCGGCATCTATGCCTACCGCGCCGGTTTCCTGCACGACTTCGTCAGCTGGGGCCCGTGCTGGCTGGAAAACACCGAGTCCCTGGAGCAACTGCGTGCCCTCTGGCACGGCGTGCGTATCCACGTGGGCGATGCCTTGGAAGCACCGCCAGCCGGTGTCGACACCCAGGAAGACCTCGAACGCGTCCGTCGCCTGCTGGGCGCCTGATGGAAGTTCTGTTTGTATGCCTGGGCAATATCTGCCGCTCGCCAACCGCTGAGGGCATCTTGCGCCATAAGTTGCGTGAAGCAGGCTTGGCTGGCCAGATTGAGGTGGCGTCTGCTGGCACCGGGGAATGGCATGTCGGCAACCCGCCGGACCAGCGCAGCCAACGGGCGGCGCTGGCGCGCGGCTATGACCTGTCGAGCCAGCGTGCCCAGCAGGTTTCCCGCGCTGACTTTGCCCGCTATGACCTGATCCTGGCCATGGACAGCAGCAACCTGCGCAACCTCAAGGCCATGCAGCCGGGGCAGGGCAAGGCGGAGCTGGATTTATTCCTGCGTCGCTTTGATGGCGAAGTGGACGAGGTGCCAGACCCTTACTATGAAGGTGAGCAAGGTTTCGAACGGGTCCTGGACCTGATCGAGCGCGCCTGTGACTTATTGGTGATCGAATTGAAGGGGCGGTTATGACCTTGCAAGTGCGTGCGCAGGTATCGCTCAAGCCATTCAACAGCTTTGGCATCGATGTGAGCGCGCAATTATTTGCCGAGGCCCACAGTGATGCTGACGTGCGCGCGGCCATCGCCTATGCCGCCGCACAGGCGGTGCCGTTGCTGGTGATTGGAGGCGGCAGCAATTTGCTGTTGACCCAGGATGTTCCGGCGCTGGTGTTGCGTATGGCGACACAAGGCATTCGCGTGCTGAGCGACGATGGCACGCGCGTGGTGGTCGAAGCCGAAGCGGGCGAAGCCTGGCATCCGTTTGTGCTGTGGACGCTTGAGCACGGCTTCTGCGGCCTGGAAAACCTCAGCCTGATCCCGGGCACTGTCGGCGCCGCGCCGATGCAGAACATCGGTGCCTATGGCGTAGAGATCAAGGATGTGTTTGCCGGCCTCACCGCCCTGGATCGCCAGACGGGCGAACTGCGGGACTTCAGCCTGGACGAATGCAACTTTGCCTACCGTGACAGCCTGTTCAAGCACGAAGTCGGGCGCTGGCTGATCCTGCGGGTACGCTTTGCCCTTAGCCGCGCCAGTCACCTGACACTCGACTACGGCCCGGTGCAACAGCGCCTGACCGCGCAGGGCATCATCCACGCCACGCCAAGCGATGTGAGCCGCGCGATCTGCAGCATTCGCCGCGAGAAACTGCCAGACCCGGCAGAGCTGGGCAATGCGGGCAGCTTCTTCAAGAATCCGCTGGTACCCCAAGCCTTGGCTGTTGAGCTGCAACGCCAGTATCCGGACCTGGTGGCCTACCCTCAGGCCGACGGCCAAATGAAACTCGCCGCCGGCTGGCTGATCGACAAGGCCGGTTGGAAGGGCTTCCGGGAGGGCGATGCGGGCGTGCACAAGCTGCAAGCGCTGGTGCTGGTCAACTACGGCACCGCCACCGGGCAGGAGATTGCCCAGCTGGCGCTACGCATCCAGCAAGATATCTTCAAGCGCTTCAAGGTCGAGCTGGAAATGGAACCCAATCAGTACTGAGCTATCGGGCCTGAAAATGAAAATGCCCCGTATCTCGCGATACGGGGCATTTTTTATTGCGTTGGCTGATCAGTCGTCGCGGCTCATGATGCCGAAGATCTGCAACAGGCTGATGAACAGGTTGTAGATCGACACATACAGGCTAATGGTCGCCATGATGTAGTTACGCTCACCGCCGTGGATGATGGCGCTGGTCTGGAACAGGATGCACACCGAGGAAAACAGCACAAAACCCGCGCTGATCGCCAGTTGCAGGCCGCTGATCTGGAAGAACATGCTGGCCACCACGGCCGCCAGCAGCACGAAGAAACCTGCGGTGATGAAACCACCCAGGAAGCTCATGTCCTTACGGCTGATCAGCACGTAGGCCGACAGACCACCAAACACCAGGGCCGTCATGGCAAATGCCGAACTGACCACTTCCGCACCGCCGGCCATGCCCAGGTAGCGGTTGAGGATTGGGCCGAGGATAAAGCCCATGAAACCGGTCAAGGCAAACGCCGACACCAGGCCCCAGGCCGAGTCACGCAGCTTGTTGGTCAGGAAGAACAGACCATAGAAGCCGATCAACACGACAAAGATATTCGGGTAGCCGACGCGCATCTGCTGGGCCACGTAAGCCATCACGCCGCTGAATGCGAGGGTAAGGGCGAGCAAGCCGTAGGTGTTGCGCAACACGCGGCTGACTTCAAGCTGCTCAGCCTGCGTGTTGCCATTCACTGCGTAATTCTGTTCGCGCATGGCGACACTCCTTCAGTTTTGAAACGTTCAGTCGCAAAGATCATAACAGACGCCCTGTAACAAGCGATGCAGAGAGTTTGACAGTGTGTTTCATTCGGGTATTATGGCGCCCGCTGACACGGGATGGGCTACTATAATCCTGTGATGCACAAGGGAAATTGGCAGAGTGGTTGAATGCACCGGTCTTGAAAACCGGCGGACGTTAATAGCGTCTCCAGGGTTCGAATCCCTGGTTTCCCGCCAAGATTTACACGAAAGCCCCGCGAAAGCGGGGCTTTTGCGTTTCTGGGGTTTGGTTATACCGGGCTATTTAGGCAGTTGGTCTAACTCGAAAGGCCAGGAACACCGGCCCGAATGGGAAGGTACTGACTTCCAGCTCATCCAGTGGATTGAGCGTGTGCGTGCGGCTTCCAGCGTTGCTGTAGATCACGTGGCTGCTGGATACGGCAATGTTGATCTTGCCGGCGGCCGCCTGGATTAGATTCACCTTGAACCCTTCAATCACATCATCACCGATTGTCAGCGTGACATCTGTATCGCTGATGACCAGTATCGACTTGCCTGAATCCGACATGGTCAAGGGCCTGCTGCCGGTGATAGAAACATTGGTGTGCACATGTCCGCCAGCGTGGTAACTGACCATTCTCGGATCCGCGAAGACCCGGGCGAAGGAGCCGACATAATTCACACTGGCGCGCATGTCGTCGAATTGCTCAACCACGTATGTACCAATGCTGCCGGAAACTTCCCCATTGGGGTCCAGAACCCATTTGCGTCCTACCATCAACCCGATCTGGGTATTGGCACGTACACCGGCACGCATTTCTTCCAGAAAGAGCTGGCTGATCTGGCCACCGCCTTTGCCCTGGACATAGGTAAATCGTGCAATGGAATGGCTGTCGCCAGTGGGGCTGCCCTGGGCAGTATCGACCTTGTAGTCGACAAAGTCTGCCGAGACGATGGTGGTCGTGGTGTTGGCGTTTGGCGCCCAGGTAAAATCCAGGACCCTGCCGGTTTTGACCTGCTCTAGAGAGGTGGTGGCTTGTGATGTAGTCGTAGAGCCTGACTGCTTCAAATCGTCATTCATGATACTCATCCGTAAGTGAAGTCGAGGGTCGAAAGTACACGAAGCAAATGACCGCCGTCATCACAGCACGTTTTCTACAAGACTATGCTGTCTTACTGGATCCGTATGGAGCTGTCATCGTGCACGTGCCCTCGCACTGCGTATTCATTACTAAGCACAGTACGGAGCTTTTAGCTTGACTGATTTACTTCTCTCCACGGCAGCCATGGCCTGCCTCATGATTTCAAGCTTGTTTGTTAGGTGAACGTCGAAACTTCTAAAACAGTGCCCTGTCCCAGCTTTCATACCGATGTTTAAGTGCAACCTGCGAAAGCGGCTGAAAAGTCAGCGAGATGGAGTCATTCGAATGAAAATACTGAGCCTTTCGATGCTGGCGGGTGCCTCCATGATGCTAGTCTCTGAAGGCGTTTGGGCTGAGCAATATCTGCCCGAGATTGCCAGCAAAGCGCCTTACAAAAAAGCCTACGCAGAGATGCTCAGTTATCCGGACTGGGTCAGTAAAGCTCAGGGCACAGCGTCGCCAGTCGAGACGGTTTCGGCGGATGGTAAGCGCTTTACGGTAGGCCACATGTGCAAGCCACATGATTGTGCAGACAATCAGCTAATCGTGGTCTTTAACGCAGATGGAACAAAGTCCTGGGGGCTACTCGCGACGCGTCCAGCCGAGGGAGAGGCATTCAGTAAGCAATTGCTGGGTGATCCCGACAGTGTCGTTCAGGGCCTACTGAATAAGTCGTTTGCTGACAACAATCCCGAAGATTGATGACCGGTGTCGCTCTGCTGCGGCAAACGGTGGGTGGGGAGAACGACCATCAGATAAGACATAGCGAACAGACCGCTTGTTATGGTTATCGTGGATGTTAAAGTCGCACAAATTTTTTGAGGGAACGATATGCGAGGCTTAATCGGAGCATTACTGCTTGCTGCTCTTGGTGGGTGCTCCACATCGCCTATATCTGCCGACATCGCAGACCCTGTGCCATCCACAAGAATGTATGCCTTTACGGAAAAGAACGCGGCTCAGTTGGTGGTGACTAGAGACTCGGGCATCTACGGAGCTGAAGTCCGTTTTATTTTGCATATTGATGGAAAACCGGCTGCCGAGTTTCACCCTGGGGAGGTTGCCAGGTTTGGGCTGGCCTCTGGCAAGCATATTCTTGGTGTCTCGAAATACATGCTTTTCGGCACCTCAAGAATCATCGAATCAGAAATTGATATGAAGCCGGGAGACCTTGTTCGCCGCAGAATTTCTCAGCACGGCAGCAGTTTTTCTTTCACCCCGACTGCCTACTAAACGCCATTCGTCTAACGCCCGGCACTCTCAATCCCGATGCAGCCTCTCAATCCTAAGCGCGGATATCCCGAGCCTATAAACGGAGTGCCAGCATGGAAATCAACGAGAAAGCCCCAGGCAACATTTCCCAGCAAGCGGTTACCCGGGGCACCGATAACGAGACCGGCCATGACCCGCGGCGTGACGAGGACAATATCCCGCTGCCGCCGGATGACGAGGCGCCTCTTGAAGAAGATATGTCGGATGTAGATGCGGCCGATTCAGTAGCTACTGAGCATCCCAAGACCTGAAGGCGTTCAGGCCAAAGAGCCCGGCCCTGTGCCGGGCATTGTCTGCTGGCCCCCTTGGTCTCGTTCACCTCCTTGTGGCTGTAAGCCGATGCTGATCCGACCCGCACCGCTGCACTTTTTTCCATTTTGCTGATCTACCTCTGTCCCGGCCACCCGACTCCCGCGTGCGGCCCACAGAATCAGACCCGGTGCCGATGGATCGAACGTTTACGATTTTTACCACCCGATGGCCGCTGTTGCTGGCTGCGATGTTCGCGCTGTGTGCAGTGGGTTGCAGCCAACAACAGGGCCGCGATATCGCCAGGCAGTTCAGCGACGGCAAGCCCGATGAGTTCTTCCAGACCAGCGTCGACCGCATGGCCACCCTGGGCATGCGTGACAACCTGCAAAGCCTCTACCTGCTGATGAGCAAGCTCTACCTGCGCAACCCCAACCAGTGGCGTCAATCGGGGTATCCGGATGCGGTGACCGCCGCCCGGAAAATCCGCCAGGCCATCGAAAATCGCCAACCCTTGCCCGCACTGGGTGACCGGCGTGACCTGGCTGCCCTGAGCTATTCCTTGAGCCCCGACTTTCGCGGCGACCGCGTCGGCGCGTTCATCTATGCGATTGGCAGCATGCTCGTGACCGCTCACGGTGGGCGCACGCAGTTTTATGTGACCGACTCGATCAACCCGCAGTTTGTCAGCAATGCCGCGCGCAATATCGAAAAGGCCACCTGGCTGCTCAGCCAGCGTCAGGATGCCAATGGCGTGTTGCTGTTGTTTTCCAATGAAATATCGGAGGAGGGCAGTAACCTCAGTTTTGCCGTTGAGTTCGGCAAGATCGTCGCGCGTTTGGACCTGCTTACCCAAATCCTCGATGAGCGTTACCGACGCATTGGCCTCAATTACGCACAAAGCTTGTTGCTGATGAATTTCCTGCCGGTGCAGTGAGGCCCGTCGCATCGACCAATCGGTGCGGTGTTTCCCTTTCCGCTGTAGGAAGCGGCCTATCTTGCCTCCCGCGGGTTGAAACGCTTGTCTGCGGGCAATAGCCTCGGATTTTTCTTAAACACGAGGCCCTCCCTTGGGTAAACGAAAAACGGTTTGGCCCACGGATCGCGAAATACGCTTGCGGTTTATCCTCTATGCGGTAATTGACGCCGCGACTGCCCAGGGCGTGTCTGCCGAGTTATTGCTGCCGGCGCATAAGTTATTGCGTGACTCGCCCACGGAAGACCAGTTGCGCGACACCTTGGGGGCGATTCTCGCCACTGACGAAATGTATGGCTTTCGCTTTCCGCCGGGGTCGGATGCAGATGATCTGATGCGGACATTGGCAACTGCCGATGGTTAAACTGATTCACCCCTGTTTTTGATACGCCCCTGTCCGTCATTAAGGAGTGACTCGAGGGGCGTACCTGCCTTCCCATCACTGTTCGCGTGGTGGGCTCGGCCCGGCACGTTCCCGGATTCCAAGGACCTGCTCCCAATGCTGCTGCGCCACCCCCCGTTTATTTTTGCCGCCTTGACCCTCAGTTCGCTGGTACAGGCCGAAGGCCTGCAATTGGAGCCGGTTGAAGTCACCACGGCTGAGGCCAGCGCCGCAGAAATCGCTCAGGCACAACTCAAAAGCGTACCCGGCGGCACCAATTACATCGATATGGACAGCGTGCAACAGGGACGGGTCAGCACCAACGAGGATGTCTTCAAGTACCAGGCTGGTGTTTACGCCAAGGCGGCCAATAACGAAGGGGTGAAGGTGTCCATTCGTGGCTCGGGCCTGAACCGCGCCCCCGGTGCCCATGCCTCCGGCCTGTATGAAATGTTCGACGGCCTGCCGCTTACCGGCCCAGGCGGCACGCCCTATGAGCTCAAGGACCCGCTGTGGCAAAGCCGGGTAGAGGTGCTGCGTGGCGCCAACGGGTTCGATCAGGGTGCATTGGCCTTGGGCGGTGCGGTCAACTACGTTACCCGCACCGGCTTGGACGCGCCCAAGCTGCAAGTGCGCTATGAGGTCGGCAGTCGCGGCTATGCCCAACGCGAAGTCAGTTCCGGGCAGGTGCTGGGGGACGCCGACTATTACATCAGCCTCACCGATTCGGAGTCCGACGGTTATCAGCACCAGAGCGCTGGTACCGGCAAGGGCATCGCCGCCAACTTTGGCTATCGCTTTAACCCGGACCTGGAAACGCGCTTCTACTTGCGTTATCGCGAAACCACCAACGATTCCCCTGGCAGACTCACGCGTGACCAGATCAGCCATGATCCGCGTGCCGCCAACAGCCTCAATGCCGCCCGCGATTCGAAGCGCTTGCAACCGGGCTCCACCTGGATCGCCAACAAGACCACCTTGCGGTTGGACGATAACGCGCGGGTCGAGGTCGGGCTGGCCTATCACGATTACCCCATGGACCTGCGCGAAGGCACTAACCGCCTCAAAGTTGCCTACACCGATATCAGCGGCACCCTGAATTACATCCGCCAGGACAGCCTGTTCGGCCACGCCAGCACTACCACTCTCGGCCTGCGTACCACCCAGGCGATGCCGAACAATGGCGCGTCGGAATACGTCCGCATCCCTACGGGCAATACCGCCATTTATGCCCCCGGCACCAAGACCCGCGACTACAGCTACCTGGGCTCCGACACCGTGCTGCATGTCGGCAACGAGCTGGAACTGGTGGAGGATCTGTGGCTGACCACCGGCCTTGCCGCGATCTACACGCGCCGTGAAACCCAGGTGACTTACCCCGACGGCCAGGCGCCGATCAGTCAGCATGATTGGGATTACGCGCCGCGCATTGGCCTGCGTTACGACTTCACCCCGCAGTTGCAGGTCTACGGCAACCTGAGCCGCTCGGTAGAGCCACCGCACGCGTGGTCGATGATCTGGGGTTCGAACAAATACTTTGGCCCGGGCAGTGGGGCAGCCACGGGGTTGCAGCGCGAAGGCGTGAAACTGCGCAATCAGACCGCCACCACCCTGGAAGTCGGCGGGCGCGGTGAAGCCTGGCTCGGCCAATGGGACTTGGCGCTCTATCGTTCTGAGGTTCGCCACGAGCTGCTTTCCGTGGAAACCCAGGCCCAAACCGCCAACAGTAGCGCGATCATCGCCGAATCCAACGCCAGCCCCACCGTGCACCAGGGCGTGGAGCTGAGCCTGCTCAGCCCGCTGTGGGACGGCGGTGGCAGCGGTAAGCTCGACCTACGCCAGGCCTACACCTTCAGCGACTTCCACTACCGCGACGACGAGCGTTTCGGCGACAACACCTTGCCCGGCATTCCCAAGCACTATTACCAGGCGCAACTGCGCTACAGCCACCCGACGGGTTTCTACACCAGCCTCAACACCGAGCATGCATCACGGGTAGCGGTGGACTACGCCAATTCCTACTATGCGGCGGCCTACACCACCCTCGGCGCCACGTTCGGCTATGACGCGCCCAAACACGACTGGCAAGCCTGGGTCGACCTGCGCAACCTGACCAACCGCCGTTATGCCAACACCGTCACGCCGGGTTATGACGACAAAGGGATGGACGCGGCGCGCTCCACCCCGGCGGATGGGCGGGGTATTTACACCGGCGTTTCCTGGAGTTGGCGTTAAATCAGCCTTCGTGCTGGCGCAGTCGCTTGTACAGGGTGTTGCGACTCACCCCCAGCTCTCGCGCCAGGTGGGAGATATTCCCGCCCACGGCTTCCAGGCGTTGGCTCAGGTCGAGGCGTTCATCCAGGTGCTCAGGTTTGGACTGCGGCACCGTCGCCTGCAAATCCACAAAAAAATCATCGGGCAGGTGTTCCGCGCGAATCGGCTGCTCCTCGGCCATCGCCAGCGCCACCTGCAACACGCTGCTCACCTGACGCAAATTGCCCGGCCACGGATGTTGCTCAAATAACCTCAGCACCTCGGCACTCAGCCCGGCCCACTGGTTCGGCTCGCGGTGTTGCTGCCACAGTTGCTGGAACAGCGCCTGCTTGTCGGTACGCTCGCGCAACGGCGGCAATTCCAGGGTCAGGCCGCCGATGCGGTAGTACAAGTCCTCGCGAAAGCGCCCGGCCTGCACCAGCTCGCGCAATGCACGGTTGGTCGCCGAGATGATGCGCAAATCCACCGGGAACACCTCGCTGCTGCCCACCGGTTGCACACAGCGCTCCTGCAACACCCGCAACAGGCGGGCCTGGGTCGGCAACGGCATATCGCCGATCTCGTCGAGAAACAGCGTGCCCTTGTCCGCCTTGCGAATCAGGCCAATGCTGCCTTTCTGGTTGGCGCCGGTGAAGGCGCCTTTTTCGTAGCCGAACAGTTCCGATTCCACCAGCTCTGCGGGAATCGCCGCACAGTTCACTGCGATCAACGCCTGTCGGCTGCGGGAACTGGCCTGGTGCAGGGCTTTGACGAATACTTCTTTGCCCACGCCGGTCTCACCGTGAATCAACAATGGAATGTCCTTTTCCAGCAGGCGCTCGGCCTGGCGCACGGCTTTCTCCACGCGCACATCGCCAAAATGCAGGGTCTGGAGGTTGATCGCGGTCGGCGCTGGCGGCGGCGGTTGGTTGAACACCCGCGCCTGCACCGGCATCTGCTTGGGCCGCTTCAACAGGCACTGGAACCGATTGCGTCCCGCCGCCTGCAACGCAAACGGCAACCCTTCGGGCTGGTTGAGCAACTCCAGCAGCGACACCTTGAACAGGCTGTCGATCATCACCCGCGACAGGCTGATGCCCAGCAGATTATCTGCGCGCCGATTGGCCGACAGCACCTGGCCGCTTTCATCAAAGATCAGCAGGCCGGCCCATTGGCTGTCTAGGTTGCTCAAGCCGGTGTTGAAGGTCAGTTGGAAGTGTTCGCCGCGAAACAGGTTGAGGATCAGCCGATTCTCCACGGTCTGGCTCATCATCTTGACCATGCCCAGGGTGTGGGAGGGCGGCAGGTAACTGTCGCTGGACACATCCAGCACGGCGATGATTTCGCGCTGGGCATCGAAAATCGGCGCCGCGGAGCCGGTCATGAAGCGGTTGGCCTTCAGGAAGTGTTCATCGTGTTCAATATGCACGGCCTGGGCGCAGGCCAGTGCGGTGCCGATGGCATTGGTGCCACTGGCGCGTTCCATCCAACTGGCGCCGGGGCTGAAGCCACGGGCCAGCGTGGGTTTGATAAACCGCTGGGTACCCCACGACGTCAGGACCTGGCCCTGATTGTCGGCCAGCATGATCAGGCAATTGGAATTGCTGAGGATGTTCTCGTAGTAGGGCAACACTTCCTGGTGGGTGGTCTGCACCAGGGAATGCTGGCTTTCCAGGAGTTGGCGTATGCCTTCGGCGGGCAGTTGGTCAAAGCTGGGGGCGCTCTGGTGGTCCAGGCCGTAGGCGCGGCAACGGCGCCAGGATTCCTGGATAAGGGTGTCGTGGGTCAAGGGTTCGGCCATCGTGCGACCTTCTTTATTATTGTTGTCGGGTCTTGCGCCATCTAACGTCAGACATCGAACAATGTGGGAGCGGGCTTGCCCGCGATGGCAATGGGTCAGGCACAGCATCTACAAACTGATGCACCGCCATCGCGGGCAAGCCCGCTCCCACATTTGATCTTCGTCGCGCATAAAGTGTTGTTCACAACTGTTCATTGTCAACCCCGGCAGTGTTCAATTGTTCAGCCGGATTGTTCACTCCCGAACATCACCATTCGACCATCTCCTTACACATCAAGCGCTTGCGGTTTTGGCACGAAACTCGCTCTGACAACGGACCAGATTCATTCCAATAATAAAAAGGTCGTGTCATGTCATTGACCCTGGAACATGTCTCCCGCGTTGTCGACGGCCAAACCTGGATCGACGACGCCAACCTGCGGTTCGAAGCCGGTTCTTTCAACGTCCTGCTCGGTCGCACCCTATCCGGCAAGACCAGCCTGATGCGCCTGATGGCCGGCCTGGACAAGCCCGACAGCGGCCGCATCCTGATGAACGGCGTGGATGTCACGCAAAAGCCGGTGCGCCTGCGCAATGTGTCGATGGTCTACCAGCAGTTCATCAACTACCCGACCATGACCGTGTTCGAGAACATCGCCTCGCCGTTGCGCCAGGCCGGTGTGTCCCAGGAGGTGATCCAGAGCAAGGTGCTGGAAACCGCCAAGATGCTGCGCATCGAGAAATTCCTGCAGCGCCACCCCCTGGAATTGTCCGGTGGCCAGCAGCAACGCACCGCCATGGCCCGCGCCCTGGTGAAAGACGCTGAACTGATTCTGTTCGATGAGCCGCTGGTCAACCTGGACTACAAACTGCGCGAAGAGCTGCGTCAGGAAATGCGCGAACTGTTCAAGGCGCGCCACACCATCGCGATATATGCCACCACCGAGCCCAACGAGGCCCTGGCCTTGGGTGGCACCACCACCATTCTTCATGAGGGGCGGGTGATCCAAAGCGGCAAGGCCGCCGAGGTCTACCACCAGCCGCAAACTGTCCTCGCCGCTGAGCTGTTCTCCGAGCCGCCGATCAACCTGATGCCAGGGCGCATCAGCGGCAACGAAGTGAGTTTCGCCAACTTCGTGCATTTCCCACTCAATGTTGACCTGCGTCCTATCGGCGAAGGCGAATTCCGCTTTGGCGTGCGCCCCAGCCATATCAGCCTGGTACCCAGTAATGATGATGACCTGGAGCTGGCGGTGACCGTGGAAGTCGCCGAAATCAGCGGCTCGGAAACCTTCCTGCATGTGCGCAGTGAGCATTTCCTGCTGGTGCTGCACCTGCCGGGGGTGCATGAATACGATGTCGACGCGCCGATCCGCGTGTATATCCCCACCCATAAACTGTTTGTGTTCGATGGTCAGGGCCGCTTGGTCCAGGCCCCCGGGCGCCGTGTCGCGAGGGTTGCCTGATGGCCGAGATCCATTTGCGCAACCTGGCCCATAGCTATAGTCCTACACCCACAGGGCCAGAAGACTACGCCATTCGTGAAATGAATCATGTGTGGGAGCAGGGCGGTGCCTACGCCTTGCTCGGGCCGTCGGGCTGCGGCAAGTCCACGCTGCTCAATATCATTTCCGGCCTGCTCAGCCCGTCCGAAGGCCAGGTGCTGTTCGATACCCAAGTGGTCAACGATCTCACCCCAGAGAAACGCAATATCGCCCAGGTGTTCCAGTTCCCGGTGGTGTACGACACCATGACGGTGTTCGACAACCTGGCGTTCCCGCTGCGCAACCAGGGCATGGCCGAAGCGAAAATTCACAGCAAGGTGCAGGAAATCGCCGAAGTCCTCGACCTGCAAAACCTGCTGAGCAAAAAAGCCCGCAACCTCACCGCCGACGAAAAACAGAAAGTCTCCATGGGCCGTGGTCTGGTGCGCGATGACGTGTCGGCGATTCTGTTCGATGAGCCGCTGACGGTGATCGACCCGCACCTGAAGTGGAAACTGCGGCGCAAGCTCAAGCAGATTCACGAGCAGTTCAATATCACCATGGTCTACGTTACCCACGATCAACTGGAAGCCTCCACGTTCGCCGACAAGATCGCGGTGATGTACGGCGGGCAGATCGTGCAGTTCGGTACGCCGCGTGAATTGTTCGAGCGGCCCAGCCACACCTTTGTCGGTTACTTCATCGGTAGCCCTGGGATGAATCTGATCGAGGTGCAGGCCAAGGCTGGCGGTGTAGGGTTCGCCACTACCCTGTTGCCACTGTCCGAAGCGTTGCAGCAACGTCTCAACGCCACCGACTACAAAAAGCTCCAGGTTGGTATCCGCCCGGAATTTATCCACGTGTGGGACGAGTACAACCCTGACGCCCTGCAAGCCGACGTCGTCCATGTGGAAGACCTGGGCACCTACAAGATCATGACCCTCAACCTCGACGGCGCCACCCTCAAGGTGCGGCTGGCCGAGGACAAGCCGGTGCCGGAAGGCAAGGCTTCCATCAGCTTCCCGACGCAATGGCTGATGCTCTACGCCGACGATTACCTGCTGGAGGTGGCGCCATGAACAAAGTGCAGAACAACAAGGCCTGGTGGCTGGTGTTGCCGGTGTTCCTGCTGGTGGCGTTCAGTGCGGTGATCCCGATGATGACCGTGGTCAACTATTCGGTGCAGGACATTTTCGACCAATCCAGCCGCTATTTCGTCGGAGCCGACTGGTACAAGCAGGTGCTACTCGACCCGCGCCTGCACGACTCGCTGCTGCGCCAGTTCATCTACTCGGCCTGCGTGCTGTTGATCGAGATCCCACTGGGCATCGCCATCGCCCTGACCATGCCCACCAAGGGCCGCTGGTCCTCGCTGGTGCTGATCATCCTCGCCATTCCCTTGCTGATTCCGTGGAACGTGGTCGGCACTATCTGGCAGATTTTTGGCCGTGCCGACATCGGCCTGCTGGGCTCGACCCTCAACGCCCTGGGCATCAGCTACAACTACGCTGCCAACACCATGGACGCCTGGGTCACCGTACTGGTGATGGATGTGTGGCATTGGACCTCGCTGGTAGCACTGCTGTGCTACTCAGGTTTAAGGGCCATTCCGGACGTGTACTACCAGGCTGCGCGGATTGATCGTGCATCGGCCTGGGCGGTGTTCCGACATATCCAGTTGCCGAAGATGAAAAGCGTGCTGCTGATCGCGGTGATGCTGCGCTTCATGGACAGCTTCATGATCTACACCGAACCCTTCGTGCTCACCGGCGGCGGGCCGGGTAATGCCACCACTTTCCTGAGCCAGACGCTTACCCAGATGGCCGTCGGCCAATTCGACCTGGGCCCGGCGGCGGCGTTTTCCCTGGTGTACTTCCTGATCATCCTGTTGGTGTCCTGGCTGTTCTACACCGCCATGACCCATTCCGACGCCAACCGCTGAGGCCGCCAACATGAGCAAGCGCAAGCTGATTCCACTACTCGTTTACATCCTGTTCCTGCTGGTGCCGATCTACTGGCTGCTGAACATGTCCTTCAAGAGCAACACCGAAATCCTCGGCGGCCTGACCCTGTTTCCGCAGGATTTCACCCTGGCCAACTACAAGGTGATCTTCACCGACCCGAGCTGGTACACCGGCTACCTCAACTCGCTGTACTACGTGAGCCTGAACACCGTGATCTCCCTGAGCGTGGCGTTACCAGCGGCGTATGCGTTCTCGCGCTATCGCTTCCTGGGTGACAAGCACCTGTTCTTCTGGCTGCTGACCAACCGCATGGCGCCGCCGGCAGTGTTCCTGCTGCCGTTCTTCCAGCTGTATTCATCCATTGGCCTGTTCGACACGCACATCGCCGTGGCCCTGGCCCATTGCCTGTTCAACGTGCCGTTGGCGGTATGGATCCTGGAAGGCTTCATGTCCGGTGTACCCAAGGAAATTGACGAAACCGCCTACATCGATGGCTATAGTTTTCCCAAGTTCTTCGTGAAGATTTTTATCCCGCTGATTGGCTCCGGTATCGGCGTCACGGCGTTTTTCTGTTTCATGTTTTCCTGGGTCGAACTGCTGCTGGCGCGCACGCTCACCTCGGTCAACGCCAAGCCCATCGCAGCGGTGATGACCCGCACGGTGTCGGCGTCCGGCATTGATTGGGGCGTGCTGGCAGCGGCGGGGGTGTTGACCATCCTGCCGGGCATGCTGGTGATCTGGTTTGTACGCAACCACGTGGCCAAGGGCTTTGCCCTGGGCCGGGTCTAGAGGAGTCGATGATGGAATGGATGGCCTGGACCACCCCCACAGCGCTGTTCTTTGGCGGTATTGCCCTGATTCTGGCGGGCATGACCACCTGGGAATTGCGTTCGCCGAGCATCCCACGGCGCGGGTTGCTGCCGATCAGCACCACCCGTGGCGATCGCCTGTTTATCGGTCTGCTCGGCAGCGCCTACCTGCATTTGCTGGTCATTGGCGTTACCGACTGGAGTATCTGGGTGGCGTCCGCGCTCTCCCTTGTTTGGCTGTTGAGTGTGATGCGTTGGGGCTAGCAAGCTCGCTCCTGCAAGCCCCGTTTGAAACTAACCTGGAGGTCTCTATGTTGAATAAAAACAATAAGCTGCGACATAGCATTTCATTGGCCGCCGTACTGGCCCTCAGTGGTTTGAGCGCTTCGGCCTGGGCCGATGCGTATGAAGATGCCGCTAAAAAATGGATCGGCAGCGAGTTCAAACCCTCGACCCTTACCGAAGCCCAACAGTTGGAGGAGTTGAAGTGGTTTATCAAGGCGTCGGAGCCGTTCCGTGGGATGAAGATCAACGTGGTGTCGGAAACCCTCACCACCCACGAGTACGAATCCAAGGTGCTGGCCAAGGCCTTCAGTGAAATCACCGGCATCAAGCTGACCCACGACCTGCTGCAGGAAGGCGACGTGGTGGAGAAGCTGCAAACTCAGATGCAATCCGACAAGAACATCTATGACGGCTGGGTCAACGATTCCGACTTGATCGGTACGCACTTTCGCTATGGCAAGACCGAATCCATCACCGACCTGATGGCCAACGAAGGCAAGGACTTCACCTCGCCCACTCTGGACCTCAAGGACTTTATCGGCCTGTCGTTCACCACCGCGCCGGACGGCAAGATCTACCAGTTGCCCGACCAGCAGTTCGCCAACCTCTACTGGTTCCGCGCCGACTGGTTCGAGCGGCCGGAGCTGAAGGCCAAGTTCAAGGAGAAATACGGCTACGACCTGGGCGTGCCGGTGAACTGGTCGGCGTATGAAGACATCGCCAAGTTCTTCAGCGAAGACGTCAAGGAAATCGACGGCAAGCGCATTTATGGGCACATGGACTACGGCAAGAAAGACCCGTCCCTGGGATGGCGTTTCACCGATGCCTGGTTCTCCATGGCCGGCGGCGGCGACAAAGGCTTGCCCAACGGCTTGCCGGTGGACGAGTGGGGCATCCGTGTAGAGGATTGCCACCCGGTGGGCTCCAGCGTCACCCGCGGCGGCGACACCAACGGCCCGGCGGCGGTATTCGCCACGCAGAAATACGTGGACTGGATGAAAGCCTACGCGCCACCGGAAGCGGCGGGCATGACCTTCTCCGAATCCGGCCCGGTGCCGTCCCAGGGCAACATCGCCCAGCAGATCTTCTGGTACACCGCGTTTACCGCCGACATGGTCAAGCCGGGCCTGCCGGTGGTGAATGCCGATGGTACGCCGAAATGGCGCATGGCACCGTCCCCAGTCGGGCCGTATTGGGAAAAGGGCATGAAGAAGGGCTATCAGGACGTAGGTTCCTGGACCTTCCTCAAGTCCACGCCCGAAAAGCAGAAACTCGCGGCCTGGCTCTACGCGCAATTCGTGACCTCAAAAACCGTGTCGCTGAAGAAAACCATCGTTGGCCTGACGCCGATTCGTGAGTCCGATATCAACTCCCAGGCCATGACCGACATGGCGCCCAAACTCGGTGGCCTGGTGGAGTTCTACCGCAGCCCGGCCCGCACCGAGTGGTCCCCGACGGGCACCAACGTGCCGGACTACCCGCGCCTGGCGCAACTGTGGTGGAGCAACATCGCCGCAGCGGCCAGCGGCGAGAAAACCCCGCAACAGGCGCTGGACAACCTGGCCAAGGAGCAGGATGCGATCATGACGCGCCTGGAACGCTCCAAGGTGCAACCGGTGTGCGGCCCGAAAATGAACCCCGAGCGTGACGCGCAATACTGGTTTGACCAGCCGGGCGCGCCGAAGCCGAAACTGGCCAACGAGAAGCCCAAGGGCGAAACCGTGAACTACAACGACCTGCTCAAGCAGTGGGAGGCGGCACGTAAGTAATTTCGCTGAATGAGCTGAACACAACGGCACGCTTGCGTGCCGTTGTTTTTTTTGTGGGTGAGCCACCTGCATTTCATCTGGTGCTCCGAGACAGCTTGCTAGCTTGGGACTAAACTGCTGAGCATTCATACAGGAGGTCATCTTATGGGTGTTCCACTTTCCCCAATTGTTTCCGAATTTGAAACCGAGGAGCAGGCGAATAGTCATGATCTTTGGTTTCGCGCCAAAGTCGAAAAAAGCTTGGCCAACCCCGGACCTGGTGTACCCCATGACGAAGTCATGGCGAGGGTTGAGGCGATTATCCTTGAAGCAGAACGCAAGCAGAGGGTCAAAGCCTGATGTTAAGTGTTGTTTGGCTTGATGAGGCTATCAGCGACCGCGACCGCTTGTCCCCACGTTAACAATCCAATCTGAATTTTCCGCACATCTCAAGGTTCTGCATCTTAGAAGCGCATGTTTTCAAGCGCTATTGCAGGGCCACCTTGTGGGAGGCCCGTTGTAACGGACTTTGCGGAAACTGCCATCATGACACTCCTCACAGCGCTGTCAGGCCAGCCGGCCTCTCTCACCGACTCGGCCCAGGGCCGCCATCAACGGGTCTACCAACAGCTGCATGGCGAAACCCAAGACGCCACCGAACTGGCGCGTGAATACCTGCACGATCAATTGGCCCTGGTAGAGGCCACCGACTGCGACTTGCCAGAGGCGCCCGAACAGCTGATGGCCTGGGTCGAGCAACGCTGCGCCGAGGTGGCCCAGGCCTATGCCGACTATCTGGAACAGCGTCGAAACGGTGGGCCACGGCGGTATTTCCAAAACAAGGCCCATGCTTTGTACTTTCTTCAGTGCGTGGCGCCGACCAAACAGGTCGACGGCGCCTGGCTCTATGGCTTGCTGCGCTATTGGCAAGACCAGCGCTTCGACGGCCTGCTCACCACTTACCTGGAAGAATTGGGCGACGGTGAAGGTGCGCAGAACCATGTGGTGATCTACCGCAAGTTGCTCAGCGAGCACGATGCCGACAGCGACGCCGGCCTTGAGGATGACCATTACCTGCAAGGCGCGCTGCAACTGGCGCTTGGCGTGTGCGCCGACGAGTTCCTGCCGGAGGTCATTGGCTTCAACCTGGGTTACGAGCAACTGCCGCTGCACCTGTTGATCACCGCCTATGAACTCAGTGAGCTGGGCATCGACCCTTATTACTTCACGCTGCATGTCACCATCGACAACGCCAGCAGTGGCCACGCGTGCAAAGCTGCACAATCGGTGCTGAACCTGTTGCCGCTGGGCGAGGGCAGGGCAGACTTCTATCGCCGTGTGGCGGCAGGCTACCGTCTGAATGATTTGGGCCTGGGAACCACGTCTATCATCAAACACTTCAACTTGCAGGACGAGGTGGTGGCGATGCTTGAGCGCAAGCGCGCCTTCGGCCAGCACATGCATTCGGACTATTGCCGCTTTGAAGGGCAGACCGTCAACCAATGGCTGGCCCGGCCTGGGCAGATCGGCGCTTTCCTCAAGGCCCTCGAAGACAAAGGCTGGATCAAGCACAACCAGGACCCCACCAACAGTCGCTTCTGGCAATTGATCGAGGGCGCTGGCGCCGCGATGTTCGGAGTGTTCAGCGGTTTTGAAAAACAACTGATCCATGACTGGATTGCGGGTGAATGGGTTGCCAGCGAACGCGTGCCGCCCGTGCGGCCGGGACGCGGCAGCCGGTTTTCCCGCGAGCAGCATCGTCCAGCGGACCCGGATACCCAGGCTTTGGCGGAGTCATTGTGCAACTTGCCCGATGAGCAACAGCTCAATGCACTGATCCCGTGGCTGTCGGCACGCCGTCATTGCACGCCTGCCGGGCTGTATGCCACTCGCCGCTTTATCCAACTGCGTGCGCGCCTGCGCTAAGGAATGTGCCTATGTCTGCGCAACAGCTGGCTGATCGTGCCTTGTTGAATTTGGGCCGCGGGTTGAAGGAGGGTGGTTATCGCTTTATCACGCCAACGCCCTTGACCCATGAGCGTGTCTATCGGCGGCTGGCGACGCCCCTGGCAATGACGCTGCGCGATGTGTTCGGTTGGTCGATGCCGTTCGATCAAGGCCTGCTGCCCGAGGCCCTGCGTGGAGAATTGCAGCAAGCGGATGTGATCCAAAAGCACGGCGCGCTATGGCGCAGCGCAGTGCGATGGTCGAGCCTCGACGAGCTGCTGTTCGCCCATTCGCCTTATCCCACCGACCAGGCGGACGCGGTGTTTTTCGGCCCCGATAGCTATCGCTTTGCCCAGGTAATCGAAGCTTACCTGCAACAACGTTTCGAGCCGCTCAAGCGCGCCGTGGACATCGGCTGTGGCGCCGGTGTCGGCGCGCTGGTGATTGCCCAAGCCCGGCATGACGCCCAGGTGCTGGCGGTGGATATCAACCCCCGTGCCCTGCGCATGACCGCGGTGAATGCCGAGCTGGCCGCGCTGAATAACGTCAGCGTGTACCACAGTGATGTGCTGGCCAGTGTGGAAGGCGAATTCGACCTGATCGTCGCCAACCCGCCGTACATGAAAGATGACCGCCAGCGCGCCTATCGCCATGGCGGCGGCGCCTTGGGGGAGCAGTTGTCGCTGCGCATCGTCAGTGAGTCCATCGGGCGCCTGGCCCTGGGCGGTAGCCTGCTGCTGTATACTGGGGTGGCGATGGTGGCCGGCAGCGACCCTTTCCTGGAGGCGGTCAAGCCACTGCTAGGCAGCGACGCCTACGGCTGGACCTACCGCGAACTGGACCCGGACGTTTTCGGTGAAGAACTGGAAAAGCCCGGCTATGAGCAGGTGGAGCGCATCGCCGTGGTCGCACTGACTGTCACCCGATTGCGCTGAATACCCGATGCTCACCTTTGGCATTGAAGAGGAATACTTCATCACCGACCTGCACAGCCGCCAGATGGTCGGCGAGCCCTCGGCGGCGGTGCTGGCAGCCTGCCGCGAAGCGATTGGCGCAGGCTTCTCGTTTGAGATGTTCCAGGGCCAGATCGAGGCGGCCTCTCCGGTGTTCACCTCCAGCGCCGAAGCGGCGGACTACTTCCGAGCAGTACGCCGCAACCTGGCGCAATCCCTGGCTGAGTTCGGCCTCGGTGTGGTGTGCGCCGGCAGCCACCCCCTGGCCGATTGGCGTGGGCAACAGCCGACCGATCAGGCGCATTTCCGGCAACTGTTCGACGATATTCAATATGTAGCGCGGCGCAGTGTGTTGTGCGGGCTGCATGTGCATGTGCAGGTGCCTCAAACGCTGGACCGTATCGCGGTGATGAACCAGGTGTCGCCGTGGCTGCCGTTGTTGTTGCTGCTCAGTTGCTCATCGCCTTTCTGGGACGGCGCGCCCAGCGGCTTTATGAGCTACCGCCAGGCCGCGTGCGACGAGTGGCCCCGCATGGGCGTGCCGGAGCACTTTAGCGACTGGGCCGAGTACCTGCGCTACCTGGCCCTTTTGCAGCGCCTCGGCGCGATCAAGGCCGATGGCAATGGCTGGTGGGGCATTCGCCCGGCGGCGCGTTACCCCACCCTGGAACTGCGCATGACCGACGCGTGCCCACGGCTGGCGGACGCCTTGGCCCTCGCCACGCTGTTTCGGGTGATGGTCACCCACGCCTGCGCGATGCAGCATCCTGGCGCTGGTTTCAGTGCCGAGGCGCGCTGGCTGCTCAAGGAGAATCGCTGGCAGGCCAAGCGTTATGGGGCCGCTGGTACCTTTGCGTTGGACGACACCGGCACCCTGGGCAGCGCTGAGCAATGGCTGCAATACGCCCGACAGACCTTTGCCGCCACCGCAGAGGCCATGGGCGAGCCGCTGTTGTTCAATACCTTGGATGCCTTGCTGCAACGCGGCAACAGCGCGACTGAGCAGTTGCGCTGGCACGCCCAGGCCCAGGCCAGCGGCGCCGATGCAATTGCCAGCGTGCGCCAGGTAGTCGACCTGCTGTTGGCCCAGACGCGCGGCGACCATTGATCGGGTGTCGCTCTACGTCGAAGGAACACTGAGGGGCTGCTCTGTCCTTAATTAGTAACCCCTCAACGGCAGGAGCGCAGAGCATGCGAGCGATGACTTACCAGGGCGCACACAAGGTGCAGGTGGATACCGTGCCCGATCCGATCATTGAACAACCCGACGACATTATTTTGCGGGTCACCGCCACCGCGATCTGTGGCTCGGACCTGCACCTGTACCGGGGCAAGATCCCGACCGTGGAGCACGGCGATATCTTCGGCCATGAGTTCATGGGCATCGTCGAAGAAACCGGCCCGGCCGTTACTGCCGTGCAACCCGGCGACCGTGTGGTGATTCCGTTTGTGATTGCCTGTGGCGATTGTTTCTTCTGCCAGCTCCAGCAATTCGCCGCTTGCGAAACCACCAACGATGGGCGCGGTGCGATCCTGAATAAAAAAGCCATCCCGCCGGGTGCCGCGCTGTTCGGCTACAGCCGTTTGTATGGCGGCATTCCCGGCGGCCAGGCGGAGTGGGTGCGGGTGCCCAAGGCCAACACCGGGCCGTTCAAGGTGCCCGGCACCCTGGCGGATGAGAAGGTGCTGTTCCTCTCCGATATCCTGCCCACCGCCTGGCAGGCAGTGACCAATGCCGGCATTGGCAAAGGCTCTAGTGTGGCGATTTATGGCGCCGGGCCGGTGGGCCTGCTCAGTGCGGCTTGCGCACAAATGTTGGGCGCCGAGCAGATCTTCATGGTCGACGACCATCCGTATCGTTTGGCCTATGCGCAGAAAATGTACGGTGTGATCCCGATCAACTTCGAAGAAGACGATGACCCGGCTGACACCATCATCCGCCAGACCGCCGGCATGCGCGGCGTCGATGGCGTGGTGGACGCGGTGGGGTTCGAGGCCAAGGGCAGCACCACGGAAACCCTGCTCACTGCCCTCAAGGTCGAAGGCAGCAGCGGCAAGGCTCTGCGCCAGTGCATCGCCGCCGTACGCCGTGGCGGCGTGGTCAGTGTCGCCGGGGTGTATGCCGGGTTTATCCATGGCTTCATGTTCGGCGATGCCTTCGACAAGGGGCTGACCTTCAAGATGGGCCAGACCCATGTGCAGCGGTTCTTACCGGAGTTGTTGGAGCACATCGAGCTGGGGCATCTGCACCCGGAGGCGATCATCACTCACCGGCTGCCCCTGGAGCAGGCGGCGCGGGGGTATGAGCTGTTTGATAAAGCCGAAGAGGAATGCCGCAAGGTGATCCTGCTGCCGGGAGGGAGCGACCGGCCGCTGACCGAGCCGGTGGACGAACTGACCCCTGAGTTGCGCGTACAAAGCGTTCCCGGTTTCTAGGCCAATAACCGGAAAAATGTGGGAGCTGGTTTGCCTGCTATAGCGGTGGTTCAGTTGAATATTCAGTGACTGACGCGCCGCCTTCGCGGGCAAGCCCGCTCCCACAGGGGATCTGTGCCGGACGCTGATTTTGTGGGCGATGCATGACCAATGTGGGAGCTGGCTTGCCTGCGAAGGCGGTGTGACAGTCACTGCATCTGTGACTGCACTACCGCTTTCGCAGGCAAGCCAGCTCTCACATGGATTTTCTTTGCTTTGACAGTGGTGTTTCCCACATTAACCGGTGTCAGGCTGCGGCTTGCGGCTGGATGCGCAATTGGCCTTCGACATCCTTGACCAACCCACTGGCGACAAACAGCGGCGCCAGGCGTTTGTGCAACTGTGGCTCGACAAACTCCTTGACCGTATCCAGCGCCAACGTACCACTGAGCGGCAGCTCGGCCTTGGTGTACGACAACCATGCCTTCTTCAACGCCATCAACACATCACTGCCCGCCGTCGAAGCGAAGCGACGGTGCAGGGGCTTGGTGTCGAAGGTGAAGGTGTGTTGGAACTCATAACCGCTTTCATCGCCGCCGTTGGCCGTGCAGCGCACGCAGGTGCAAGGGCCGTCGCCGAAGGCGCTGCGCAGGTAGGCGTTGAAGTCCACCACGGGCTTGAGTGACAGGCGCTTATCAACCTCGAACAGGTCCCCGGTCATTTTTTCGTCAGTGTTCAACGTCCATTTCCTCGCAGTCGGTTGCTGTGTTTCAAAGCGCGGCACAATACCAGCCGAGCGTCGGTTTGGGGATTATTTGCGTCGTGAGGGAGGGTCAGCGGAAGAATTCACCGGGGGTGGAATCGAACTGCTGACGAAATGCATTGATAAAGGCTGAGGTCGATTCATAGCCACACCCCAATGCCACATCCGTCACCCGCTCGCCTTGTTCCAGGGCGGGCAGAGCGCTCAACAGGCGCAGGCGCTGGCGCCATGCGCGAAACGTCAGCCCGGTGTCACTCAGGAACACCCGACTCAGGGTCTTTTCACTCACCTCCAGCTTTCGGCTCCACTCGCCCAACGTCGTCTGCTGCTCGGGATGCAGGTTGAGGCTGCGGTAGATCTGTCGCAGCCGTGGGTCGTGAGGCAGTGGCAACATCAAATCCACCTGGGGTGCGGCGGCGAGTTGATCGAGCAGTACCTGAGCCAGGCGCCCGTCCGGCCCGTCCTCGGTATATTCCACCGGCAATTGGCTGAAGTTGCGGATCAGCTCGCGTAGCAAACTGCTCACCTCCAGCACCTGGCAACGCTCGGCGGCCCAGGCGGTGACGCTGCAATCGAGGTATAAGCTGCGCATTTCCGTATGGGGTGAACTGAACACCCGATGGGGCATGCCGGCCGGAATCCACACCGCGCGCTGCGGTGGTGCGACGAAACGGCCAACGCTGGTCTGGATCTCCAGCACTCCGGAAATCGCGTAGGACAGCTGCACCCACGGGTGGCTGTGGCGTCGCGTCAGCGCACGGTTGGGCAAGGATTCAGTACGCCCGTACACCGGCCTCGGCAGGCTGGAAAGCCCTGGGACACTGCGGCGAACGGCTTTTTCATGTCCTTTAGGCGGCATTTACTGGCTCATTGGCGTTAGTCGGTAACAGGTGGTTACGTTAGAGTCGTCGCGACGCTCTTGGCAACCCCTGGAAGAATTGCTTATGACCCGGCCCCGGTTTCTCCCCGACAACTTCACCCTCACTCTGATCGCCACCGTGATCCTCGCCTCACTGCTGCCCGCCAGCGGCCAGACCGCCGTGGCGTTCGGCTGGGTCACCAACCTGGCCATCGCGCTGCTGTTTTTCCTGCACGGCGCCAAGCTGTCGCGCAAGGCTATCGTCGCCGGTGCCGGCCACTGGCGTTTGCATTTGCTGGTGTTCAGCCTGACCTTCGTACTATTTCCTTTGTTGGGCCTGGCGCTCAAGCCAGTGCTGTCGCCGTTGATCGGCAACGAGCTGTACATGGGCATGCTCTACCTCTGCGCCTTGCCGGCCACTGTGCAATCGGCGATTGCCTTTACCTCCCTGGCCCGCGGCAACATCCCGGCGGCCATCTGCAGCGCGGCGGCGTCCAGCCTGTTCGGCATCTTCCTGACGCCGCTGCTGGTAGCGCTGCTGCTCAACGTGCATGGGGATGGCGGCTCCACAGTCGATGCGATTGTCAAAATCAGCGTGCAGTTGTTGCTGCCGTTCATTGCCGGGCAAGTCGCCAGCCGCTGGATTGGGGGCTGGGTCGGGCGTAACAAAGCCTGGCTGAAATTCGTCGACCAGGGCTCGATTCTGTTGGTGGTCTACGGGGCTTTCAGCGAGGCGGTCAACGAAGGCATCTGGCACCAGATCCCGCTGTGGGAATTGGGCGGGTTAGTGGTGGCCTGCTGCGTGTTGCTGGCCCTGGTGTTGGCGGCGTCTACGCTGCTGGGCAAGGCGTTTGGTTTTAACCAGGAAGACCGCATCACCATCCTGTTCTGCGGCTCGAAGAAAAGCCTGGCGACCGGCGTGCCGATGGCGCAGGTGCTGTTTGCCGGGGCGAGCATGGGCGTGTTGATTTTGCCGTTGATGCTGTTTCACCAGATCCAGTTGATGGTCTGCGCGGCGTTGGCCCAACGCTATGCCCAGCGGCCGGAGAGCATCCCCGAGTTAATGGGGCAGGTGGATCCGTGATGCACCTCTCATTCGCGGGTAAATAAGCTCAAGTTAACCGGCGTGACGACGACTTACTTCTTAACTAACCCAAGAAGGAGTGTCGGTATGAACGTTCGTCGTGTAGCGGTAATGACTGGCCTTCTGGGGCTGTGGGCAAGTACCTGCGGCGCCGCACAAACCGTGGGGCAGGGCACCATCAGGTTCAGCGGCGCCATTGTCGAGTCAGGGTGTGCGACAAATGCGCGCAGCGGTTCGGTGATGGAACTGCGCGGCTGTGCCCAATCCAGTCGTGGCAGCCGAATCGAGGTGCGCAGTGTGGCGCCGGTTGTCAGTGTCGATGCACCCCATGTGCGGCTGGTGGCGGACAGCGGCAAGGGGCGCTATTACGATCAGCGTTATGTGTTGGTAGACAGCGCCGGCAAGCTCATCCAGTCAGGCAACTACATCATTACCATGACTTCGCCGTAGGCCGCCGGGCGACGATCCGCAGCAACAGCGGTGCGAGAAACCTATAGAATGCTCGGCGGCGGCGCTTGTCCTGGGTGGCCGCTTGATCACCGTCAGAGTACCGCGCCCGTCAATGAGCCTTTCAGCCGCAACCCCACAAGCCAATTGGCAACCGGTCATCGCCCTTGCGCTGGCCGCGTTTGTGTTCAATACCACCGAATTCGTCCCCGTCGGGCTGCTCAGCGCCATCGGCGCCAGCTTTGACATGCCCGTGGCCAGCGTCGGCCTGATGCTCACCATTTATGCGTGGATCGTGTCGCTGACCTCGCTGCCGGTGATGCTGCTGACCCGCAACGTCGAACGGCGCAAATTGTTGATTGTGCTGTTCGGTCTGTTTATCGCCAGCCATATCCTCTCCAGCGTCGCCACCAGCTTCGGCTTGCTGATGGTCAGTCGGGTCGGCATCGCCCTGGCCCATGCGTTGTTCTGGTCGATCACGGCTTCGCTGGCTGTACGCCTGGCGCCAGAGGGCAAGCAGGTGCAGGCCCTTGGCTTGCTGGCCACCGGCACATCCCTGGCGATGGTGTTGGGCATTCCCTTGGGCCGCCTGTTGGGCGAGGCCATGGGCTGGCGCACTACCTTCCTGGTGATCGCCGCGTTCGCCGCCGCCCTGGTGTTCTGGCTGGGGCGCACCTTGCCGCTGCTGCCCAGCCAGAACTCCGGCTCCCTGCGCAGTCTGCCGCTGCTGTTCAAGCGTCCTGCGCTGGTGGCGCTCTATGTGCTGACCGCAATGACCGTTACCGCGCAATTCACCGCCTACAGCTACATCGAACCCTTCGTCGAAGGCGTCGCCGGCCTGGGCGGCAGTGCCGTGACCCTGATCCTGCTGGTGTTCGGTGGTGCTGGCATCATCGGCTCGTTGTTGTTCAGCCTGGTGCATCGCTTCAACCCCCACCTGTTCGTGATCGGCGCAGTGTCTATCCTCGCCGCGTGCCTGGCGCTGATGCTGCCGTTGAGCGGCGCCGAGTCTTACCTGGTGGGGCTGAGCATTTTCTGGGGCATGGCGATCATGGGGTTTGGCCTGGCCATGCAGTCCAAGGTGCTGGTGCTGGCACCGGACGCCACCGATGTGGCCATGGCGATGTTTTCCGGGATCTACAACATCGGCATCGGCGGTGGTGCGTTGATGGGCAGCTGGGTAGGCAGCCACTTCGGCTTCGCCTGGATCGGCGCGGCGGGCGGTTTGCTGGCGGGGTTGGCGTTGGTGGGGTATTGCCTGGCGATTCGGCGGTTTGGGCAGGGTGGTGCCCCGATGCCAAGCTGATCGCCCCGTATCCACCGGATAACTGCAGACTTAATGTGGGAGCTGGCTTGCCTGCGATGGCGGTGTGTCAGCCACTGCATCTGTTGCTGCGCGACCGCTTTCGCAGGCAAGCCAGCTCCCACATTTGATCTTCACTGCCTTGAGCAATGCGTTCGCTGACTTTCCTACGCCACCGGAATCAACGGATCCGCCGCCGCCAGTGCCACTGCTCTATCCGCCGCCGGTGGGTAGATCCACACGCTATTGATCTGCTGTTTGAGTTCCTTGGCTTCCTGGCCCACCAGCTTGAGCTGACGGTCCCAGCCTTCGGTGTACACCGCGCCCCAAGCGCCGAGGTCGAGGCAGGTCACGTATTTGGGTTGGCTGTAGGCCATGGGCGCCACGCCGATCAGATCGGCGGCGACGTTGTTGCCGGCGTAGCGGCCCAGGGCGATGGCGTGCTGGCAGGACATGGCAGCGAAGTTGCCCAGCGCGTCTGTGGCGGCGTAGGCCACGTCGCCAGCGGCGAAGATGGCAGCCTGGCCCTTGACCTTGAGGTGGGCGTCCACGTGCAGGCGGCCCTGTGGATCGCGGGTGCCCTCAACCTGTTCGGTCAGCGGGTTGGCGCGAAAGCCGATGGTCCAGATCACGGTGCTTGATTCAATCCGCTGCCCATCCGCCAGGGTCACGCCACCGGCATCCACCAAGGCGACCGAGGTGTTCAGTACCCATTCAATCCCCAGCTCGCGGCTGGCTTCGATGATAGAGGGGCGTATGCCGTCGCCCATCGACGCGGCAATCTGCGGCCCGCGGTCGACCACGATCACACGGATGTTGGCCGTCTCACCCAGTGCCGCACGCAGGCGCGCCGGCATTTCGGTGGCGGTCTCGATACCGGTAAAGCCGCCGCCGGCCACCACCACGGTATTGCGGGCCGGGCTGTCGGGCAGGTTTTTCAGGGCGTTGATATGGGCTTCAAGGTGCGCGGCGTCTTCGATCTGATCCACATCGAACACTTGCTCGATGCCGTCCATGCCGGGGCGGTTCAAGCGGCTGCCGGCGGCCACTACCAGGCGATCGTAGGCGAGGGTGGACGGGATGCCGGCCGCGTTGCGGTAGGTCACTTGCTTATTAGTGGCGTCGATGCTGTCGGCAGCGCCTTGCACAAAGGTCACGCCCACAGCGTCGAACAGCGCATCAAGCGGGGCCAGCATGGTATGTACATCGGGCTCGTAGAACCGCGGGCGGATACGCAGCTCCGCTTGGGGGGCGAGCAGGCTGATGCGCACATCGTTGCGGTCGTGTTTATCCAGTAGCCGAGCCGCGCTCAAGGCGCTCCACACGCCACCGAACCCGGCGCCAATGATCAGAATGTGTTGTTTCATGGGGTTGCTCCAGAGACCAGATAAGCCGCAAGGCATTGCCGGATCACTGTAAAAGCAGCAGGGTCTGTCCGAAAGGACAGATAACCCTGGATGACTGCCAGGTCAGTCGGCCTAGCGGGAAAAACGCTCGCGGTAGTCGCGCGGTGAGATGGCCAGGTGGCGGTGGAAGGTGCAGCGCATGCGTTCTTCGTCGCCAAACCCGCACAGCCCGGCGATCTGCTCGATGCTGCGCTGGGAGTCTTCAAGCATGCGGCGCGCCGCTTCCATGCGAAACAGCTCAATGGCCTTGGCCGGGGTGCGACCGGTTTTTTGCTTATACACCCGGGCAAAATTGCGTGGGCTCATATGGCTCTGCGCGGCCAAGCGTTCGACGCTGAGGTCACTGTCGCGCAGGTTGTCGCTGATCCAGGCATGCAGCGCATCAAAGCCGGCGCTGTCGGCGGTTTGCGCTTGCAGCACCTGGCTGAACTGCGCCTGGCCACCGGGGCGCTTGAGGAACACCACCAGTTCGCGTGCCACTTGCAGCGCCACTTCGCGCCCGCAGTCGGCCTCCACCAACGCGAGCGCCAGGTCGATCCCGGCACTGACGCCCGCCGAGGTCCACACCTGGCCCTGCTGCACGAAGATCGCGTCCACGTCCACCTCGATGCTCGGGAAGCGTTGCTTGAGCAGCTCGCACATGGCCCAATGCGTCGCCGCGCGGCGACCCTCCAGCAAGCCCGCCAACGCCAGCAAAAACGTGCCGCTGCACACCGACGCGGTACGTCGCGCCTGACCGGAGGCGTTGCGCAGCCAGTCCACCAGCGCAGTATTGTCCAGCATGGCTTGCTCAATGGCGGGCGCGCCGGGTACCACAAGAGTGTCGATGGCGGCTGGGTCCAACTGCGCCAAAGCCACAGTGTCGACGCTCAAGCCTTCGGCGGTTGACATCAGCCCGCCCGCCAGGCTGGCATTGTGCAGCACATAACCTTGCAAACCGCGTTCGGCCATGGCCTTGGTGGCGGCCCAGAACACCGTTTGCGCGCCGGTCAGGTCGAGCAAACCCATCTGCGGATACGTCAGGAACACCAAGGTGCGCGGTTGGGCCAATGGGGAGAGTAGGGTCATACGCTGGCCAGTTGCTCGATCTGGCTCAAGGTGCGCAAGTGTGCACCCATGCCCCTGGTAAATGGCTTGAGTTGTTCAACTTTGGACGTCATGACAGTGGTCTCCGGTAAAGGGGCAGGGCGCTGTTTTACCATGCCCCCCAGACAGTTTAAGCAGTCGCGCAGCGTTTGGTCTTGGTTGAATACTGTTTTGGCCAGGCCCTTCTGCAAACGTCGGTCAGGATTCACCGTTCTGATCGCCTCTGTTTGTTACTATCGCCATCCCGTCAACCGGAGTCGCCGCCCTATGCAACACCAGTGGGATGAAATGCACCGCACCCGCAAGCCCACGTTCGTCCTGTGTGGCGAGCCCCAGGGGGATGTGCTCAATCTCTATGTTCACGGTTACTCGGCGTTCTTCAACCGCCAGCAACTGGGCAACTTCAAGCAGCAGTTGGCGGGTATCGAAGGTTCGACCAACTTGATGCTGTTCTGGCCGGCGGGGCATTTTCTGGAAAACCTGTTTGCACCGTTCAAGGACGTGCTCGCCTCGCTGCTCGGCGGTGGCGGCCTGGGCGCGGCGACGGTGGGCGTGGGCAAGGCTATTGCCTATTTTCTCGACCATTACAAAAGTGTCGAGGCACGGGTGGATGAAGTGGCCAAGACCTTGTTGCCCGAACTGGCCGGCTACCTGCACAACCAGGCGCTGCCGGTGCGGCGCATCAACCTGATCGGCCATTCCCTGGGCGCACGCATTCTGGTCAAGAGCCTGCTGGCCAGCCCCGGGATCGCTCGCGAATTGCCGTTGAATAACCTGTTGTTGATGGGCGGCGCGATCTGTACTTCGAGCCCGTGGGACGAAGTGTCGGCGCCGCTCAAGGGGCGGCTCATCAACTGCCATTCTAGCAAGGACTGGGCGCTGGCCATGAAGCCCGATACCGAGCGTTGCATCGGTCGCTATGCGATTGACGTGACGCCCGCGCTCAAGGCCAAGGTCACCAATGTGCACCTGGCCAGCTTCGATCATGCCGCCTATTGGCCGCAGTTGAAGACGGTGGTGCAGTACACCGATTTGCTGCAGGAGCGACGCGGCATGATCCGTGTGGACTCGCGCAGCAGTGAAGTGCGTTTTGCCGAAGCGGACGTGGACCTGTACCCGGCGTTGGTGCAAGCGCGGCCGGAGGAGCTGAAGTTTCTTGCCGAACTGATGGCGCAAAAGCGCAGTGCCGCGATTGATGCCAGTGTGCGTGAGCCGTTGAAACTGGCCATTGAATTGCAGCGCATGGGCGGTGATAGCTTTATGAACCTGGCCCGTGGCCATGGCGTGGGCTATCGCCAGATTGCCGAAGATGTGGCGCAACGCCTGGGCATCAAGTTCGACCAACCACTTGAGCATGTGGCGCTTGCCGAGATCGAAGGGCAGGTCGCAGAAACACTGATCGAGCAGTACAAGGACAAACTCAGCCGCGCTGATCGTCAGGCGTTCGAGGCCGAGCTCAAGGCGGCGGCACAAAAAGAGCAGGGGTTGTTCAACCGCTTGGATGTGGGCCGTTCGGCTACCGCAGCCTTGAGCGGCACGGCGTTGGCCGGGCTGACCGGGTTTATCCTGCGGCGCGGTGCGGCGACGGCGATTCCGGTAGTGGGCCAGGCGCTGGCTGCGGCGATGTTGCTGGTCAGCGGGGTGCGGGCGTTTTCCGGCCCGGCGTATTCGATCACCACCTTGGCGGTACTGGTGGTCGGCGTGATCCGCCAACGCATGGAGCGCGAGGCGCTCAACCAGGAACTGGAGCTGGTGGTGCAAGTGGTGGAAGCGTTTGACCTGCCACGGGATACGGTGATGCGCACGGTCGCCACCGACTGATAAGCTGCTGCCCAAGTCTTGTGTATTTGCCTGGAATACCGCGTGAAATTCAGCCTGCCAAAAATCGCTACCGCCCCGTTCTGCCCGCCGGAAGTGGCCGGTTCTGTCGCTGTTGATCCCAAGGCCTCGTTTTTTAAACGGGTGTTGATGTTCGCTGGCCCAGGCCTGTTGATCTCCATCGGCTACATGGACCCCGGCAACTGGGCAACGGCCATTGAAGCCGGTTCACGCTACGGCTACAGCCTGTTGTTTGTGGTGCTGCTGGCCAGCCTGGCGGGGATGGCGGTGCAATGCCTGTGTTCGCGGCTGGGCATCGCCACTGGCAAGGACCTGGCGCAACTGTGCCGTGAGCGCTACAGCAAGCGCTCTGCTCGTACCCAGTGGGTGTTGGCGGAAATCTCCATCATCGCCACAGACCTTGCCGAAGTGCTCGGCTGCGCCCTGGCGTTTCACCTGTTGCTGGGGGTGTCGCTGACCACCGGCATTGTCATCACTGCATTCGACACGCTGTTGATCCTGGCCCTGCAAAATCGCGGTTTTCGGCGCCTGGAAGCGATCATGCTAGCGCTGGTCGCCACCATCGGCGTGTGCTTTTTCATCGAACTGGTGCTGATCAAACCCTACTGGCCCGACGTGCTCAGCGGGTTCACTCCGTCACTGTCGGCCATCAGCGATGCGGCGCCGTTGTACCTGGCCATCGGCATCCTCGGTGCCACGGTCATGCCCCATAACCTCTACCTGCACACCTCTATCGTGCAGACCCGCCTGATCGGCAAGGACCTGGCGAGCAAGCAGGATGCAGTCAAGCTGGCGCGTATCGATACCATCGGCTCCCTGGCCTTGGCGCTGTTGGTCAACGCCGCGATCCTGGTGCTAGCCGCAGCGGCCTTCTACAAGACCGGCCATACCGATGTGGTGGAAATCCAGGACGCCTATCACCTGCTCGACCCTTTGGTCGGCGGTGCTTTCGCCAGCATCCTGTTCGGTATCGCCTTGCTGGCTTCGGGCCAGAGTTCGACCTTTACCGGCACCATCGCCGGGCAAGTGATTATGGAGGGTTACCTCAACCTGCGCATACCCTGCTGGCAGCGCCGCCTGATTACCCGTGGGCTGGCGCTGATCCCGGCGTTTCTCGGGGTATGGCTGATGGGTGACGATGCTATCGGCAAGCTGTTGATTCTCAGCCAGGTGGTACTGAGCCTGCAATTGCCCTTTGCGTTGTACCCGTTGATCCGCATGACCGGCGACAAGCAATTGATGGGGCCGTTCGTCAACCGGTTGCCCACGCGGCTGCTGGCGTGGTTTCTGTTCGCGGTGATCAGTGGGGCGAATGCGTGGTTGATCGGGCAGTGGTTGTTCTGAGCCAGGGTTGAGTCATGTGCTCTTTTTCTCAACCCGGCCTTCGAACAGTTTGCGCTCCGTCAGGGGGCGGTCACACTCACCGATCCCAATACGGCACCGTCCCAAAACACTCCACGAAATAGTCGATCACCGTGCGCACCTTCAGCGACAGCCTGCGGCTGCCCGGCCACAACGCAGCGATCTGTTGGGGCTCCAGGGTTGTCGCGACCTCGTACTCACTCAGCACCGCCTGCAAGGTACCGGCGCGCAGGCTTTCGCCAATCAGCCAGGACGGAAACACCACCAGGCCCAGGCCTTGTTCGGCGGCGTGGGTGAGGGTGTCGGCGTGGTTGCCGGTGATGGGGCCGCTGACGCTGTAGGCAGTCCAGTCGCCTTGGCCGCGGCGGAAGAACCAGCGCTGCTGACCGGTGATGCCTTTGTAGGCCAGGCAATGGTGGTGGGCCAGTTCGTCAGGGTGGCGCGGCGTGCCATGTTGGGCCAGGTAAGCAGGGCTGGCCGCGATGCGAAAGCGTTGCGGCGCGAAGATGCGCGCCTGCATGCCCGAGTCATTGAGCACGCCGATACGAAACAGCAGGTCGGTGCCATCTTGCAGCGGGTCGACGAAGGTGTCGGTTTGCTGGATATCCAGCTGCAACTTCGGGTAGCGCCGGCACAGCGCTCCCAGCCAGGGTGAAAGGTGGCGCTGGCCGAACACCATGGGCGCGTTGATGCGCACCAGGCCGCTGGGCTCGCTGTCTTGCTCCTGCAGGGCCTGGTTCGCCGTCTCCAACTGCTCCAGTAGCAAGCGTGCGTGGCGGCCCAGCAGGCGGCCGGCTTCGGTGGGGCTGACGGCACGCGTATGGCGGTAGAGCAATTGCTGGCCGACGGCCTGTTCCATCAGTTGAATCTGCCGCGAAATGGAGGAGGGCGCCAGGCTTTCGCGGCGCGCCACTTCGGAAAAGCTGCCCTGGTCCAGCACGGCCACAAACAGGCGTAGCGCCTTGAAACTCAGTTCATTCAAGCCCTGCATCATCTCTCCAGGCTGTGCGTTTTACGCAAAGGTGTTGTCCGCATACTCCCATTTATCGCACAGCACGGCCACCGGATAATGCGCGCCATGTTTTTCCATTCTTGATACACAGGTGATGTATGCAGGCACGTTCCACCGAAGGCTTGGCGCAGGCCAGGCCGAGCAATAACCTTCTACGGCTGCTGCTGTTGCCGTTGGTAATTCTGGCGGGCATGGGCCTGTCGGTGGAGGCCGGATTGCTCGGGCCATTGGGCGCGCAGGTCGGGCATTTGTGGGCGACGTTGAGCATCTTTGGCGTTGGCACGGCGATTCTGTTTTTACTGCTGCTGTTCAGCGGCCCGCAAAAGGGCCCGGCATTCACGCAGCTGCCGCGCTGGCAGTTGATCGGCGGGTTTCTGGGGCCGATGTATGTAGTGGTGTTGACCCTGGCTACACCGCACATCGGCATCGCGATGACCATGATCGCGATTCTCTCGGGCCAGGTGGGCAAGAGTGTGTTGATCGACCACTTCGGCTGGTTCGGCACCGCGCGCAAACGGGTCAATGGCGAGCGCTGGATCGCGTTGGCGTTGATTGTGGCGGCACTGGTTCTGATTGCACGAGGCTAAGGCGATGAATCTGTTTATGTTGTTGGTGATGGTGATTGCGGCGGGGGCGGTGCTGAGTGTGCAGGCCGCTATCAATGGGCGTCTGGGCCAGACTGTGGGAGTGTTGCGCAGCAGTCTGTTGACTTTCGCGGTGGGCGCGCTGACCACGGCGTTGTTGATATTTTTCTTCGAGCCGGCCCAGGCCGTCAGCCTGCTGGAGGTGCCAAAGTGGCAATTGACCGGTGCCCTGTTTGGCGTGGTGTACATGATGGTGATGGTCGGCGCGGTGCCGGTGGTCGGTACGGCCGTCGCCACGGTGGCCGTGATTGTCGGGCAACTGGGCATGGGCATGTTGATCGACAACTTTGGCTGGCTGGGCAACCCGGCGATCGAGCTGTCGGGCAGTCGTATCCTCGCGATGCTGTTGCTCGCCCTGGCGTTGGTGTTCATGTACCGCAGTAATAGCCGCCGGGCCGACTGACGGCGCTGAACCATGCTTGCTTGCCCAGGGTCACTGCTTAAGGTGCGGCGCTCGCCGCATCGGACGACCATGAACAAGGAGTCTGACCATGCCAGATCAAACCTGTGCTTGCCCTCACTGCAAATGTGTACTGGGCGCTGACGCAATAATGAAAGACGGCAAGGGCTATTGCTGCCAGGGCTGTGCCGAGCACCATGCTCACGGTGAACCCTGCGCGGCGGCGACGGGATGCGAATGCGCCAAGTCGGCCCACGGTTGACAGGATTGACCTGCAGGCCCGGGCACCCGGTGCCTGCAGGATGAGTAAAAACAGTTCGCTTGCCGGCGACCAGTCTTTACCATGGTCGCCCGTCCTTGTTTGATGTGTACCGCCATGGCCCTGGCCGCGCCCCCCGACCTTAGTGATCACGCCGTTCCCGTGCAGCCGTTGGCGCGTACCTACCCGCGTGGGTTGTACGTAGAACCGCACAGCCACGATTGGGGCCAGTTGCTCTACGCCATGAGCGGTGTGATGTGGGTCGAGACGCCCCGCGAAGCCCTGGTAGTGCCGCCCCAGCGTGCAGTGTGGTTGCCGCCGGGGGTGGAGCACGGGATCCGTGTGGTCTCCGATTTGCAGATGCGCAATATCTACCTGCGCCCGGCGTTGGCGGCGACGCTGGACAGCCAGGTGCAGGTCATCGAAGTGGGCCGCTTGTTGCGGGAGTTGATCGTGACCTTGGTCGAGCAGGGTGATCACGGTGATGCGGTTTACTATGACGCTGTGGTGGGCCTGGCTCTGTTGGAGTTGCAACGCGCACGGCGCTCGCCTATTCGCATCGCCATGCCGGTGGCGGCGGATCGTCGGCTGATCAATGCGTGCCAGGCGGTCATGGCTGCGCCTTCCCTGGACATCCCGTTCGAACAGCACGCCGAGGCAGCGGGCGCCAGCGTGCGCACCCTGGCGCGGCTGTTCCAGCAGCACCTGGGCATGGGGTTTGCCCAGTGGCGCCGTCAGGTGCAGTTGGCCACGGCGGCTGCGGAGTTGATCCAAGGCCAGTCGGTGAGCGGCATAGCGCGCACCCTGGGTTACTCGCCCAGCAGCTTCAGCGACATGTTCCGACGCGAATTGGGCGTGTCGCCGTCGCAGTACCGGAGTTGGCCGAAATCCTGAAGCACTTGGCCGATACCCACGGTAGGTGCGCCCTAGACTGAGCCCATCAATCCACCGGGCGCAGCCTTCATGAGCTATTTGATTTCCTTGGCCATCGGCCTGTTTGTCGGCGTGATCTACGGCGCGCTGGACTTCCGCTCGCCTGCACCGCCCGCTATCGCACTGGTCGGCCTGATGGGCATGCTGCTCGGCGAAAAGCTCTGGCCCATGGCGCGGCAGTTGGTCAGTGGTTGGTTGTCCTGATCCCTTTTCCCTTCCACGGATGCCCTCTATGAACGCACTGCAATTTACCGCCACCGGCGACCTCGCCCACCTGCGCCTGGTGGAGGTGCCCATGCCGGTACCGTCTGCCGACGAAGTGTTGGTCAAGGTCAACGCGGCGGGCCTGAACCCCAGCGACGTCAAAAACGTGCTTGGCCGTTTCCCCTACACCACGCTGCCACGCATCCCTGGGCGTGACTTCGCAGGCGTGGTGGTGGAAGGCCCGCAGGCATTGCTCGGCCAGGAGGTTTGGGGCACCGGTCGTGACCTGGGGTTTTTCGCTGACGGTTCCCATGCCCAATACCTGCGCGTGTCAGCCAAGGGCGTAGCGCACAAACCCACGCACTTGAGCTTTGCCCAGGCGGCCAGCCTCGGTGTGCCGTTTACCACCGCCTGGGATGCCCTGGAGCGCAGCGGCGTTGGCAAGGGCACGCGCTTGCTGGTGATCGGCGCCAACGGCGCGGTCGGCAGTGCGGCGTTGGCGCTGGCGAAGATACGCGGTGCGCAGGTATTGGCGGCCGTGCGCAAGGCCGATCAGCTCGAGTTGTTGCAGGCCCAAGGGCTGGAGGCGATTGCCTTGGGCAAGCCGGAGGAACTGGGCGCGCAAGTGCAGGCCGTGTTCAATGGCGGCGCCGACGTGATCTTTGACACTACCGGTTTCTGGCTGCCTGCCGCGGTGGCGGGGCTGGCACCGTTCGGCCGCATCGCCATCATCGCCGCCCCGGTTGACGGCCACGTGCAGTTACCGGCCCTGGCGCTGTACCGTAAGGGCGGGTCGGTGGTGGGGATCAACTCTTTGCTCTATAGCTGCGAACAATGCGCGGTGATGCTGGAGGCGTTTGGGCGCTTCTTTGATGAAGGCCTGTTGCCGCTGCCTACGGGGTTGCGTGAAGTGGCGTTGGTGGAGGGTGTTCAGTGCTATGCAGAAGTGAACAACGGCAGCCCAGACAAAATCATTTTCCTGCCGTGATGGATAGAAATGTGGGAGCGGGCTTGCTGTGGCGAGGGAGCTTGCTCCCGCTCGACAGCGCAGCTGGAGCCGGCTTTTTTGGGGGCGCTACGCACCCCAGCGCAAGCAAGCTTGCTCGCCACAGCAAGCCCGCTCCCACAATGTTGATCTTTATTCGGTTTCGGGAACGCCTTTTTCCCACGCCGACCAGTTCTTCACAATCGCTTGGACCAACGGGTTGCCCGTGCGGTACAGGTTTTCCAGCGCCGGTACAAACCCACCCTGATCGGCATACTTGAGCAGGTTGTCCACTTCGCTGTAGCCAGGGTAAGGCCGGTCAAAGTCAGAGCCTGCGCGCACCACGGCCAGACGCTGGATATCCACCAAGCCTTCGCGGCTGGCGCGCAGCAGCGCTTCGTAGGTGGAGTTGTCCTCCTGTTGGGTGGTGCAGTATTCGCCTTTGTTGTCGGTGAGCAACTGGGTCCAGACTTCGGCACGTTCGCTCAACCGCGTGCCGGAAAACCAAGTGTTGCCCGCCAGGGTGTCGCAGCGGGTGACTTGCGGCGGCTGGTTGGCCGGGGCGGCGGGGTAGTGTTTGCGCCAGGCGGCGGACTCTGTGCTTTCTGTCAGCTCCACCTTGTGCGACAAGGCAAACGCCTTGGCTTGCAGCTTTTGGTTGAGCTCAAACACTTCGGTCTTGTAGTCCAGCGGAGGTTTTTCGTTGGGCCCCTTGGTGTTGATCCCTATATAGCCCGTCGGCCAGTCCTTGGGCGCATCCCGTGAATCCAGCTCCCACTGCGTGCCGAACTCCACCAGGTAATGGGCCCAGGCGGCGGTGCCGATGGTGCCGTGCTTGGGGTTGATGCCGGCGATCCCGGCGATCAGGAAGTAGCTCTGGCGCAGGTCGAACTTGGGCGACAAGGCCAGGGCCAGGGTAGATGCGGCAGCGTTGGTCTGGCCCATGCCGGTCACCAGCAGGCACACGTCCTGGTTGTTGCAGCGAATCACTGGATATTCGGCGGACAAGCCTGGAACGCGTACTTCTTGTTTAAGTTCGAGGCGGTCGATCCAGGTTTGCGCCTCGGGGGCAAACATGGTGATCAGCATCACCTTGGGTTTGATCGGTGCTGGGCTATCCGCCAGCACCATGTGGGGCAATAGGGCCAGGCCGAAGGCCAGCGAGACACGGGTCAATGCGTTCATCTACAGCTCCTTGATCAGAATTGATAGCCCACGCCGGCGTAGTAACCCCAGCCGTCTGAGCGTGCGCGGAAGTTGCCTTCGCCGAAATTCAACTCGCTGCCGTCCTCCCAGTTGCCGCCGTTGTGAAAGTAACGGCCGACCAGGGTAAAGCGCAGATGGGTAAACGAGTACAGCAACACGTTGGTGGCCACCAGGGAATTGGCGGTGCGCGCCGGGTTGTCCTTGTGCAGGTCCGAGCCGAAATCGTAGTTGGTGAAACCGATGTAGGTCAGCGAGGCGCCGTTGTCGAACTTGCCGATGGGCACGATGTACTTCATCTGCGCTCGGTAGCCGTCCCAGGAATACTCATTGCTGGCGCCGTAGTTTTCCCACTGGTAGCGCCCGTAGAAATTGGCCGACAGGTTGACCCTCGAATGGGTGTCGATATCGGTACCCAGGCCGCTGTACAGGGTGTTGGCGCGGTTTTCCTTGCGGCTGCCGTGGTCGTAGATCCAGTCAAAGGCCACATACCATTCCTTGAATGGGCCAATTGCCAGGCTGCGTCCTGCGAGGTAGTCGATGGAGATCCGCGGTTCATGCTCCATGAACACCGGCGAGCCATGGTCCCACACACCTTTGTCATTACTGTTACCGATGGTGAGGATCTTCGGTACATCGATATAGCCGTACAACTCAAAGGGGCCCTTGCGCCCGAAGTACTCGTATTCCAGGTAGACGTCATCTTGAGGCTTGGGGCCGAAACTGATGTCTTTGCTGCCGATCAGCGTGAGGTCCTGGTTGAACCACTCGGACAGATACACGCCTTTTTTCGCCGGGGGGTTGGCTTCAGGGCTGAGGGTTTCGCCCTGTGCTGAGTCATCCACGGGCTTTTCCTGCGCCAAAATGGGTGCACTGAGTACTCCCGTAACGGCGGCCAGTAGCAACGAAACGCCAAGACCGGCACGAGGCTTTGAGGTGGGGTGCATTGAAAGTCCTTATTCTTACGCGGTTTAAACCCGATTCGACGGGGAGGAGTGAACTTGGCGGTCAAGTTCGTTCCGCAAACGTTTGCACAGGTTGTACCAACTTGGGTCAATGGCTTGAACTGTTTAGAAAAAAGAGCAATTAGCCGACGCTTTGGTCAGGAAAACACTGGGATTTCTGTCATCCTGATGCGTCACCCTGTGGAGGAACCTTGATGTTCGAACACTACCTGCGTGCCTGGGAGCTGAGTGCTGATGGACAGCCTATCGTCACACCCGGCAGCGACCTGTTGCCGGTCCGCTGGAAAGGCGTGCCGGCGATGTTGAAAATTGCTCATACCCCTGAGGAAAAACTCGGCGGCCGCCTGCTGAGCTGGTGGGCAGGTGACGGCGCGGCACGGGTGTTCGCCCATGACCACACTGCAGTGTTAATGGAACGCGCAACGGGCTCAGGTTCCTTGATGCGCATGGCCCTCAATGGTCAGGACGACGAAGCCAGCCAGATCGCCTGCGCAACTCTGGCCCGGCTGCATGCGCCTCGTGTGTCGCCGCCCGAAGGGTTGGTTGGGCTGGATGAGTGGTTCCGATCCTTGTGGCACGCCGCCGAACAGGAGGGCGGTGTCTTACGCGACTGCGCGGCGACGGCCCGGACATTGCTGGCTGCGCAACAGGAGGTTGTGGTACTGCACGGTGATTGCCATCACGACAATATCCTCGACTTTGGCCCTCGTGGCTGGCTGGCGATTGATCCAAAGCGGGTGATGGGCGAGCGCGGTTACGATTACGCCAATTTGATCTGCAATCCGGACTTGCCGACCAGTAGCGATCCACTGCGTTTCAGCCGCCAGGTTGGGGTTATCGCCCTGGCGGCCGGCCTCTCACGTCCGCGTTTGTTGCAATGGGTGGTGGCTCATGCCGGGTTGTCTGCCGCCTGGTTTCTGGAAGACCAGGAGCGCGAGCGTGCCATGATTGAGTTGCAGGTTGCCCGTCTGGCACAGCAGGCACTGGCTCAAGGGGCGGACGAGTAGGGCGGCGGGTGATGGGCAACCGGGGTGAATAATTGAAGTGCGGCCTGTCGCCGGTACTCACTCGGCGTCTGGTGCATTTCGATACGAAAGTGGCGATTGAAATTCGACAGGTTGGCGTAACCCACCTCAAAGCAGATGTCCGCCACTGACATCTGGCTGTGCAACAGCAAGCGGCAGGCACGCTGCACGCGGAACTTGCGCATCAGGTCGATAAAGCCGTGGCCGGTGTTGCGTTTGAAAAACCGCGAAAAGCCAGGTTCGCTCATGTCCAGCTGCCGGGCGATGTCCGACAGGCGTACATCGCCGGTCAGTTCCCGCATCAGGTAGTCAAGCGCCTTGTTGATACGTTCGGCGCTGCGCGCATCCAGGGTCGGTGCGTAGCACGGGCTGGCCAGGGTCTTGGCCTGTGAGGGCGGGGCGTTCTTCAGCGTATCGAGCAGTTGCAGAAATAGGGTCAGGCGTTGCAGACCATGGGCATTGCCGATGGCCTCCATCAGCCTGGCGGCGTGTGTGGCGGTTGCTCCGGTGAATTCGAGGCCGCGTCGCGCCTGTTCAAACAACGCCTGTAACTCGCCCAGTTCCGGCAGGGTGGTGCGCAGAGCGAGCAGGGCGGCGCCGTCGAATTGGAGCACCACATCACGCCCGTGCAGGTATTCGCCGGGGGCCAGGTCGCCGATCCAGTCGTGAGGCAGGTCAGGGCCGATCAGTGCGACATGCCCGGCGCTGAACGCACCGATATAGTCGCCCGCCACCAGCTTGCCGCTGCCTTGGCGGATCAGGTGGATTTCGAATTCAGGGTGGTGGTTCCAGCGTGCCAGTTCATAGGGATAGTCATGTTCGAACCAGCGAAAACCATGTTCCGGTTCGGTCAGGATCACCTCAAGCTCCGCAGGGCGATGCTCGAACAGGGTGGCGGGGCTGACGGGCATGATGCTGCCTCTTGTGGTGGTGCAATTTTCCCAAAATACCCGCACTGGCAATCGGTGCGCTAGCCCCGGTTTCGCCTGAGGCTGATACTTTTTTGATCCTGTGCCTCAGGTTAAAAAAGTATCAGCCGCGCATTCGCCAGCCGTTTGTGAGGCGGCAGGCCAAGCTGCTGTAATCGAGGCTCAACAACAAAGGTCGGCAAGCTGTTCTCGGCGGTGTTCACCGGCTACCGGCAATAACCTTCACAGGAGCCCCCATGAAACGACTCGAAAGTAAAAGCGCGCTGATCACCGGATCGGCGCGAGGCATTGGCCGTGCGTTCGCCCAAGCCTACATCGCTGAAGGCGCCACCGTGGCCATCGCCGACATCAACCTGCAACAGGCCCAGGCCACCGCCGCCGAACTGGGGCCCCAGGCTTACGCCGTGGCGATGGACGTCACCGACCAGGCCTCCATCGACGCGGCGATCGCCACAGTGGTGAGCCACGCTGGCAAGCTCGATATCCTGATCAACAACGCCGCCCTGTTCGACCTGGCCCCCATCGTCGACATCACCCGCGACAGCTTTGAACGGCTGTTCTCGATCAACGTCGCCGGCACCCTGTTCACCCTGCAGGCCGCAGCCCGACAGATGATCAGCCAAGGGCATGGCGGCAAGATCATCAACATGGCCAGCCAGGCCGGGCGGCGAGGCGAGCCGTTGGTGGCAGTTTATTGTGCGAGCAAGGCGGCGGTGATCAGCCTGACGCAATCGGCGGGGTTGAACCTGATCAAGCAGGGCATCAATGTCAATGCCATCGCCCCCGGTGTGGTGGACGGCGAGCATTGGGACGCAGTGGATGCGTTGTTCGCCAGGCATGAAGGGCTGGCGCCTGGCGAGAAGAAAAAGCGCGTAGGGGATGAGGTGCCGTTTGGGCGGATGGGCACGGCTGAAGACCTGACCGGCATGGCGATCTTCCTGGCGTCGACGGACGCCGATTATGTGGTGGCCCAGACCTATAACGTCGATGGCGGCAATTGGATGAATTAGCGGTTGACGCTGACCCAACTGTGGGAGCTGGCTTGCCTGCGATAGCGTTGGTGGATTCACTCGCCTCATCGCAGGCAAGCCAGCTCCCACCTTTGAACTTCAGCGTTATTGAGAATAGGGTAAGTCAGCAACGCATCGATCCCCGCAGTAAACTGTTCCATACTTCAAGATTTCTACGCTCGCCCGGAGGCGGTCGTACGTGCAGACCACCCGAGAACGACCATGAGCCTTTCGAAAGCTGCCATCGCTTCATTCGACGTCGACGCCCAGAAGAGCTTCACGCCTTTGTGTCCCAACGAGTTGCCAGTGGCCGGTGGCGACGGCATTGGTGCCGAACTCAATTACATGGCCAGTCTCGCCGGCCACCGCATCGGCAGCAAGGACGCCCACACCCCCCACGCACCCTGGGTGGTCGGGCAGCACAGCGAGATGCTGCAACCCACCGGCCTGGCCCATGCCGATGTGACCTGGGTCAGCCACTGCGTGCCCGGCACCGAAGGGTTCACCCTGCTCGATGAGTTGCCCACCCCCTATGACTACGACTACTTCATCTGGAAAGGGGTCGAGCCCGACCTGCACCCCTACGGCGCCTGTTACCACGACCTGCACGACAAACTGTCCACCGGCGTCATCGAGTACCTCAAGGCCCACGGCGTGGCCCGCGTGATCGTCGGCGGCCTGGCGCTGGACTATTGCGTCAAGACTACCGCGTTGCAATTGCTCAAGGCCGGCTTGCAAGTGATCCTGCATTTGCCGGCGTGCCGAGGCATCAGCGAGGAGGGCGGTGTACAGGCTGTCGACGAATTGCTCAAGGCCGGTGCATACATCAGTCGCACCCGCGAAGAACTGGCCCTGATTGCGCAGGGCTGAGCCTCAACGCTCAATCGACCGACTCCACCGCGCATTCCATTGCGGCCGTGCCTGGTTGACCTGGTCCCAATCAATCGAAATGGCGGTCTGCAGATAACTCTGCATGGCCTCCACCCGCGCGCGAGTTTTGTCGGTGGTGGGGGTGGTCGGGTTCGACGGGATCTGGTCACCTTCTTCCAACGCCGGCGCCTGGGCCTCGGCAGTCAGCAAGAACGCTGCGAGCTTCTGCGCCAGTTCCGGCTGGTCATTGCGGGCGATCACGCATTCGGCCACGTTGAGCACCACCGCACCTTCTTTGGGCTGCGCGTACTCCATCGGTATGCCGAGCAGCTTTTGCGTGGCGACCTGGGTCGGGGTCAGGGGGAAGATCGCGGCCTCGCCGGTTTGCACCATCTCGGAGATCTTCGCGGAGCTGGCGATGTATTCCAGCACGTTGGGGCCCACGGTCGTAGGCCAGGCCTTGAAGCCCGGTTCCACATTGCTTTCATCGCCACCCTGGATGCGGTTGAACATCAGGAAACCATGCAGGCCGAAGGTGGAGGAGGCCAGGGACTGGAACACCACTTTGTCCTTGAAGCGCGGGTCGGCCAGGTCCATCCATGAGGTGGGCGCGGCCCAGCCTTTGTCTTTGAACATCTTGGCGTTGTAGCCAAGGCCGGTGACGCCCAGGGTCACGGCCACGGCTTCGTCCTTGATTCGGGCCTTGGCCGGGATCTGTTCCAGTGGCGGGCTCGGCGCGAGCTTGTCGCACAGGCCCATGGAGATGGCGCGGTACATGATGCCGTCGTCGAGGAACATCACATGCATCTGCGGGTTGGCCTGGTTGGCCTGGACCTTGGCAAGAATGTCCGATGAGGTGCCGGGTACGATCACGACCTTGGCGTTATTGGCCTTTTCGAAGGCGGGCAGCACCTTGTCGGCGTACACCCGTTCCATGGTACCGCCGTTCATGCCCAGGTACAGCGTGGGGGCGGCATGGGCCGTGCTGGTGAGCAAGGCGAGGGACAAGCAGGACAACGCGAGACGTGATTGCATGGGGTTTTTCCTCTCAGGCTTGGAAACGACGGATGGAAAACGCTTCGATGGGTTGGCGGCTGCTGCCGTCGCAGACGATCTCTGCCAAGGCTTCACCGACGGCGGGGCCGAGCTGGAACCCGGCGCCGGCAAAGCCGAAGCCGTGGAGCAGGCCGGGTTGGGTACTGCTGGGGCCGATCACCGGTTCGTTGTCCGGCAGGTAACCTTCGGTGCCGCTCCAGGTGCGAATGGCCTGGGCTCCCTGGAGAAACGGGTAGAGTTCGCCGGCATTGCGCAGGATCTCCAGCACCGCCGCCTGGCCCGGCCGGGCTTGGTGTGGGCCGAGGGCAAAGCCGCGCCCGCCGCCGAGGATGCAATTGCCACGGGCGACTTGCCGGGCATAGATGCCGCCGCCCTCGACGCCGGTGCTGACGGTCATCACTCCCCGCAGCGGCTCGGTGACCAGCATTGCCGGGTGCGCCGAGATAATCGGCACCGGCTCGCCCAATTGCGCGGCGACCTTGCCAGCCCAGGCGCCGGCGCAGTTGAGCAGCCAGGGCGCTTGCAAGTGCAGGCCGTTGGCGCAGTGCACCTGGAACAGTCGGCTGTCGTGCGCGATGCGGATCACCTCGGCTTGCTCGTACACCGCAGCGCCATGGCGTTGGGCGGCACGGGCAAAGGCTGGGGACACCAGCCGCGGGTTGGCATGCCCATCATCCGGGCACAACGAGGCGCCCACTGCCACGTCGCCCACCCAGGGAAAACGCTTGCGCAACTCGCTGCGGTCCAACAGCTGCAAGCCCAGGCCAAAGCCACGGGTCTGATCGGCGTAGGCTTGCAGTGCGGCAAAATCCCCGGGGCTGCGCGCCAGCTTCAAATGCCCGCAGCGCACGTATTCACCCTCAATACCAATCAACCCAGGCAGGTCGGCCCACAGTTGGTGAGCGCGCTGGGACAGCGGTAACTGATGCAAGGGCCGCCCCTGGCGCCGCACGCCGCCGTAATTGACGCCGCTTGAGTGCGAGCCACAAAAATCCCGTTCTACCAGTGCCACCCGCTGGCCTTTTTGCGCGAGCACCAAGGCCGCCGAAGCCCCGACGATGCCACCCCCCAAGACGATGACGTCGATCATGGCTGCACCTGCACGCCAAACGGCAGCGGCTTGATCGGCGCCTGGCCACGCAGACGCCCGATCTGTGGGAGGTCGCGGCCGCTGCGCTCTGCTACGATTTCCGCCGCCGCCAACCCGCACATCCGCCCTTGGCAGCGGCCCATGCCGACGCGGCAATGGGCTTTGACCCGGTTGATTTCCCAGTGGCCTTCATCCACCACGGCGCGCACCTCGCCGACGCTGACCTCTTCGCAGCGGCACAGGACCAGTTCGTCCGGCGCCTGCGCGGCCCAGTGCTCGGGGAAGGGGAACGCGGTTTCCAGGCCCTGGCGAAAGCGCTGGATACGCGCCAACTGCCGCTCCAGTGTGGCCCGGCGGTGCGGGTCGACCGCGACGCCGGTATCTTCCAGCAACGCCAGCGCGGCACATTCGCCGGCCATTTGCGCGGCATCGGCGCCCATGATCCCGGCGCCGTCGCCCGCCAGGTACACCCCTTCGACACTGCTGCGCCCGGCGCTGTCACGTTGCGGCAGCCAGGCGCGATTGAGCGGGTTCCAGGCAAACTCACAGCCGAGCAGATCGGCCAATTGCGTTTCGCTGCGCAGGGCGTGGGCGAAGGCCACCGCATCGCATGGCAGGGTCTGTTCGCCGAAGCGAATGCCACGCACCCGTTGGTCACCGTCGATCTGCTTGAGCATTGCGCCCTGATGCACGGCAATCCCGTGAGCGGTCAGCCAGGCGCGGTAATACATGCCTTTGGCCAGGGTCGCCGGTTGCCTGAGCAGCGCTGGCAAGGCCCGGCATTGGGCGCTCAGCGGCGCACTGTCAAGCACCGCCAGCACCTTGGCACCGGCCTTTGCGTATTGGTACGCGACTAAATAGAGCAACGGCCCGGAGCCACAAAACACCACGCGTTCGCCAATCGCGCAACCTTGGTACTTCAAGGCGATTTGTGCCGCGCCCAGGCTGTAGACACCGGGCAATGTCCAGCCCGGCACAGGCAGGATGCGGTCGGTGGCGCCGGTGGCGACTATCACCTGCGCGTATTCGAGGCTGTCGGCGCGCCCGTTATTGAGCATGTCCAGGCGACCGTCCTCGGCGTTCCACACCAAGGTATCGGGCCGATAGTCGATCAAGGCTGCCAGTTCATCCATGGTGCGGTGCACGGCTTGGGCCTTGCGCGCTTCAAACCCGTAGACCTGCCTGGCGGTGCGTTGAAACCCTGAAGGTTGGCGGCGATAAATCTGCCCGCCACCGCGCGGGCTCTCATCCACCAGGCAAGGTGTGATGCCGTGGTCTAGCAACGTGCGCGCCGCGCTGATCCCCGCCGGGCCTGCACCCACAATCACCACCGGCTTCATGGCTGGCGCCCCGGGTCACGGCTGATCGCCTGGCCGTCTTCAAGCTGGGTCGAACAGGCGCGCACCCGCCGCCCATCGGCCAGCCGCACCCAACAATCCTGGCACGCGCCCATCAGGCAAAACCCGGCGCGGCGCTCGGCGCTGAAATCGCTGCCGCGCAGGTGCTCGGCACAGGTCAGCATGGCGGTCAGCAGGGTGTCGCCGAGCAGCCCCGTGGCGGGTTGGCCGTCGAGGGTAAAGGCCAGGGCAGGGCGTTGGGTTTCGCTCAGTCGCTTGAACAAGGCCATCAGTGTTTCCCCACCAGTACGCGGTCCAGGCCGTAGACCCGGTCGAGCACAATCATGGTCGCTGCCGTCAGTGCGATGACCAGCGCCGAAACGGCCGCCATCATCGGGTCGATGGACTCGGTGGCGTACACGTACATGCGCACCGGCAGGGTTTGCGTGGCCGGCGAGCTGACGAAAATCGACAGGGTCACTTCATCGAAACTGTTGATGAACGCCAGCAACCACCCACCGGCCACGCCAGGCAAAATCATTGGCAGGGTGATCTGCCGGAACAGCGTAAAGCGCCCGGCGCCGAGGGATTCGGCGGCCTGCTCGGCACTGCGATCAATGCCGATGGCCGCCGCCAATACCAGGCGCAGCACGTAGGGGGTGATGATCACCACGTGCGCGAGCATCAGCCAGGTAAAGCTGCCGTTTACGCCCATCAGCGCAAACAGGCGCAGCATGGCCACCCCTAGCACCAGGTGCGGAATGATGATGGGCGACAGGAACAGCGCGCTGAAAAAATTGCGCCCCGGGAACGCATAGCGACTGATCGCCAAGGCCGCCGGCACCGCAATCAGGGTCGCCAGCGTGGCGGCGGTGAAGGCCAGGATCAGGCTGTTGTAGAACGCCTGGATAAAGTCAGCGCGTTCGAACACTGCGCGAAACCAGCGCAGGGAGAAGCCCGACGTGGGCAGGCTCAAGGTGTTCTCTGGCGTGAATGCCACCAGGCACACCACCACCAGCGGCGCCATCATGAACAGCACCACCGCTGCATGGAAACCGAGGGCCAACGGACCGTTTCTGGACATGCGCTTAAACCCCCAGGGACTTTTTGTAGCGGCCTTCGACCATACGGTTCCAGCTCAGCATGATCAGCAGATTGACCAACAGCAGCGCCACCACGAGGGTCGCGCCCATGGGCCAGTTGAGTTCCGAGAGGTACTGGTCGTACACCACGGTGGCGACCATCTTCAGGCGTCGCCCGCCCAGCAGACCGGGGATCGCAAAGGAGCTGGCGGCCAGGCCGAACACGATCAATGTGCCGGACAGCACACCGGGCATCACTTGGGGCAATACGATCTTGCGCATCACCGTGGCTTGGCTGGCGCCCAGGGACAACGCCGCCTGTTCGGCTGACGGATCGAGCTTTTGCAGGGAGGTCCACACCGGGATGATCATGAACGGCAGCATCACGTGCACCAACGCGATGATCACGGCGAAGGGCGTATACAGCAGCTTCATCGGACTGCCGCCGAGAGCCTGGATCATTTGGTTAATCAGCCCGTCGGCACCCAGCAGCAGGCTCCAGCCAAACGCGCGTACCACCACCGAGATCAGCAGCGGTGTGAGGATCACTATCAGGAAAATCGAGCGCCACGGCGTGCCCATGCGGCTGAGGATGTAAGCCTCCGGCACGCCGATCACCACGCACAGTAGCGTCACCAGGGCACTGATCCAGAACGTGCGCCAGAAAATCTCGTAGAAGTAGGCGTCGCTCAACAGCGCCCAATAATGGGCCAAGGTCCACTCATCGACCTTCACGCCCACTTGGTAGTCGAACACATTGAACGACAGCACCAGGGTCAAGCCCAGCGGCACGATCAGCAGCCCGGCAAACAGCACCAGCGCTGGCAGCGAGAGCAGGTAACCGCGACTCATGGGTGCACCTCATCGGCGGCCAGTACCCGCAGCAAATCGGCCTGCCATTGCAGGCCCACTGCCGCGCCGCCAGCCAAAGGTGCGCTGCCGTCGTTACTGCGCACCACAGTGATTTCGCCCAGGGCGGTGTGGACGCGGTACAGCCATTGGCTGCCGAAAAAGTAGCGGTCTAGCACTTTGCCTTGCATGCGCCCGGTGCCAGGCTCCACCAGTTGGATTTTTTCCGGGCGCAGGCTCAGGGTCAGTTCGCCTGCGCCGCCGTCGTGACGCACTTGGGGTGCGCCGAGCGCATCGTAGTCGCCGGCCAGCAGGTTGGCCTTGCCGACGAAGTCCGAGATAAACCGCGTGCGCGGGTGCTCATAGAGCTTGTACGGCGCGTCGATCTGGGTCACACGCCCGGCCTGCATCACCACCACACGGTCGCTGATGGACAGGGCTTCGGCCTGGTCATGGGTGACCATCAGGGTGGTGATGCCCACCGCGCACTGGATACGACGGATTTCAAATTGCATCTCTTCGCGCAGGTTGGCGTCGAGGTTGGACAGCGGCTCATCGAGCAACAACACCGGCGGTTCGATCACTAGCGCACGGGCCAGGGCCACGCGCTGGCGCTGGCCGCCGGACAGCTCACGAGGGTAGCGCTGCGCATGCTGGGCCAGGCGCACCAGCTCCAGCACGGTATTGACGCGGGTGGCGATATCGGCCGCAGGCACCTTGCGCATCTTCAGGCCGAAGGCGACGTTGTCGCGCACGCTCATATGCGGGAACAGCGCGTAGCTCTGGAACACCACGCCCAGGCCACGGCTGGCGGGTTTTGCGTGGGTAATGTCGCGACCGTCGAGCAGGATCTGGCCGCCGCTGACGTCGACGAAACCGGCGATCATTTGCAGGGTGGTGGTCTTGCCACAGCCTGAAGGGCCGAGCAGGGAAACGAACTCGCCTTGTTCCACCGCCAGGTCAGTGGCGACCACCGCATCGACGGCGCCATAGCGTTTGCTCAAGGCCTTGAGTTGGAGAAATGCCATGTTTGCGTTCCACCTTTATTCAGTCGCGTCTAAACGCGCTTTCTTGTTTTGGGCAGATGCGAAAAGTGCGGTGCCGGAGCGTTGGCGCTCGATCTCAAGTCGGCTGCCGGTTGTTGTTCAATTCGCCCCTGTGGACGCAGATTAGGACGAAGACTAGGATGGGCGGAAGCTGAAATTTCACTCAACGGACTACTATTTTTCGATTTATTCATTGAGCAGAATTACTAACGAGACTAGGTGTTATGGATTCCACTGAGCGAATTGATGGTGGCAAAGAAGTCGGTGCGGGCAGCGTCTCCCGGTTGTTTGCTGTGCTGCGAGCCCTGGGGGAGGTACCCGAGGGCGGCGAGCGGGTCACCCAGCTCGCCCAACAGGTGGGCTTGTCCCAACCCACCACCCATCGTCTGCTGCGCAGCCTGATGGACGAAGGCATGGTTGAGCAGGATGCACGCAGCAAACGCTATCGCTTGAGTCTGGAGTTCTTCGCGTTGGCGGCCAACGCGGGCAAGACCGGCAACCTGCGCGACCTGGTGCGCCCCAGCCTGTTGCGCCTGAGCGCGTCGCTGGGGGACTCGCTGTTCCTGCTGGCGCGCAGCGGCTTCGACGCCATTTGCCTGGACCGCAGCGAGGGTCCGTACCCGATTCGTACCTTCACCGGCGATATCGGTGGGCGCGTGGCCTTGGGTGTGGGGCAGGGCAGCCTGGCGATCCTGGCGTTTCTGCCGGAAGAAGAGCGCGAGACGGTGATCCGCTACAACCTGCCACGGCTCAAGGACTTCCACCTGTACGACGAAGTGCTGCTGCGCTCCGAAGTGGAGAACGTGCGCAAGCTGGGTTATGCAGCACGCAACACCGGTGTGCTGGAAGGTATGGCAGGGCTGGCGGTCCCCATCCTCAACCGCGACGGGTACGCGGTCGCGGCGTTGAGCGTGGCGACCATCAGCGACCGCCTGGGGCCAAGCCGCTTGCCGATGGTGGTGGAGTTATTGAAGCGCGAGGCGGCGGCCATCGGGCCGCGGCTCAATCCGTTTGACCCGACGTTGCGCAGGCCGTCGCAGACCTTTGGGGGTTAACCCGGGCCTTCACAACAGCATATTGGATCCAGTTACGGTATAACCCTGAGACGCTTTCGTGATTCGAGGCCCCATTTTTCATGCAAAACCCTTTGCAACGTCCGCTGTGGCAAATCTATCTGTTGTTCCTGGCACCGATGGTGCTGTCCAATTTCCTGCAGAGCTTTTCCGGCACCCTCAACGGCATTTACGTCGGCCAGATGCTGGGCACCCAGGCCTTGGCCGCGGTGTCGGGGATGTTTCCCATCGTGTTTTTCTTTATCGCCCTGGTGATCGGCCTGGGGGCGGGCGCCTCGGTGTTGATCGGCCAGGCATGGGGCGCCCAGGAGACCGGAATGGTCAAGGCGATTACCGGTGCCACCCTGACCCTGGGCGCGTTGGTGGGCCTGGTGGCCGCCGTGCTGGGCAGCCTGTTTGCGCGCCCGGCATTGCAGGCGTTGGGCACGCCGGTGGATGTGCTCGACGACGCGGTGGGCTACGCCCAGATGATGATGTTGATCATGCCGTTGCTGCTGGTGTTCATCCTCTATACCCAACTGCTGCGTGGCGTCAGCGACACGATTTCGCCGTTGCTGGCATTGATGGTCTCCACCCTGGTGGGCTTGCTGCTCACGCCTGCGCTGATTCGCGGCTGGATCGGCCTGCCACCCATGGGCATCCAGAGTGCGGTGTATGCCGGGCTGGTGGGTAACGCCTTGGCGATGCTGTTTCTGATCCTGCGCCTGCGCCACAAAAACCACGTGATGGCGCCAGACCGCGAGCTGCTTGCCGCCTTGCGCCTGGACCGCGTTATCCTCGGCAAAGTCCTGCGCATCGGCCTGCCGACGGGCTTGCAGATGGTGGTGCTATCGCTGTCAGAGCTGGTCATCCTGGCTTTGGTCAACGGCCACGGTTCCCAGGCCACGGCGGCCTATGGCGCGGTGACGCAGATCGTCAACTATGTGCAGTTCCCGGCGCTGTCGATTGCCATTACCGCCTCGATCCTCGGCGCCCAGGCGATTGGCGCCGGGCGCCTGGAGCGCATCGGGCCGATCCTGCGCACGGGGCTTGTGATCAACCTGTGCCTCACCGGTGGCTTGATCGTGCTCGGCTATGGGCTATCCCACTGGTTGCTGGGCCTGTTCATCACCGACGACAGCGCACGGGTACGGGCCGAACACCTGCTGCACATCATGCTCTGGAGCATTCTGGTATTTGGCTTCCAGGCGGTGATTGGCGGCATCATGCGCGCCAGCGGGGTGGTGCTGATGCCGGTGGCGATCTCGATCTTCTGCGTGCTCTGCGTGGAACTGCCAATGGCCTATCTGTTCAACGCCCACTTCGGATTGGAAGGGGTGTGGATGGCATTTCCGGTGACCTACCTGGCGATGCTGGTGTTGCAGATCGCCTATTACCGCTTGGTGTGGCGGCATAAGCAGATCAAGCGGTTGGTGTGAGGCTCAGGCCGCGCAAGAGCAACTCCAGGCCTTGCAAGCCTTCCTCCAGCCGTGTGCCCGGGTGTTCATCCCGGGCAATCCACAATGCGGTATTAACCAGGCTGCCGTTGATCAACTGCGCCAGTGCGTGGCTGGGGGCCGTAGGCATCAGGCCCGCTTGCATCAGGGTCTCCAGCAATTGGCGCAAGGACTCCACGCAGTGTTGCTGGGAGCCAGTGTCGCCCAGTACCGCCGGGGCATCCTGCAATACAATGCGCTGGATTTCCGGGTCCTGGGCCATGCGCAGATAGGCGCGACAGCGCTCGCAAAAACCACTCCAAGGCTCTACGGCCTGCTCCGAGATGCGTTGCAAGCGCGCGTCCATCTCGCTGTCGAGTTGAGCGACCACCGCCGCCAGCAGCCCTTTCTTGTCACCAAAGTGGTGATACAGCGCACCGCGCGTCAGGCCGGCACGGGCAGTAAAGTCATCCATCGAGGTATTGGCATAGCCTTGGGTGGCGAAGGCCCGGCGCGCGCTCGCTATCAGGCGGGCGCGGGTGTCTTCGATCATTTCAGCTCGGGCTCGGCTCATGGGCGTCTCTTGGTTAGGTGATTGACATACGCTGCGTATGCGAAGCATGATCTGCCACATACGCGTCGTATGTATTTTGCCCTGATGGATTCAGATAGCAAGCCCAGGGCGTCGAGCAAGAGGTCAAGCAGGATGGCAAACCCCTACGCTGAGTTATTCCAGGTCCCCGGTGCCCGGGCCTTTGTGCTCGCGGGCATGCTGGCGCGCATGCCGATATCCATGACCGGCATCGGCCTGATCACCATGCTGTCCCAGGTACATGGCGGCTATGGCCTGGCCGGTTCGGTGGCGGCGGTGTTTGCCCTGGCCACGGCGATTTGCGCGCCGCAAGTGTCACGTTGGGTGGACCGCTACGGTCAGGGCAGGGTGCTGCCGATTGCCGCGCTGATCGGCGGCGGGGCGCTATTGATGTTGCTGCTGTGTACGCGGTTGCAGGCGCCGAATTGGACGCTGTTTCTGTTCGCCGCGCTGGCGGGCTGCATGCCCAATATGTCGGCCATGGTGCGGGCGCGCTGGACCGAGTTGTACCGTGGCCAGCCCAGGCTGCAAACCGCGTTTGCCCTGGAGTCGGTACTCGATGAGGTGTGCTTCATCATCGGCCCGCCCATTTCGGTGGGGTTGAGCGTGGCGGTGTTCCCAGAAGCCGGGCCCCTGGTGGCGGCGCTGTTGCTGGGGGTGGGCGTCACCACCTTTGTGCTGCAACGGCAAACCGAGCCACCGGTACACGCGCATCAGGGCGCGCACGGTCGTTGGCTGATTGCTTCGCCGTCGGTATTGATCCTGATGATTTTGCTGTTGGCCATGGGCGTGATCGTCGGCGTGGTGGATGTGGTCAGCGTGGCCTTCGCCCAGCATCAGGGCCAACCGGCGGCGGCGAGTATCGTGCTGTCGGTGTATGCCATTGGTTCGTGCCTGGCCGGGTTGGCCTTCGGTGCCCTCAAACTCAAGGCGCCGTTGCCACGCCAGTTCCTGTACTGCGGCGTAGCCACGGCGTTGACCACCTTGCCCTTGCTGCTGGTGAGCAATATTCCCGGCTTGGCCGCTGCCATCTTTATCTCCGGGCTGTTCTTTGCGCCCACGTTGATTGTGTCGATGGCCATGGTGGAGCAGATCGTCCCGGCCAGCCGCCTGACCGAAGGCATGACCTGGCTGATCACCGGCCTGAGCATCGGCGTGGCCATTGGCGCCGCGAGTGCGGGGTGGATGATCGACCACTTTGGCGCCACCAGCGGATTCTGGGTGGCGCTGGCGGCGGGGGCGGTGGTTGCGGGTTCGGCGGTAGTGGGTTACCGGCGGTTGGGATAGTCAGCCAATCGTCGGGCATGGCTCTGGGTAGTGATGCTGCAGAAATTCGTTCAGCGCCTGACGCGTGAGATCATTCAATGTCACTTTCTTACGGTTTGCCGCCAGGGCAGCGGCCAAATGCAAGTCATGCCCGACACGTACGTTGAATGAACCTTTGCACGGTTTCTCCGGCGTGTGCCCCAGGCTTTGGCAGGTAGCGAGATAATCATCCACCGCGCCACGGAAGGCTGCGTCCAGTTCAGCCACAGTTTTGCCTTCATAGCTCACCAATGCCTTGATGAACAGGATTTTACCAAACAGGCAGTTGTCCTCGAGGCTGGCTTCGATGGAGCCGATGTAGCCTTTGTGTTTCAGTTGGTTGTTCACTGAATCAGTTCTCCTGATTTCAATTGTTCGATGATCTGGCGCCGAATGTAGTGTTTCAGTTCGTTGCCGGGGTGAGGCTTGTGCAGGGTGATCATTGCACTGGGGTCGCCCATGTCGAACTTGACCCGGCTTCCGGCCCCTTCAATCTGTGTGTATCCCAATCGGCGTAATAACGTGACGAGCTCAGACCAGGTAAATGCCATGTGCTCATTGAGCAGTTTGGCGAGCAGCTTTTCATTCTTGGACACGGCGTTCCCTGCGTGTAACTAAATGTAGTTGCAAAAAGTGGTATTCGTCAATGCTAGCTCAGCTTCGTGCGGCTTCGCGGGGATTGATGTAACCCCCGATGACAGCCTGTGCGGCGCCCCCCATTCCCCCGCTAATTTTTCCCCGCCCGGTTCGTTTTATAGGGACGACGTGCCTTTGTGCTTCCCGCCTATTGCCCCGGATTCCAAGAAATGAATGCTGAAGACTCCTTGAAACTTGCTCGCCGGTTTATCGGGCTGCCTCTGGAAAAACGCCAACTGTTCCTGCAAGCCTTGCAGAAAGAAGGCGTGGATTTTTCAAGGTTTCCGATTCCGGCAGGGGTGGAGGTGGAGGACCGCCAGGCGCTGTCCTACGCGCAGCAGCGCATGTGGTTTCTATGGCAGTTGGACCCGGCCAGCGGCGCCTACAATTTGCCTGGCGCAGTGCGCTTGAGGGGGGCGCTGAGCCTGCCAGCGCTGGAGCAAGCGTTCGCCAGCCTGGTGGCGCGTCACGAAACCCTGCGCACGGTGTTCCAGCGTCAGGCTGATGAGCGGCTGGCGCAGGTGGCGGTGGAGCCGTCGGTGACCGTCGAGCACCTGGACTTCACCGCCTTGGCCTTTGATGCGCGTGAGCAGGCCGTCAACGCCGCCGCCACCCGTCAATCGCTGTTGCCGTTCGACCTGGAACACGGCCCATTGCTGCGCGTGCAACTGCTCAAGCTTGCCGAGCAGGAACACGTGCTGCTGCTGACCCTGCACCACATCGTCTCCGACGGTTGGTCGATGAACGTGCTGATCGACGAATTCATCCGTTGCTATGACGCCCATGAGCGCAACGAAGCGCCCCAACTGCCAGCGCTGCCCATCCAGTACAGTGATTACGCCCTGTGGCAGCGCCGCTGGCTGGAAGCGGGCGAGCAGGCGCGCCAATTGGAATATTGGCAGGCTCGCCTGGGCGATGAACATCCGGTCCTGGAGCTGCCCACCGACCACCCGCGCCCGGCCATGCCCAGCTACCAGGGCACACGGCATAACTTCGCGATTGCGCCGGCACTGGCCGCGCAACTGCGCAGTTGCGCGCAAAAACACAACGTTACCCTGTTCATGCTGCTGCTCGGTGCCTTCAATGTGCTGTTGCACCGCTATACCGGCCAAAGCGACATCCGTGTCGGTGTGCCGATTGCCAATCGCAATCGCACCGAAGTCGAGGGGCTGATCGGGTTCTTCGTCAACACCCAGGTGTTGCGCACCGAACTGACCGGGCAAACCCGGGTTGCCGAGTTGCTGCAAGGTATCAAGGAGCATGCTCTGGGCGCCCAGGCCCATCAGGAGTTGCCCTTCGAACGGCTGGTGGAAGCGCTGAAAATCGAGCGCAGCCTGAGCCACACGCCGCTGTTCCAGGTGATGTATAACCATCAGCCGGTCGTCGCCGACATCGCCTCGGTCAGCACCGCATCGGGGCTGGAATTGGCCCTGGTGGAATGGCAAGGCCGCACCACCCAGTTCGACCTGACCCTGGACACCTATGAAAAGTCCGGCACCCTGCATGCCGCGCTGACCTACGCCAATGACTTGTTCGATACGCCCACCATCGAGCGCATGGCCCGGCACTGGACCCGCCTGCTGCAAGCCATGGTGCTCGATGGCGAACAGCGCATTGGCGAATTGCCCATGCTTGACGCGGCTGAACAGCAACGGCTGGTCCACAGCTGGAACCAGACCACCGAGGCGTACCCGACCGAGCGCGGGATTCATCACCTGATCGAAGACCAGGCGCGGCGCAGCCCCGATGCACCGGCACTGGTGTTCGGTACCACCACCTTGACCTACGCCCAACTGGATGCGCGCGCCAACCAGTTGGCCCATGCCCTGGGCGAGCAGGGCGTGGGGCCCGACGTGCTGGTGGGTATCTGCATCGAGCGCTCCATCGAAATGGTGGTTGGCCTGCTGGCGATTCTCAAGGCCGGTGGCGCCTACGTGCCTCTCGACCCTGAGTATCCCCAGGAACGCCTGGCCTACATGATCGAAGACAGCGGCATACAACTGCTGCTCAGCCAGCAGAGCCTGCTGGCGTCGCTGCCCGTCGCCGGTATCCAGTTGATTGCCCTGGACCAGCCGGCGCTATGGCTCGACGGCTACAGCAGCGAATCGCCGAACGTGGCCTTGCATGCCCTGAACCTGGCCTACGTGATCTACACCTCGGGCTCCACCGGCAAGCCCAAAGGCGCCGGCAATAGCCATCGCGCCTTGGTCAACCGCTTGAGCTGGATGCAACAGGCGTATGGCCTGGTTGCCAATGACGCGGTGTTGCAGAAAACCCCGTTCAGCTTTGACGTGTCGGTGTGGGAGTTCTTCTGGCCGCTGATGACCGGCGCCCGCCTGGTGGTCGCGGCGCCTGGCGAACACCGTGAACCGGCGCGCCTGATCGACACCATTGGCCGGCACGCCATTACCACCTTGCACTTCGTGCCGTCGATGTTGCAGGCGTTTATCCATGAGCCGGGCGTACAGGCGTGCGCAAGCCTCACGCGCATTATGTGCAGCGGCGAAGCCTTGCCCCTGGACGCGCAACAGCAAGTGTTCGCCAAGTTGCCCGCTGCGGCGCTGTACAACCTCTATGGCCCGACCGAGGCGGCTATCGACGTCACGCACTGGACCTGCATCGACGAAGGCGCCGACAGCGTGCCCATCGGCCGCCCCATCGCCAACCTCGGCACCTACGTGCTGGACGCACAACTCAACCCGGTGCCGGCCGGTGTCAGTGGCGAACTCTACCTGGGCGGCGTTGGCCTGGCGCGCAGTTACCACCGACGCCCGGCGTTGACTGCCGAACGTTTCGTGCCCAGCCCGTTCGTGACGGGCGAGCGCCTGTATCGCACCGGTGACCGCGTGCGCCAACGCGCCGATGGGGTGATCGAATACCTCGGCCGCCTCGATCATCAGGTCAAATTGCGCGGCTTGCGTATCGAGCTGGGCGAAATCGAAGCACGCCTGATGCAGCATCCACACGTGCGCGAAGCCGTGGTACTGGTACAGGGCGGCAAGCAGTTGATCGCCTATCTGGTGCATGCAGGCGAGGCGCCAACGGACCTCAAGGCCTGGTTGCTCGGCAGCTTGCCGGAATACATGGTGCCGACGCATTTCATTGCGCTGCCCAAGCTGCCGGTGACCGCCAACGGCAAGCTCGACCGCAAGGCGTTGCCAGCGCCGGATGCGGCTCAGCCGCAGGCATTTGTCGCCCCCCAAGGCGACCTGCAAACAGCCCTGGCTGCCATCTGGAGCGACGTGCTGGGCGTTGAGCAGGTCGGCCAGGATGATAACTTTTTCGAGCTGGGCGGCGACTCGATCATCTCCATCCAGGTGGTCAGCCGCGCGCGTCAGGCCGGCATTCGCCTGAGCCCGCGTGACCTGTTCCAGTACCAGAGCATCCGCAGCCTGGCGCTGGTGGCGCGCTTCGAGCAGGTCAGCCTGATCGACCAGGGCCCGGTCAGTGGCGAGGTGATGCTGACGCCCGTGCAACACAGTTTTTTCGCCCAACCGATCCCGGCGCGGCATCACTGGAATCAATCCTTGTTGCTGGTGCCCGGTGAGGTGCTTGAGCCTGCACGGTTGGAGGCCGCGCTGGCGCGGTTGATCCAGCATCACGACGCTCTGCGCCTGCGCTTTGTGCAGCAGGCTGACGGCTGGCAGCAGAGCCATGCCGCCGATGTCAGCGAATCGCTGTTGTGGCAATGCCAGGCCAGCACCGACGCTGAACTGGCGGTGTTGTGTGATGAAGCCCAGCGCAGCCTTGACCTTGCCCAAGGCCCGCTGCTGCGCGCCGCGTTGGTGAATTGGGCCGATGGCAGCCAACGTTTGCTGCTGGTGATCCATCACTTGGTGGTGGATGGCGTGTCTTGGCGCATCCTGCTTGAAGACCTGCAACAGGCTTACCGAGAGCAGGTGCTGCCGGCAAAAACCAGTGCCTACCAGCGCTGGGCGCAACAGCTGCACCGCCACGCGCAGACCGTCGAGGAGCAACTGCTGTACTGGAAAGCCCAGTCCATCGACGCCGAACTGCCGTGTGATCACCCCGAAGGCGGCCTGCAAAACCGCCTGGGTGCCAAGCTGGAAACACGCCTCGACGTCGAGCACACCCGCCGACTGCTGCAAGACGCGCCAGCGGCCTATCGCACCCAGGTCAACGACCTGCTGTTGACCGCCCTGGCGCGGGTGATCAGCCGTTGGAGCGAGCAACCTGCTGCGCTCATTCAATTGGAAGGCCATGGTCGCGAAGACCTCTTCGACGACATCGACCTGAGCCGCACCGTCGGCTGGTTCACCAGCCTGTACCCGGTGCGCCTGCATGCCAAAGGCGAGTTGCCCGAGGCGATCAAAGCGGTCAAGGAACAACTGCGCGCCGTGCCCGACAAAGGCCTGGGTTACGGCCTGTTGCGCTACCTGGGCGCGCCACACGCGCAGGAAAGCCTGGCGAACCTTACCGCGCCGCGCATCACCTTCAACTACCTGGGCCAGTTCGACCGTCAGTTCAACGAGTCGGCACTGTTCGTGCCGGCCAGTCAGGGCAGTGGCCAGGCCCAGGATCCAGAGGCGCCGCTGGCCAACTGGTTGACGCTGGAGGGTCAGGTGTATGGCGGCGAGTTGTCGTTGCAATGGGGGTTCAGTCGGGAGATGTTCGAGGCGGCGACTGTGCAGCGGTTGGCGGATGAGTACGCAGCCGAACTCAAGGCGTTGATCGAGCATTGCTGTGCCACGCCGGCAGGCCAGGTGAGCCCGTCGGATTTCCCGCTGGCACGCGTCACCCAGCAGCAGCTGGATGCCTTGCCCGTAGCCGGGCCGGCGATTGCCGACCTTTGTCCGCTGTCGCCGATGCAGCAAGGCATGCTGTTCCACACCCTGTTGGAACCCGAGGCCCAGGCCTACATCAACCAGTTACGCCTCGACATCGAGGGCCTTGATTTGCTCGCCTTCGGGCGTGCCTGGCAGGCTGCGCTGGATCGTCACGACATCCTGCGCAGCAGCTTCCATTGGCTGGGCCTGGACAGTGCTCATCAGCTGATCCAGCGCCAGGTCGACCTGCAACTGCAAGTGATCGAAGACCCCGACGCCGATTTCGACACCCTGGCCCAGGCCGAACGCGAACGCGGTTTTGCCCTGAATGCCGCGCCGCTGTTTCGCCTGACGCTGGTGCGCGGTGCCGGTGCGGCCTGGCACTTTATCTTCACCAGCCACCACATCCTCATGGACGGCTGGAGTAACGCGCAGTTGCTCGGTGAAGTCATCGCTCACTATGCGGGGCAGGCAGTGCCGGCGCCGCTCGGGCAGTTCCGCGATTACCTCGCCTGGCTGCAACAACAGTCCTCGGGCGAAGCGTTCTGGAAAACAGCCCTGGCGGCATTGCCGGCGCCGACTCTGCTGGCGCAAGCGCTGCGCACGCCGGTAGTCGGGGTGGGCATGGCTGACCATCACGTAGCACTGGAGAGCGACTTTACCCGCCGCCTCGGCGAGTTCGCACGCCAGCACAAAGTCACCCTCAATACCCTGCTGCAAGGGGCTTGGAGCCTGTTGCTGCAACGCTACACCGGCCAGGACTGCGTCGCCTTCGGTGCCACCGTGGCCGGGCGTTCCGCACCGCTGCCGGGGATCGAGCAGCAACTAGGCCTGTTCATCAACACCTTGCCGATCATCAGCGCAGCCTCGCCAGCCCAGTCGGCCGCGACGTGGCTCAGCGAACTGCAAGCGCTCAACCTCAGCCTGCGCGACCATGAACATGTGCCGCTCTACGACATCCAGGGCTGGGCCGGCCAGCAAGGCGCGCTGTTCGACACCTTGCTGGTGTTCGAGAACTTCCCGGTCGCCGAGGCGCTCAAGCAAGGCGCGCCGGCCGGCCTGACCTTCGGTCACCTGCACAACCATGAGCGCACGCACTATCCATTGACCCTGGGCATCGAACTGGGCGCCAGCCTGCGCCTGGAATTCAGTTATGACCGTGCCCAGTTCAGCGAGGCGCACGTGGCGCAGTTGAGCGCCAACCTGCAACACCTGCTGGCGCAATTGCTCGCAGACGCTCACATGCCGCTGGGCAACCTGCGCCTTCTCGACGCCCCTGCGCAACGGCAGATGCTCGCTCTGAGCCGCTCAGCCGCAGCGCCCCAGGCCAACGAACGCGTGCACCAGCGTATTGCAGCCCAGGCCGAGGCGACGCCAGACGCCCTGGCTGTACAGGCCGGTGATGCCAGCTTGAGCTACGCCCAGTTGAACCAGCGTGCCAACCGCCTGGCCCATCGCTTGTTGGCGCTTGGCGTCGGCCCCGGCCAACGGGTGGGCCTGGCTTCGCGGCGTGGCCCGCAGTTGATCGTCAGCCTGCTGGCAGTGCTCAAAAGCGGGGCGGCCTACGTACCGCTGGACCCTGAATACCCAGCGGAACGTTTGGCCTATATGCTCGCCGACAGCCGCCTGGACGTGTTGCTCAGCGAAACCGGCTTGCTCGCCGACTTGCCTTTGCCCCGCGGCCTGACCCGCGTGGATTTCAGCACCAGTGGCGACGAACTGACCGGCTACCCGACGACCAATCCGCCTAATCACGCGGCGGCGGCTGACCTGGCCTATGTGATCTACACCTCTGGCTCCACCGGCCAGCCCAAGGGCGTGGCCATCGACCATGCCGCCCTCGGCCAGTTTTGTGACAGCGCCACGCTGTACAGCCGACTGAGCGCCGAAGACCGCGTGTTGCAGTTTGCGACCTTCAGTTTCGATGGTTTTGTCGAACAGTGCTTCCCGCCCCTGTGTGCGGGCGCGGCGTTGATCATGCGTGGCGATGAACTCTGGGATGCCGGGCAACTGGCGCAAGAGATTGTCGAGCAGGGCGTGACCCTGGCCGATTTGCCCGCCGCCTACTGGTACCTGTTGGCGCAAGAGTGCGCCGAGCACCGTCGCTCCCTGGGCAAGCTGCGCCAGGTGCATGTGGGCGGTGAAGCCATGTCAGTGGAGGGCGTGCGTGCGTGGTACGCCGCGGGCTTGGGCAATGTGCGCCTGGTCAACACCTACGGGCCGACCGAAGCCACGGTGGTCTCCAGCGTGCATGAGTGCCAATTGGCCGATGCCAACGACGCCTACGGCGTGCCAATCGGGCAGGCGATTGCCGGGCGCGGCCTGTATGTACTCGACAGCGGTTTCGAACTGTTGGCCACCGATGGCGTGGGCGAGCTGTGCATTGGTGCCGAGGTTGGCTTGGCGCAACGCTATTTCGACCGCCCGGCGCTGACCGCCGAGCGCTTCTTGCCGGACCCGTTTTGCGCCACGCCCGGTGCGCGGCTTTATCGAAGTGGCGACCTGGCCCGGTATAACCCGGCGGGTGCGCTGGAGTACGTCGGGCGTATCGACCATCAAGTGAAAATTCGTGGCCTGCGTATCGAAATGGGCGAAATCGAAGCCAGCCTGCAAGCCTTGCCCAACGTGCGGGAAGCCGCCGTGCTTGCGCAGCCGAGCGCGACCGGCGTGCAGTTGGTGGCGTACGTGGTGCCCGCCGAAGGCCAAGCGCTGGAGGCACAGGCACTGGCGGCGCGCTTGCGCCCGACGTTGCCGGACTACATGGTGCCGGGCCATTGGGTGTTCCTCGATGCCTTGCCGTTGAACCACAACGGCAAGCTCGACCGCCGTGCGCTGCCCACACCCGACCTGAACCAGGCCAGCGCCGCCTACGTGGCGCCGCAAAGTCCATTGCAAATCCAGTTGGCGGCGATCTGGCAAGCAGTGTTGCAGGTCGAGCAGGTTGGCCTGGAAGATCACTTCTTCGAACGCGGCGGCCATTCCTTGCTGGCCACCCAAGTGATCTCCCGGGTGCGCCACGATCTCAAGGTGGAAGTGCCGTTGCGGGCCCTGTTCGAGCAGCCGACGCTGGCAGCCTTTGCTGCGGCTTGCGCAGGTGTGCAGGTCGATACGGCGCCCGTGATCCAGGCAGTTGGCCGTGACCAGCCGCTGGCGTTGTCCTTTGCCCAGGAGCGGCAGTGGTTTCTCTGGCAATTGGACCCCACCAGCGCGGCCTATCATGTGCCCATCGCCTTGCACCTGCGCGGTGAACTCGACATCGCGGCGCTGGAGCGCGCCGTTGAGGCCCTGGTGCAGCGCCATGAACCGCTGCGCACCACCTTTGTGGAGGCGGGCGAGCACACTGTGCAAGTCATCCACCCAAGCCTGGCCGTGCCGGTTGAACAACAAAAGGTCGACGTCGGCGCTATCGAGCAGGCGGTCACCGAAGAGATCCAGCGCCCGTTCGACCTGCGCAACGGCCCGCTGATGCGCGTCAAGTTGCTGATCGTCGCGCCTGATCACCATGTGCTGGTCATTACCCAGCACCACATCATCTCTGACGGCTGGTCGATGCAAGTGATGATCGACGAGTGGGTGGCGCTGTACCAAGGCAGCGCAGGGTTGCCGGCCTTGCCGATCCAGTACGCCGACTACGCCCAGTGGCAGCGCGACTGGATGGCGGCTGGGGAACAACAACGCCAGCTCGATTACTGGTGCGCTCGTCTGGGGCACGAACATTCGTTGCTGGACCTGCCCCTGGACCATCCACGCCCCGCAGTGCAGAGTCATCGTGGCGCGCGCCGCCAGATTCATCTGGAGCGTGCGCTGCTGACTGAACTCAAGGCCCTGGCCCAGCGTCAGGACGTGACGCTGTTCATGCTGTTGCTGGCCTCGTTCCAGACCTTGCTGCACCGCTACAGCGGCCAGGCACAGGTGCGTGTCGGCGTACCGGTCGCCAACCGTAATCGCTTCGAAACCGAGCGACTGCTGGGCTTTTTCGTCAATACCCAGGTGCTGCAAGCTGACGTGCACGGGCAGATGCCGTTCGACCAGTTGCTGGCCCAGGTCAAGCAGCGTGCCCTGGAAGCGCAGGCCCATCAGGACCTGCCGTTCGAGCAGCTCGTGCAAGTGTTGCAGCCCGAGCGCAGCCTCAGCCATAACCCGCTGTTCCAGGTGATGTTCAACCATCAGGACAGCCTGCGTTCAGCCCCGGTGCAATTGCCCGGCCTGGCTTTGCAGCCCGTGGATTGGGCCGGTCACAGCACTCAGTTCGACCTGAACCTGGAAACCGAGGAATCGGTGGACGGTCTCTGGGCCTCGCTGACTTACGCCACGGATCTGTTTGACGTGGCGACCGTGGAGCGCTTGGCCGAGCATTGGCAAAACCTGCTGCGCGCAGTCCTGCAGGATGCCTCGGTGGCCTTGGACGACCTGGCGATGCTCAGCCCGTCGCAATGGCAGCACATGGTGCACGACTGGAACCGCAGCGACACCGACTACCCACGCGAACGCTGCGTACACCAGTTGTTTGAGGCCCAGGCCGCGGCGCAACCCGACGCCATCGCGCTGCACTTCAATGACGAGCACCTGAGCTACGGCGAACTCAACCGTCGCGCCAATCGGCTGGCCCATCGTCTGATCGACATGGGCGTCGGCCCGGACGTGCTGGTGGCAGTACACGTGGAGCGTTCCTTGGACATGGTGGTTGGCTTGCTCGCGACCCTCAAGGCCGGTGGCGCCTATGTGCCGCTCGACCCACAATTCCCGGCAGAGCGCCTGGCCTACATGCTTGAAGACAGCCGCGCCCGGGTATTGCTGACGCAACCGCACCTGCAGGGGCACCTGGCGCAGCCGCACGGCGTGCAGGTGCTGATGGTGGAGGAGGCCGGCACAGCGCAGCACAATCCCCAGGTTGCCGTGACACCGGAGCATCTGGCCTACGTGATCTACACCTCTGGCTCCACTGGCAAGCCCAAAGGGGTGATGGTTCGTCACAAGGCGCTGTGCAGCTTCACCAGCGGCATGGCCGGCACGTTGAGTATCGGCCAGGATGCGCGGCTGTTGTCGCTGACCACCTTCTCGTTCGACATCTTCGCCCTGGAGCTGTATGTGCCGCTGAGTGTCGGCGGTACCGTGTTGCTGAGCACCCAGGCAACGGCCCTCGACCCCGAGGCGATCCTCGATCTGGCCCAGCGTCAGGCGGCGAATGTGCTGCAAGCCACGCCTTCGACCTGGCGCATGTTGCTCGACAGCCCACGGGCTCATTCACTGCGTGGCATCGCCTGCCTGTGCGGTGGCGAAGCGCTGCCCGTCGATTTGGCCCAGCGCATGCTCGACCTGCAAGGCCCGCTGTGGAACCTCTATGGCCCGACGGAAACCACCATCTGGTCGGCGGCTCATCGTTTGCATCAGGCATTGCCGTTCGTTGGACGGCCCATCGCCAATACCGGCTTGTTCATTCTCAATGCCGGTCTCACGCCATGCCCCCAAGGTGTGTCCGGTGAGCTGCTGATCGGTGGTGTCGGCCTGGCGCGCGGTTACCACGGGCAGCCGGCGCTGACCGCCGAACGCTTCGTGCCCAACCCGTTTGGGGCTCCGGGCGAACGCCTGTACCGTACCGGCGACCTGGCACGCTATCAGGCGGACGGCGTGGTGGAATACATCGGCCGTGTCGACCATCAGGTCAAGGTCCGGGGTTTCCGTATCGAGCTGGGTGAAATCGAAGCCTGCCTGCGTGAGTTCGACGGCGTACGCGAAGCCGTGGTGCTGGCCGATAACGACCGGCTGATCGCTTACCTGGTCAGCACCGCGCCGCAGGCACCGCAGGTGTATAAAGCCGCGCTGCGCGAGCGTCTGCCGGACTACATGGTGCCCGCGCAGTGGCTGTTCCTCGACAGCCTGCCGCTGACCCCCAACGGTAAGCTCGACCGCAAAGCACTGCCCAAACCGGATGCCAGCCTGTCGCTCAAAGGCCATGTAGCGCCCGTCACCCCGCGCGAGCAGCAGGTGGCGGCGATCTGGGCCGAGGTACTGGAATTGCCCCGTGTGGGCCTCGACGATCATTTCTTCGAGTTGGGCGGGCATTCATTGCTGGCCACGCGGGTGGTGTCACGGGTGCGTCAGGCCCTGGCGCTGGAGGTCCCACTCAAGGCCTTGTTCGAACAGCCGCTACTGGGTGATTTCGTGCAGGCCTTGGGCGAGGAGGGCGTCACCGCGCCGGCGCTGATCAAGGCCGATCGCACGCAGCCACTGCCGCTGTCTTATGCCCAGGAGCGCCAGTGGTTCCTCTGGCAACTGGACCCGGCCGGCGCCGCGTATCACATCCCCAGCGCCTTGCGGTTGCACGGGCCGTTGGACCTGACCGCGCTGCAAGAGAGCTTTGATAGCTTGCTGGCTCGCCATGAAAGCCTGCGCACGTATTTCCGTCAGGACGCCACCGGCGCGGTTCAAGTCATTGACGCCCAGGGCCGGGTCGATATCGAGCAGGTCGACAGCGACTATGCCGGCCTCAAGGCGCGGGTCGCGCAGGTGGTCGCCCAGCCTTTCGACCTGCTGCGTGGGCCGCTGCTGCGGGTTACCTTGCTGCGCCTGGCCGAGGACGACCACGTGCTGGTGCTGGTGCAGCATCACATCGTCTCTGACGGCTGGTCGATGCAGTTGATGGTCGAGGAGTTGGTGCAGGCGTATGCCGCTAACAGCCAAGGCCAGGACGTGCAATTGCCGGCGCTGCCGATCCAGTACGGCGATTATGCCGTGTGGCAGCGCGGTTGGATGGAGGCGGGGGAGCAGGCGCGTCAACTGGCCTACTGGCGCGAGCAGTTGAGCGGCGAGCAACCGGTGCTGGAGTTGCCGTTCGACCATCCGCGCCCGGCACAGCCAAGCCATCGCGGCGCACGCTTGGGTATCGAGTTGCATCCGGAGTTGTTGGGCAGGTTGCGCGCATTGGCGCAGCACGCTGGCGTCACGCTGCCGATGCTGCTGTTGGCGTCTTACCAAGCGTTGCTGCATCGCTACAGCGGCCAGGAAGATGTGCGCGTGGGCGTGCCGATTGCCAACCGCAATCGCCTGGAAACCGAGGGGTTGATCGGCTTCTTCGTCAACACCCAAGTGCTCAAGGCCGATATCCACGGGCAAATGAGCAGCGAGCAATTGCTGCACCAGGTGCGCCAGCGTTCCCTGGAGGCCCAGGCTCACCAGGACCTGCCGTTCGAACAGTTGGTGCAGGCATTGCAACCGGAGCGCAGCCTTAGCCTGAGCCCGTTGTTCCAAGTGTTGTTCAACCACCGTGTGAGCGCTGCCGACAGCCATCTGCATCGCCTGGCCGACCTGCACGTCGAAGTCCTGGATCTGGACGAAGGCGTGGCCCAGTTCGACCTGGCGCTGGATGTGGAAGAAAGCCCGACGGCCCTGCGTGCCTCCCTGAGTTATGCCACCGACTTGTTCGCCGTGGCGACCATCGAGCGCATGGCCGGGCATTGGCAGAACCTGTTGCGGGCAATGGCGGTCGACCCACAGCAGCCCATCAGCCAATTGAGCCTGCTGGGCGAGGATGAGCAGCAGCAGATTCTTGAGCTGTGGGACCAGACCGACGCCGGTTTTTCAGCCGAGTGCCTAGTGCACGAATTGGTCGGCGATCGCGCCCGGCAAACCCCGGACGCAGTGGCGGTTAAATTCGACGCGCAAACCCTGACTTACGGTGAACTGGATCGCCAGGCCAACCGCCTGGCCCATGCCTTGATCGCCCGTGGCGTCGGCCCGGAAGTGCGGGTGGCCATCGCCATGCCGCGCAGTGCCGAGATCATGGTGGCGTTCCTGGCGGTGATGAAAGCCGGTGGCGTGTATGTGCCGCTGGATATCGAATACCCACGTGATCGCCTGCTGTACATGATGCAAGACAGCCGTGCGCAACTGCTGCTGACTCACAGCCGGGCGTTGCAGCAACTGCCAGTCCCCGAGGGTCTGGATACCCTGGCGATTGATCGCACCGAAGAGTGGGCCGGTTACAGCGATACGGCACCGGATGTGGCGCTGGACGGCGACAACCTCGCCTACGTGATCTACACCTCCGGTTCCACCGGTTTGCCCAAGGGCGTGGCGGTGGCTCATGGGCCGTTGGTGGCGCATATCATCGCCACTGGCGAGCGTTATGAAACCTCACCGGCCGATTGCGAACTGCACTTCATGTCGTTTGCTTTCGACGGCTCCCACGAAGGCTGGATGCACCCGCTGATCAACGGCGCCAGCGTGTTGATCCGGGACGACAGCCTGTGGCTGCCGGAATACACCTACGAGCAGATGCATCGCCATAACGTGACCATGGCGGTGTTCCCACCGGTGTACCTGCAACAGTTGGCCGAACATGCCGAGCGCGACGGCAACCCGCCGGCGGTGCGGGTGTACTGCTTTGGCGGTGATGCCGTGGCTCAAGCCAGCTACGACCTGGCGTGGCGCGCGCTGAAACCCAAATACCTGTTCAACGGCTACGGCCCGACCGAAACCGTGGTCACGCCGCTGCTGTGGAAGGCACGCAAGGGCGACCCCTGTGGCGCCGTCTACGCGCCGATCGGCACCTTGTTGGGTAACCGCAGTGGCTACGTGTTGGATGCGCAACTGAACCTGCAACCCATCGGCGTAGCCGGCGAGTTGTACCTGGGCGGCGAGGGCGTGGCCCGGGGTTATCTGGAACGTCCGGCGTTAACCGCCGAACGCTTCGTGCCGGACCCGTTCGGCAAGCCCGGCAGTCGCGTATATCGCAGCGGCGACCTGACCCGCGGGCGTCCGGATGGCGTGGTGGATTACCTGGGGCGTGTGGACCATCAGGTGAAGATCCGCGGTTTCCGTATCGAACTGGGGGAAATCGAAGCGCGCTTGCGTGAGCAAACCAGTGTCGGTGAAACCGTGGTGGTGGCCCAGGAGGGGCCGACCGGCAAACAACTGGTGGCCTATGTGGTACCGGCCGACGCCAGCCTGGCCGACCAGGTTGAGTTCCGTGACACCCTGCGTCGTGCCCTGAAAGCCGACCTACCGGACTATATGGTGCCCAGCCACTTCGTATTCCTGGCGCAGATGCCGCTGACCCCCAACGGCAAGCTCGACCGCAAGGGCTTGCCGCTGCCGGATGCGAGCCAGATGCAGCAGCAGTACCTGGCCCCGCAAACCGAGCTTGAGCAGCAGATCGCCACGATCTGGGCCGACATCCTGCACCTGCCGCAAGTGGGCCTGAACGACAACTTCTTTGATGTCGGTGGCCACTCCTTGCTGGCGATCCAGATTACCTCGCGGGTGCAGGCCGAGCTCGGCCTGGACGTACCGTTGATGGAACTGTTCCAGACTGAATCGCTGCGCGCCTACGTGCAGGCCGCAGCCACTTTCCGCGCCGGCAGCGTGGAAGATTTTGATGACCTTCGTGACTTTTTGAGCGAACTAGAGGCGATTTGAACCATGCTTTCCAACCCTAATATCGACCTGGTGTCGCGCTTTCTTCGCTTGCCTCTGGAGCAGCGCCAGCAGTTTTACCAGCGCCTGCAAAGCCGGGGCATGAGTTTCGCTCAACTGCCGATTGCTCCCACCCGCCACGACAGCGACACACCGACGTTGTCTTACGCCCAGGAACGCCAGTGGTTCCTTTGGCAACTGGACAAGGACAGCACCGCCTATCACATCCCAGGCGCCCTGCGTTTGCACGGGCACTTGGACCTGGCAGCGTTGCAACGCAGTTTCGACAGCCTGCTAGCCCGGCATGAAAGCTTGCGCACGCAATTGGTCGATGACGGTCAACGCCTGTGGCAGGCAGTGATGCCGCAGGCACGGGTGCAGATCCAGCAGGCGCACGTCGACCAAGCGCAGTTGATGGCGCGGGTGGAAGAGGAGGTGGCGCGGCCGTTCGATTTGCACCAGGCCCCGTTGTTGCGTGTGACGCTGTTGCAACTGGCCGAGGATGAGCATGTGCTGGTGATGGTGCAGCACCACATCGTCTCCGATGGCTGGTCGATGCAGGTGATGGTGGAGGAACTGGTGCAGCTCTACGCCGCCCATAGCCAGGGCCATGACCTGCAACTTCCGGAGCTGCCGATCCAGTACGCCGACTACGCGCTGTGGCAACGCGGCTGGATGGAAGCCGGGGAACAGGCGCGCCAACTCGCATATTGGCAGGCCCTGCTGGGCGGCGAGCAACCGGTGCTGGAATTGCCGCTGGACCGTCCGCGCCCGGCGCAGCAAAGCCATCGCGGTGCAAGCCTGCAGGTGCATCTGCAACCGACGCTGGTGGCGGGGCTCAAGCGCCTGGCGCAGCAAGAGGGTGTGACCGCGTTCATGCTGCTGCTGGCGTCGTTCCAAGCCCTGTTGTATCGCTACAGCGGGCAGTCGGATATCCGCATTGGCGTGCCGAACGCCAACCGTAACCGTGTCGAAACCGAGCGGCTGATCGGCTTCTTCGTCAACACCCAGGTACTCAAGGCTGACCTTGACGGGCAGATGCGCTTTGCCGAGCTGCTGCAACAAACCAAACGCCGAGCCCTGGAGGCCCAGGCCCATCAGGACCTGCCGTTCGAACAACTGGTGGTGGCGTTGCAGCCCGAGCGCAGCTTGAGCCACAACCCATTGTTCCAGGTGATGTTCAACCACCAGACCGATGCCCAAGGCGGCCGCGAAGGCCAGCAGTTACCGGGCCTGCGTGTGGTGGAACTGGACTGGGACAGCCAGACCACCCATTTTGACCTGAGCCTGGACACCCATGAATCCGCCGACGGGCTTTGGGCCGCGCTGACCTACGCCACCGACCTGTTCGACGCCGCCACCATCGAGCGCTTGGCGCAACACTGGCAACACCTGCTGCAGGCGGTGGTGAGCGCACCCCGCAGCCGCCTCTGTGAACTGCCAATAGTGGGTGCCGCTGAGCAACACAGGATGCTCCAGGACTGGAACACCCCGGCCGGTGTCACCCCCTTTGAGGCTGTACACCGGCTGTTTGAAGCCCAGGCTGATCAGCAGCCGGAACGTCAAGCCCTGGCCCTGGATGAGCAGACCCTCAGCTATGGGGAACTGAACCGTCAGGCCAACCGCCTGGCGCATTATCTGCTGGCTCAGGGCGTCGGCCCTCAAGGGCTGGTGGGGATCGCCGTGGAGCGCTCCTTTGCCATGGTGGTCAGCTTGCTCGCGGTGCTCAAGACAGGAGCGGCCTATGTGCCGCTGGACCCTGAGTACCCCCGCGAACGCCTGGCGCATATGCTTGAGGACAGTGGTGTGGGCCTGGTGTTGACCCAATCCCACCTGCATGGGCGCCTGCCGTTGCCGGCCCAGGTGCTGGCGGTGGACATCGACCGGGTCCAGGCGCAGTTGGCGTTGCGTGCCGACGATAATTTGCCGGTTGAGGTCGAGCCCCAGGGCCTGGCGTATGTGATCTATACCTCCGGCTCCACAGGCAAGCCCAAGGGGGTTGCCATCAGCCATGCAGCACTGAGTGAGTTCGCTGGCATCGCGGCGGATTACTCGCAGTTGGTTGCCCAGGACCGAGTGTTGCAGTTTGCCACCTTGAACTTCGACGGTTTCGTCGAGCAGCTGTACCCGGCGCTGACCCTTGGTGCCACCGTGGTACTGCGTGGCCCGCAGTTGTGGGACGGTGCCGAGCTGTATCGGCAGATCATTGCCCAGGGCATTACCCTGGCCGACTTGCCCACGGCCTACTGGAAGCTGTTCCTGCAAGATTGCCTGGCAGCAGGCCCAAGGACCTATGGTGCCTTGCGCCAGATCCATATCGGCGGCGAAGCCATGCCGTTGGACGGCCCGCTGTTGTGGCAGCGCGCCGGGCTCGGCCATGTGCGCTTGCTCAATACCTACGGGCCTACCGAGGCCACCGTGGTTTCCAGCGTGCTGGACTGCACTGACCCGAGCGCCGTCAGCGCCGGCGGTGCCAGCCCCATTGGCCGGGCGCTACCAGGGCGTGGCCTGTATGTGCTGGACCGTGACCTGAACCTGCTACCGCTGGGCGCCGTGGGTGAACTCTATATCGCCAGCGCCAATGGCTTGGCCCGTGCGTATTTGCAGCGGCCGGGCCTGACCGCCGAGCGCTTTGTCGCTGACCCGTTCAGCCCATCCGGCGAGCGCCTGTACCGCACCGGCGACCTGGCGCGCTATCGCGCCGATGGTGTGGTGGAGTATGTCGGGCGGGTCGATCACCAGGTCAAGGTCCGTGGTTTTCGCATAGAACTGGGTGAGATCGAAACTGTGCTGCTGGCCCAGGACAGCGTGCGTGAAGCGCTGTTGCTGGCTGCCGACAACCAACTGCTGGCCTACCTGGTACCTGCGCAGACGCTGTCTGAAACCGAGCGCGCCGAGGTGGGCGAACAGCTGATGGCCACCTTGCGCGACCACCTGCCGGACTACATGGTGCCGGCGCACCTGATCTTCCTCGAGCGCATGCCGCTCAACCCCAACGGCAAGCTGGATCGCCAGGCCCTGCCCAAGCCAGATGCCAGCGTGGAACAACAGGATTGGCGGGTGCCGGTCACCCCGTTGCAACAACAGGTGGCGGCGATCTGGGCGGCTATTCTGGGGGCCGAACGGGTGGGCTTGAACCAGCACTTCTTCGAACTGGGCGGGCATTCCTTGCTGGCGATGCAGGTGGTGTCACGCATCCGCCAGACGCTGAGCCTGGAAGTGCCGCTCAAAGCCGTGTTCGAACACCCGCGGCTGGAGGCGTTTGTCGCGGCCATGCAAGCCCAGGAGAGCTCATCGCCAACGGCGCCGGCCCTGCTGTCGGCCGGGCGCGTGCAGCCGTTGCCGCTGTCTTACGCCCAGGAGCGACAATGGTTTCTCTGGCAACTGGAACCCCACAGCGCGGCGTATCACATTCCCAGCGCGCTGCGCCTGAAAGGGCAATTGGACCTGGCTGCGTTGCAACGCAGTTTCGATAGCTTGCTGGCGCGTCATGAAAGCCTGCGCACCCATATCCGCCAGGATCACGACGGCGCGGTGCAAGTGATTGAGCCGCCAATGTCCTTGCCGATCACCCAGGCCGATGCCGATGAAGCCCAGCTCAACGCCAGGGTGCAAGCGCTGATCGCCCAGCCGTTCGACCTGCAAGAAGGCCCGTTGCTGCGTGTCACGCTGTTGCGCCTGGCCGCCGACGAGCATGTGTTGGTGTTGGTGCAGCATCACATCGTCTCTGATGGTTGGTCGATGCAGTTGGTGGTCGAGGAACTGGTGCAGTTGTATGCCGGTTACAGCCAGGGCCAGGACGTGCAGTTGCCGGCGCTGCCGATCCAGTATGCCGACTACGCCGTATGGCAGCGCAGCTGGATGGACGCCGGTGAGAAGCAACGTCAACTGGCCTACTGGCGTGAGCTGTTGGGCGGTGAGCAGAGCGTGCTGGAGTTACCGTTCGATCACCAGCGCCCGGCTGTGCAGAGCCACCGCGGCGCACGCCTGGCATTCGAGCTGACGCCGGAACTCACTCAGGGGCTCAAGGCTTTGGCCCAACAGCAGGGCGTGACCCTGTTCATGTTGTTGCTGGCATCGTTCCAGACCTTGTTGCACCGCTACAGCGGCCAGGAAGAAATACGTGTCGGCGTGCCGATTGCCAACCGCAATCGCAGCGAGACCGAGCGCTTGATTGGCTTCTTCGTCAACACCCAGGTGCTCAAGGCCGATGTGCATGGGCAGATGAGTGTCGAGCAGTTGCTGCAGCACGTTCGGCAACGCGCCCTGGAAGCCCAGGCCCACCAGGATTTACCGTTCGAACAACTGGTCGAAGCCCTGCAACCTGAGCGTAGCCTGAGCCACAACCCGCTGTTCCAGGTCATGTTCAATCATCAGACTGACGTCGGCCAGGCTCAGGTTCAGCACCAATTGCCAGGGCTGCGGGTAGAAGGGCTGGATTGGGACAGCAAGACCGCACATTTCGACCTGGACCTGGATATTCAGGAGTCCACCGAAGGTATATGGGCCACCTTGGGTTATGCCCAGGACCTGTTCGAAGCCAGCACCGTGCAACGCATGGCGCGTCACTGGCAGAACCTGCTGCAAGGTATGGTCGCCAACCCACGACAGCAGCTCAGCCAGTTAAGCCTGCTGGACGCGACCGAACAACAACAGATCCTGCAACTGTGGAACCGCACGGAGTCTGGTTTTTCGGCCGAGCGCCTGGTGCACGAATTGGTCGGCGATCGCGCCCGCGAAACTCCGGACGCAGTGGCGGTGAAATTCGATGCTCAAACCCTGACTTACGGCGAACTGGATCGCCAGGCCAACCGCCTGGCCCATGCCTTGATCGCCCGTGGCGTCGGCCCGGAAGTGCGGGTGGCCATCGCCATGCCGCGCAGTGCCGAGATCATGGTGGCGTTCCTGGCGGTGATGAAAGCCGGTGGCGTGTATGTGCCGCTGGATATCGAATACCCACGTGATCGCCTGCTGTACATGATGCAAGACAGCCGCTCGAAATTGCTGTTGACCCATTCGGCCGTGCAACACCGGTTGCCGATCCCGGACGGCCTCGACATCTTGGCGGTGGATCAGGTGCAAGCCTGGTCGGATTACAGCGATACGGCCCCGGATGTGGCGCTGGACGGCGACAACCTCGCCTACGTGATCTACACCTCCGGCTCCACCGGTTTGCCCAAGGGCGTGGCGGTGTCACACGGCCCGCTGGTGGCGCATATCATCGCTACCGGCGAGCGCTATGAAACCTCGCCGGCCGATTGCGAGCTGCACTTCATGTCGTTCGCTTTCGACGGCTCCCACGAAGGCTGGATGCACCCGCTGATCAACGGCGCCAGCGTGTTGATCCGGGACGACAGCCTGTGGCTGCCGGAATACACCTACGAGCAGATGCATCGCCATAACGTGACCATGGCGGTGTTCCCACCGGTGTACCTGCAACAGTTGGCCGAACATGCCGAGCGCGACGGCAACCCGCCGGCGGTGCGGGTGTACTGCTTTGGCGGTGATGCCGTGGCTCAAGCCAGCTACGACCTGGCGTGGCGCGCGCTGAAACCCAAATACCTGTTCAACGGCTACGGCCCGACCGAAACCGTGGTCACGCCGCTGCTGTGGAAGGCACGCAAGGGCGACCCCTGTGGCGCCGTCTACGCGCCGATCGGCACCTTGTTGGGTAACCGCAGTGGCTACGTGTTGGATGCGCAACTGAACCTGCAACCCATCGGCGTAGCCGGCGAGTTGTACCTGGGCGGCGAGGGCGTGGCCCGGGGTTATCTGGAACGTCCGGCGTTAACCGCCGAACGCTTCGTGCCGGACCCGTTCGGCAAGCCCGGCAGTCGCGTATATCGCAGCGGCGACCTGACCCGCGGGCGTCCGGATGGCGTGGTGGATTACCTGGGGCGTGTGGACCATCAGGTGAAGATCCGCGGTTTCCGTATCGAACTGGGGGAAATCGAAGCGCGCTTGCGTGAGCAAGCCAGTGTCGGTGAAACCGTGGTGGTCGCCCAAGAGGGGCCGACCGGTAAGCAACTGGTGGCCTATGTCGTACCACTGGACCCGACGCTCCTGGATGATGCTGTCGCTCAATCCACCGGTCGCGAAACCTTGCGGCGCGCCTTGAAAACCCGCTTGCCGGACTACATGGTGCCGACGCATTTGATGTTCCTTGAGCGTATGCCGCTGACCCCCAACGGCAAGCTCGACCGCAAGGGCTTGCCGCTGCCGGATGTGAGTCAGATGCAGCAGGTGTATGTGGCGCCCGAGAGCGAGTTGGAGCAACAGGTGGCGGCCATCTGGGCCCAGATCCTGGGCGTGGAGCGTGTCGGTCTGGCCGATCACTTTTTTGAATCGGGGGGGCATTCATTATTGGCGATGCAGGTAATTTCGCGCCTGCGTCAACTGTTGGGTCGGGAAGTACCCCTCAGAACAATGTTTGAGCAACCGCGACTGCAGGGGTTTGTCGAGACCCTGTGCAACTCCCATGAATCACAGGCAAGTGTGCTTCAGATCCTGCCGGTCAGCCGTCAACAGCCGTTGGCGCTGTCTTATGCCCAGGAGCGCCAGTGGTTTCTCTGGCAATTGGATCCGCACAGTGCGGCCTACCATGTACCCAGCACCTTGCGCTTGCGTGGCTGGCTGGATCATGCGGCTTTGCAACGCAGTTTCGACAGTCTGGTAGCCCGTCATGAAAGCCTGCGAACGCAGGTACATCAGGACGAAGGGCAGGCCTTCCAGATAATCCGTGAAAACGGCACTGTGGCCATCCTTCATGAGCAGGTCAATGAGGCGGACCTGCAGCGTCGGGTAGAGACCGAGATCGCGCAACCTTTCGATCTGCAGCAAGGGCCGTTGCTGCGCGTAACCTTGTTGCGCCTGGCCGAAGACGACCATGTGTTGGTGCTCGTGCAGCACCATATCGTTTCCGATGGCTGGTCAATGCAGGTGATGGTGGATGAGTTGGTGCAACTTTATGCCGCCTACAGCCAGGGCCAGGACCTGCAACTGCCGGCATTGCCGATTCAATATGCTGACTATGCCCAGTGGCAGCGTGACTGGATGACGGGTGGTGAACGCGATCGGCAAATGGGTTACTGGCAGGCTCTGCTTGGCGGTGAGCCGTCAGTGTTGGAGCTACCCCTTGATCGGCCGCGACCTTCGGTGCAGAGCTTTCGTGGTGCAAGCCTGGAGATCAAGCTTGCACCGGCATTAGTGGCGGGGCTCAAGGCCCTGGCGCAGCGTGAGGATGTCACGCTGTTCATTGTTTTGTTGGCGTCGTTCCAGGCTCTACTGCACCGCTACAGCGGGCAGCAGGATATTCGCGTGGGTGTGCCTATTGCCAATCGTAACCGGGTCGAAACCGAGCGCCTGGTAGGTTTTTTCGTCAACACCCAAGTGCTAAAGGGCGATTTCGATGCGCAGATGACGGTCACCCAGCTGTTGCAGCAGGCCAAGCACCGGGCGTTGGACGCCCAAAGCCATCAGGACTTGCCGTTCGAGCAATTGGTCGAAGCCCTGCAACCTGAACGCAGCTTGAGCCGCAATCCGTTGTTTCAGGTGCTTTTCAATCATCAGAGTCAAGCGCGTCTAGCCAGTACGAGCCAGCAACTACCCGACCTGAGGATTGAAAGCTTGGAGTGGGGCACGCAAACCGCTCAGTTCGATTTGAGCCTGGACACACAGGAAACCGTCGATGGGCTATGGGCAACCCTGACTTATGCGACCGACCTGTTCGATGCCGCCACGCCCAATCGCATGGCGCGCCATTGGCAGAACCTGTTGCAGGCCATGTTGGATGACCCTCACCAACGTGTCGCTCAGCTACCGCTATTGGAACCTCTTGAGCATCAGGTGATAGTCGAACAGTGGAACGACACGGCGCAGGATTATCGGTTGGAAGACAGCGTGCAGAGGCAGATCGAAGCGCAAGTGCGGCGCACACCGAATGCCCAGGCTTTGGTGTTTGGCGCTCAGACACTGAGTTATACGCAGTTGAATGCACGAGCCAATCGATTGGCGCACCGCTTGATCCAGGCCGGTGTCGCGCCTGATGTGTTGGTAGGTGTGGCGATGGAACGCTCCATTGAAATGGTGGTAGCACTTCTGGCTGTGCTTAAGGCAGGTGGCGCCTATGTGCCGCTGGACCCGGACTACCCGCGCGAACGCCTGGCCTACATGCTGCAAGACAGCAACGTACCGCTGCTGCTGACGCAGGCGCATTTGTTACAGGCCTTACCGGTCAGCGCGCCCTCGCACTGTCTGGTGGTCGAGCCCGACGATCACTGGCTGAGCGAGTATGCCGATACCGATCCTGATGTGGCCGTAGACGCGGAAAATCTCGCTTACGTCATTTACACCTCCGGTTCCACCGGCCAGCCGAAAGGGGCGGGTAACCGCCACTGTGCGTTGACCAATCGGCTGCTATGGATGCAACAGGCTTATACGCTCGGCGCCGAAGATACGGTGTTGCAAAAGACACCGTTCAGTTTTGACGTATCGGTATGGGAGTTTTTCTGGCCCTTGATGACCGGTGCACGGCTGGTGGTAGCGGCCCCTGGAGATCATCGAGATCCATCGAAGTTGGTGGAGTTGATCAATCGGCACCAAGTGACCACCCTGCATTTCGTGCCTTCCATGCTGCACGCATTCCTGCAGGATTCACAGGTGGCCAGCTGTCAGGGGTTGCGCCGTATCATCTGTAGTGGCGAAGCCTTGCCGGTGGGGGTGCAGCAACACGTATTCGCCGAGCTGCCGAATACGGGCTTGTTCAACCTGTATGGACCGACTGAGGCTGCGATTGATGTGACTCACTGGACGTGCGTCGATGAGCATCGTGACAGCGTGCCGATTGGCAGACCCATTTCCAATCTGCGCACTTACGTGCTGGATGCGCAGTTGCAGCCAGTCGCGGTGGGCATTGCGGGCGAGTTGTACCTGGGGGGCGTCGGGCTGGCACGCAGTTACCATCGACGTCCCAGCCTGACCGCAGAGCGGTTTGTACCGTGCCCGTTCCAGCCTGGCACGCGGTTGTATCGTACCGGCGACCGGGTGCGACAGCGCAGGGATGGCGTGATCGAATACATTGGGCGCCTGGATCATCAAGTAAAACTACGCGGTTTGCGCATAGAGCTGGGTGAGATCGAGGCGCGCTTGCTGGAGCATCCACTGGTGCGCGACGCCTCGGTGCAAGTGCATGAAGGCAAGTATCTCGTTGGGTATGTGGTGCTGCAGGATTCGACACTCGCCTGGCGTGATGCACTGAGCACTCATTTATTGGCACATGTGCCGGACTACATGGTGCCTGCGCAGTGGGTACTGCTGGACCATATGCCACTGAGCCCCAACGGCAAACTGGATCGCAAGGCGTTGCCTGCGCCGGATTCAAACTTGCACGAACGGCACTTCGTCGCAGCGCGCAATACGCTGGAGCAAACACTTGTAGCCATTTGGCGCGAAGTCCTGGAGCTTGAGCAGGTGAGTGTCGAAGATAACTTCTTCGAGTTGGGCGGGCATTCGTTGCTGGTCTTGATGCTCAAGGAGCGCATCCGCAAAGCTGTTGGCGTGGAGCTGTCGGTGAGTCAGTTGATGCTCAATCCGAGCGTCGCAGGGCAGGCGGCTTGCCTTGAGGGAAGCGCTGGCAGTTCGTTGATCGTGAGACTCAACAGTCAAAGCCGTGGAACACCGTTGTACCTGTTCCATCCCAGCTATGGCTCGGTGCATTGTTACAAGGCGATTGCCCTTGCGTTGCGTGAGCACAGGCCGGTGATGGGGGTGATGTGTCGCGCCTTGGCCGAGGAGGGCAGCGAGGTGCCAGCCTGGGCTGCAATGGTCGAGGACTACACGACGCAATTGTTGAAGGCTCAGCCCGAGGGTCCGTTCCGTTTGGCCGGTTGGTCGCTGGGGGGCAACCTGGCGATGGAAGTCGCCTATGGCCTGGAGCAGGCGGGCCGACAGGTCGAGTGTGTTGGCTGGATCGACGCATCCCCGCCGCAGTGGGTCAAGCCGTTTTGGGATACGGCGGTGATGGTTGACGAAAGAGATATTTCTGCCAATGAACGGCGTGTGGAACTGTTGGAGGTGATGTTCCCTGAGTTCTCCCAGCAGATTCATGCCCACTGGTCCGAGCTGCAATGCTTAGAGGCTGCAGAAGGCGAGCAATGGACTGCATTCAGCCACTGGGCCGAGGAAACCCTGGGCTCGCGTTTTGGCGAGCTCAAGGATGAGTTGCTCAGTGGCCACGAAGCGCAGATTTCCTGGGAGGTTGACCGCATTCTCGGGCAGCGCCTGCACGATGCCGACTTCAAGGCGATCAAGGCACCGATAAGTTGCTGGTGGGCGACCTTGAGTCGTACTGGGGTACATCATCAATTGATTGAGGCGAGCATGCTGGAAGTTGCCGTGCAATCAACGATCGAGCGCTCAGTGTTGATCGAGACCAGCCATGACCGATTAATCGATAACGCAGAGTTCGTCCATAGCTTCGCTGCCGCGATGAGCTGACCAGAGGCCAATATGAAAAGCCCCCAGTCACCTTGAGCGACTGGGGGCTTTTTTATGGCCCTATCTATAATTCGGACAAACAAACCGCCCCGGGCAGTCATTGCCTCGGGGCGTCTGATCCTGCTTTAGAAGTCCCAGCGAGTGCTGAGCATGAAGTTACGGGGTTCACCATAAGCGGCAGAATTGTAGAAGCCGATGTTGGTGTAATAGGACTTGTCGAAAACGTTGTTGATGTTCAGCGTCGCCGACACGTTTTTAGTGAATTGATAACGGGTCATCAGGTCCACCAACCAGTACGCTTCTTGAGAGAACTCCTCGTAGCCACCACGGGGAGAGTTATAGATATTCTGCCAGCCAACGCTCTGCCAGCGAGCGCCACCGCCAACGGTCAACTTGTCAAGATTACCCTTGAGCTTGTAAGTGGTGTACAGGCTGACCTGGTCTTCGGGTTCGAAAGTGGAAATCTTGACGTCTTTGTCGTCACGCACAATCTTGTGGGTATAGCCAGCCTGGAGCTGCCAGCCCGGAGCCAGTTCGCCGGACATCTCCAGCTCGTACCCCTTCGTCACGGCCTGGGTGCCTTTGAACGCGTAGTTCGAGGGGGTAGGTTTCAAGTTGTTGTAGTCATCGTCCGAAACGGAACGGTTGTCTTCATGGATCTCGAAGTAGGCCGCACTGGCGTTTACACGACCATCCAGGAAGTCGGCCTTTACACCCAGCTCCCAATTCTGGCCTTCGTCCGGCTCAAGCAGCTTGTTGTCCCTGTCGCGGTTATAGCTTTCCTGGGGCATGAAAATATCGGTGTAGCTGGCGTAAACCGAGTAGGTGTCATTCAGGTCGTACACCGCACCGACATAAGGTACGAAGCGTCCTGACTCGCGATAGGTAGGGTTGTAGCCGGTCACCGTGTAGTTGACTACCCGGCCACCGAGCAGCAGCTTCAGGTCGTCAGCAAGGTTCAGCCGTGTTGTCATGTACATGCCGGTCTGGCGGACGGTGTCGTCGATTTTCGATTGTGGTTTGCCCCAATCAGGTTGCGGTGCGTTGCCGTGCCAGTTATTGAAGTCCACCAGGTTGGGGGCGAGGTTCCAGTAGCCATTGCCATTCCATTCCGAAGCGCTGATGGAACCGCCGAATACCAGTTCATGCTCCCTGCCTCCCAGGCTGAAGGGGCCGCTTACATACAGATCGGCGGAGTCACTGACGGTTTCACCGGTGTATTTGCCCGAAGTCAGCTGTGACTTACCATCCAATCCCGGGGTGTCACCCTGAATGGAACCCATGAGTGCGTGGTAGCCGTTGATCTTGTGATCCAGTTGCAGTTTGGTTATCCAGCCATCCCCCAGGTCGTGCTCCAACATGGCGAAGACGGTGCGGGTGTATTGCTCCCAACTGCTCCAGTCGGCCGCGTTGTTGAACGAGCGCTTGACGTCGTTGCGATTACCCTGGGCGTCGATCAATGGGAAACTGCCCGACCAGGATGAGCCTTTCGGCAGGCTGTCCTGATAATCGCCGCCGACTGTCAGCAGGGTATCGGGAGACAGGTCGAACTCCATGATGCCGTAGTAAGTCGGGCTTTTGCGCTCGTAGCGGTCCATGAACGAGTGTTTGTCCTGATAGGCGGCGACGGCCCGGCCACGGATATTGCCGGTCTCGGTCAGCGGGCCACTCACATCCAACTCGCTGCGGTAGTTGTCCCACGAACCGGCACCCAGCGTGGCATGACCTTGGAACTCAGAGGTCGGCTTTTTGCGTACCAGGTTGATAGTGGCCCCCAGTGAACCAGCACCGGTCAGCAGGCCAGTCGCGCCCTTGAGTACTTCAACACGGTCGTAGATCGCCATGTCGCTCAGCGTGTTCCCCGCCGAGTAAGCCACGTTGCGTGCGGTGGAAGGGATCCCGTCATATTGGAAGTTGTTGATAGAGAAACCACGAGCGTAGTAGTTGCTGCGCTCGGTATCGAAGGCTGAAACGGTAATGCCCGGCGTGTGGCGCATCACGTCGTCGACACTGTTCAGGCCAAAGTCGTCCATGTGCTGACGCGTGACCACGGTCACCGATTGCGGGGTTTCCTTGGGTGTCAGGACCAGGCGCGTTGCGGTGGCAATCGAGCCTGGCGTATAGGAGCCGGTATTCTCGGTGACGTTACCCAGCATGTTGCCAGTGACTTGCGTCGGGCTCAGCTCCAGCCCACCACCACTGCCAGCAGCAGTGACAGTCAAGGTGTTGCCGTTGAGGTTATAGGTGGTCTGGCTACCGGCCAGCAATGCATTGATGGCCTGCTGCGGCTGCATCTTGCCCTTGACGGCGGGGCTGTTCTTGCCCTGCACATCGCCCGGGCTGTAGAGCACTTGCACATTGGTCTGGCGGCCAAATTCCTGCAGTGCGCTCCCCAGCGACTGTGCAGGAATATTCAACTCGATCTCCTGGGCCTGCACATAGCCTGCAATCGGCATCGACACAGCCAACGCCAGGGTACTGGGCAAGAGGTTGATGTTCAGGGCCCGGCGCATGGATAGCGCTTTGCTCAGGGGGCTGAGACCGAGTCGTGCTGGCATGGATGCTTTCTCTTCTATGTTTTAAGTGGGCAATTCTAAGTGTTTATTGAGTTTAGTTCTCATTACCACTAGTGAGACGTTCCTACTTCGCAAAACCGGAAAAAATTATTCCGGTACTTCATGCAGGCTCCATCTCATGCACCACCTGACCGGCGCGCAGGCGCACCAAATGATCGGCGATGTCGAAATAACGGTCGTCGTGGCTGATCACGATGATGGTTTTGCCCAGGCGTTTGAGGTCCGGCAGCAGCTCGGTGTAGAAGATGCGGCGGAAGGCCGGGTCCTGGTCGGCGGCCCATTCGTCGAATACCAGTACCGGGCGCTCCTCCAGCCAGGCATTGACCAGGGCCAGGCGCTTGCGTTGGCCGGTGGACAGGTCAGTGGTGCTGAACACACCGTCCTTGACGCTGACCTTGTGCGCGATTTCCAGGCGCTCAAGGTATTGGGTGGCGCTGTCCAGGGACTGGGTGGCACTGCCTTGTACCAGGTCATCGAACAGGTAATAGTCGGAAAACACCGTGGTGAACAACTGGCGATAATCGTCGCGCTCTGGGTCGGTCACCGCTGTACCGTTGAGCAGGATCTCACCCGCCTGAGGCGGATACAGGCCCAGCAGCAGCTTGATCAGGGTGGTCTTGCCGCTACCATTCTCGCCCACGACAAACACGATATCGCCTTGCTTGATGCTCAGGTTGATCGGCCCCAGGTGGAACGGTTGGCTGCCTTCAACCGCTGGCGGGCTGTAGCTGACGCCGCGCAGTTCGAGGCTGTTGACCACAGGCTTCGGCGCTTCACTGTCGTCCATCAACAAGTGGGGCTCGGGCGAAGAAAAGCGCTCCGACAGTTCGCTGATGCGCCCAAAGGCAATCTTCGCCTTGCCAACCACGGGCAAATAGCCCAGCAGGTGTTCCAGCGGGCCTTTCATATACAGCAGTACCAGCACGAAGCCGGTAATCACGGTGGGATCGGGGTTGGGATTGTAGGCCTGCATCGCCAGGGCCAGGCCGATGACCACGAAGAACAGCATCGAGCCAAAGGTCTTGGCCAGGATATAGATGTTGACCGAACGCACCTGGATATCGCTGATGCGGTCTGCGGTTTCCTGGATGCGGTGGGTGTTCATGCGAAACCGCCGCGGGCGGTGCATGCGCAGTTCCTTGGCGCCAGAAGCAATCGCATTGTAGTAACGCTGCAATTCATCTTCGTGGCTGCGGGCCAGATCGAAGCCCTGAATGCCTTTGCCACCGGCGATGAATTGCACGGCGCTGCCGATGATGATTGCGACCACCATCATCAGGAACATCGGCACGGACAGGTAAGCCAGGTAACCCAGGCATCCCAGGGTAACGGTGGCGGCGATGGCCAGGGGCGTGAAGGCAAAGGAAAAATCGCTGATGGTGTCCACGTCGTGGGTCAGCACCGGGATCAGGCGGTGAGAGCGATATTGCTCGATCTGCCCGATGGGCGCTGACAGCACTTTTTCACCCAGGTCCTTGCGCAGGGCGGCAATGATCCGTTGCCCGACGTAGTTGGTGCCGATGTCGGAAATGATCGAGCTGACCAGCGCCACCACGCACAATGCGGCGAAGGTCAACACCACACCCTGGGTCATGCCCCCCGCCGAATGCAGGGCATTGTTAATCGTCGCCAACAGCAAGGTAATGGCCAGGCCGCCCGCCATGCCAAGGGCGACGGACACCGTCACGATGGTGCGAAAGGGCCTGAGCAATGCGAGCAAACCTTTGAAGGCGCCGCGCTTGGGGTCGGTCATAAATACTTCCCGGAAAGTGAAAAAGAGGGGGCTGGGCACACAGACCCTTACCCATGACAAACGAAGCTGTGGCGTGACTATTTAGCGCGGCGTGCCGGGCGGTGGCAGTGGGCGATAAATTGCCCGGGGCCTGGTTCGTTCTTGTTCTGTAGGCGCACGTGTATCAATGCCGTGCGTGACCCTTTGAGCGAGAGCGAAACACATGACGAAAAAGAACCTGGTGTATGTCTGGTCCCTGAGAAACGCCGCCGCCGACAAGGCGGGGCAACCGGTGGCCTATAAAGACCACGAGCGCTATATGAAATCGGTGCTGGAGTTTCTGGTGGGCTCGCTCAACGACACGTCGCTGGGCGAGGCTTACAACCTCGTAGGCGTGGTGTATGACGACGATGAGCACAACCCGCGGGACCAGCAGTTGGTGGCGGACTATGGCTTTGCTTACCAGCCGGGTCGCCAGTGGTTGTACCCGGCGGATTTGCGTGTGCAAGGCACGTTGGTCAATGACCTGCTGCTCAGCGTGCCGTCGACCTATCGTCGCCTGCCACGGGGCAGCGCCGAACATGTCGCCGGCAAGCAGGATTTCGAGCGTCGGCTGCATGACACCCTGGTGGAGTTGAAGGCTGACATCGTGGTGCTGGATGGTTTGCTGGTGATCCTCGACGAACTGGTGCGCCCGGGTGCGCCGTTTGCACGGCGCATCATGAACATTCATCCGGGCATCACCCGCCTCGAGTCGCCTTACGAACGCCGTGGGGCGTACGCCACCTGGAATGCGCTGTACGGCGCACGTGGGCAGGCGATTACCGACTGGGCAACCAAGGCGACTCAGGCGTGCGAGCCGTTGTATTGGACCGGTGCGTCATTCCACTACGTGGATAACGGCATCGACTCGGGAGAGGTGTTCCACGACGTGCTCAAGACCGAGATTTCGCCCGAGGACACCATCCTTGAGTTGCGCTGGAACAACTTCAACAACAGCCTGTTCCCGGCATTGCATGAAGGCTTGGAGCTGTTGGCCAAACAAGGCTGAACCCTGTAGGAGCGAGCAAGAACTAGGCGTCCCCCTCGCTCCTACAAGGTATTAGAGTTCGCGTACTACCCGGAACCCAATCCAATCCCCCCGTGTTTGCGGGTAGATGTTGTTGCGATTGCCCGAGCGTGAAAACACCGGCGCCTCGCCCCAGTCATTGCCGCGAATCTGGTAGGCCTCGCAGTTGGGCTCCACCCAGGCACTGCCATCAGTTGGCGCGCCGACGTAGTTCGGATGCTCGCAATCAGCCACCCGCTCATACACATTGCCGTGCATGTCATACATGCCAAAGGCATTCGGTGGGTAGCTGCCCACGGGCGACGAATAGCTGTAGCCGTCCGCCGGGCCGTAGGTGTTGGCGTGCTGGGCGATGCTGTAGCCCTTGCCTTCGTCGAACGGGAAGGGGAACGGGCCGGTGGTGCCGGCGCGGGCGGCGTATTCGCGTTGGGCTTCGCTGACCATCTGGTACGTGTGCCCGGTCTTCTTCGACAGCCAGCTCACGTACTGCTTGATGTCGTCCATGTCCATGCACACCGCCGGCTGACGTGGCCCCTGGGGGTAGCGCGGCTTGCTGGCGATGCATTCGCGGCCGGGGCGGTCGTCGCCATTGGCGATCTTGACTCCGGTCTGGCGCACGTAGCTGTCCCATTCGCCGGCGGTGATGTGGAAGCGGCTCATGGCGAACGGCTTGGCGAAGGTCACGGCATGCATGGGGCCTTCGTCGGGCTCGCGGCCCACTTCGTCTTCCGGGGTACCCATGGTGAAGGTGCCGGCGGGCAGCACCACCATTTCCGGGCAGTCCTTGCAGTCTTTGAAGACCTTGCCCGGTTGTGGGGCGGCGGCATGGGCCAGGCCGGGCAGCAGGGCGCCGCACAGGGCGGTGAGTGCCAGTGCGGTGAGCGGTTTGAGTCGGGATGGCGTCATGGAGGCGTCTCGTTCAAAGGGAAAAGGGGTCATAACCGCTGGCTCAGCAGGGTCATGAAGCGCTGGATCTCATCGGAGTTGTTAAGCAGGCCCGGCGAGGTGCGAATCACCGGGCCAACGTCACGGTCCACCGCGTCCACCACCACGCGGTTTTTCATCAGGTAGGCCGCGACGGCATCGCTGTCCTGGTTCTTGACCCGAAAGAAGGTGAAACCTGCTGACAGCTCGGGGCTGCGCGGCGTGACCAGTTCGATCTGCGGGTGGGCCAGCAGTTGGTCCTTGAGTTCGGTGTTGAGGGCATGGATGCGTGCCTGCACCGCTGCCTTGCCCAGTTGCAGGTGCAACTTGAAGGCTTCGTCGGCGGCCCAGCGATGTTCGAAGGCGTGGTAGCCGCCTGGCGTCATGGTCGTGGCGAAGTTTTTGTCTTCGGAGAAGGTCGGAATCATCGGCGTGACGTATTTGTTTTCGGTCTCGCGGGCGCACACCAGGCCGGTGCCCCGCGGGCCGAACATCCACTTGTGGGTGCCAGCGATGAAGAAGTCGCAGTGCATAGCGGGGAAGTCGAGGTCTTCCACGCCGAAGCCGTGCACACCATCGACGATATAAAGCAGTCGGTCCGGCTCGTCGCGGTTGCGGTTGTGTTCGTCCACCAGCTTGCCGATCTCACCGATGGGCAGTTTTACGCCGCTGCCGGATTGCACCCAGGTCATGCCCAGTACACGGGTGTTGGGGCGAATGTTGCGCTGGATATTGCCCAGCACTTCATCGGCCGAGACCTGATTGGGGTTTTTGAACAGGCGTATCTTGCGAACCTGGGTCTGCTCCTTGCGTACCCGGAAGTCCAGGCTGAACTCGGTAGCGTAATGCTCATGCACCGTGGTGAGGATTTCCTGGTCGGCGCGCACCTTGATCCCGCCATAGATCATCGCCAGCCCTTCGGACGTGCTGCCGGTCAGGGCGATCTGCGCTGGCGTGGCGTTCAGGTAGCGGCCGGCCCACTCGCGTACCTGGCCCTCACGCTTCCAGGTTTCCTGCAGGTCCCAGTCCATGGCCAGGCCAGGGTTGCGGTCGATCTGTTGGCGGTAGCGTTCGATGGCCTCGCGCACGGGCCTGGGGTGCGAGGCCACCAGGAAGTTGGAAAAATGCAGGTAATTGGGGTCCTGGTTGAACAGTTGTTTCAATCCCGTCCATGGGTCGTTCGTGGCGGCGGCGACTGCCTGAGGCAGCAACGCGGTGCCCAGCGGCAGGCTCGCGGCAAAGACGCCGGCCTGCTTGAGAAATGTACGGCGGTCGGTCATGGACTTACTTCGTGGTGGTTAGCGGTTGGCCAAGGGTTTGGCGGCTTTTTGGACCTGGTCCCACACCCGCAGGAAGTTGCCTCCCCACAGCTTGGCGATATCGGCTTCGGAGTAGCCGCGCTGGATCAGTTCGGCGGTGACGTTGCGCACTTCGCCGACGTTCTCCCAGCCCTGGAGGCCGCCGCCGTCGTTGAAGTCCGAGGCAATGCCGACATGATCGATGCCGATCTTGCGCACGGTGTAGTCGATGGCGTCGCCGAGGTCCTTGAGGGTGGCCTTGGGCTCTTCCTCGAGAATGCCGTACAGCGCGCTGGCGTATTGGCCGAAGCGTTGCTCGGGCCAGGCGGCAATGATTGCATCGCCGGGCATCAGGGCCATGGCCAGATTCGGCAGTGGCGGCAGGTCGAACCGTGCGCGCAAGGTATTGAGCTTGTCCTGGGTCGGCTGGCTCAAGGGGCGCAGGTAGGCGGGGAAGCCCACCACCTGCACCACGCCGCCACTGTTCTTGATCAGTTGCAGTTCCTTGTCGCTGAGGTTGCGCGGGATATCCACTGACGCCCGAGGCGCCGAATGGGACGCCACCATCGGCGTGCGGCTCAACTGCGCGACCTGCTCCAGGGCCTTGGTCGACATCTGCGACACGTCGATGATCACCCCCAGGTCATTGAGGCGATGCACCGCTTGCTGGCCGATCGGCGACAGGCCTTCAAGGGCGTCGGGGGAGTCATTGAAAAACGGCAGCGGGCGCGACGAGTCGGACCAGGCGTTATTGCCGATGTAGCTGAACCCGAACATGCGCATGCCGCGTGCGGCCCACAGGTCCAGCTGGTTCAGGTCATTGCCCAGGGGGTAGGCGTTGAGCATGCTGATAAAAATCGCGAACTTGCCTTCGCCGTGCAAGCGGCGCATATCGTCCGGGGTGTAGGCGATGCCCACCTGGTTGGGAAAGTCGCGCACCATGCCGGAGATGATCTTATAGCGCACCTCCTGCTCGTGGCGGGCCTCTTCGACAAAACCATCGGTGGGTTTGTGCGGAGCGTTATCGCCGTTCCAGATTTCCGGCCAGCCGAAGATCGTCAGCGCGGCGCCCGACAATCGGCCGCGGGCGGCCTTGGCCAGGTCGAACTGGCCGCTGCCATCCTTGTCGGCCTCATTGCCCGCCGTGCCGAAATCCAGGGGCAGGGTGATGTGGCTGTCAAATGACAACAGGCGATCCTGCATTTCATTGGCCTGCTTGATCACCTCCAGCGGGTAGCCGGCGTTGCCCTTGAACCACTGATCCCAGACCAGCAAGCCAGCCCCGGCGCCGATAGCCAGGGCCAGCGGCAGGCCGATATACAGCGCCTTTTTCGAACGTGATTTTGTCATTGCCATCTCAGTCAGTTGAGGCCTTTGCTATCAGGGAAGGACGAGCGATGACGGGGGAAATTTAGGTGGCGGGGGCAGGGCGGTAAATTTCATCGGGTTGCAAACGTTCTAGCTCTGATCAAGCCGTTTCCTAAGGTAGCCAATGACAATCTCTCGACGTGGGTTCATCGCAGGCCTGGCGCTGACCGGTGCAGCGGTGCCTGCGGCCTTTTATGCCCATCGCGAGTTGACGCGGGAAGACGAGTTTCCCATCACCCCCGGCGAAGCTACGGTCGACCTCGCTGACACCCAGGGCCAGCACCTGGCGAACACCCTGCGGGGCGTCTGGAGCCTGCGCCTGGAAGGCCGCGATGCGGGCCTTGCGGGCCTGCCGCTGCAAGGCTTGGAGCTGCTGCTGGACATCGCTCCCCGTGGGCGTGGCCTGCGCGGTTACCTGGACACCGCCGAGCAGCTGCGTGCGGACGGCGAGCCGCGCTACCGCGTCTTGGGTGATGTGCTGACGGGCGAGGGCGCCGTGCTCTATTGGCGCTTGATCGACCGCGATTCCGCCGGCGGTGTGCCGGCCTATGAATTCAAAATGACCCTAGATGAAGTCTGGGCCGATTTCAGCAATGCCGGCAGCGCCACCCTCAGCGGGCACATCCTCGATCTTGAGCGGCCCTTGGCGCTGAACGAACGCGACAACCGTTTTATCGCCCACAAACAACTGTTCCCCGAAGCCCGCCAGCGCATCGGTCTCAACCCGACCTTGCTGGCCTGGCTGGTTTCCCCCGAGCATCGGCTGTTTCACCAACTGTGGCACGCCACCCGCGATCAGTGGCACAAGCTCTCCGAAGAAAAACGCGAGGCCCTGCGTGGCATCGGCTGGCAACCGGGGCCCCGTGGCCAGGAGCGCGACGCCCGCGGCAAGCGCAAGGACCGCAATGGGTCGGGCATCGACTTCTTCTTCATGCACCGCCACATGCTCGGCACCGCACGTTCCATGCAGGACTTGCCCTCCTGGCCGCAATTTCCCGAGCCGCAACCGCCGTTGGAGCGTGATCGCCTGGGCTTTGTGCGCTACTTCGACAACCACGACGGTTTCGCGCTGCCGCCCTGTTGGTCAGCGCCGGATGATGCCGACTACACCCAGTGGGTCAGCGATATCAAGGCCGCCCAGACCTACCACAGCAATTTCCAGGTGTGGGAATCCCAATACCGCGACCCGCGTTACCTGGCCAAGTTGACCCTGGGCCAGTTGGGCTCGGAAATGGAACTGGGCCTGCACGACTGGCTGCATATGCGTTGGGCCTCGGTGCCCCGCGACCCGTCCAACGGCGCCCCGGTACCCTTCGCCCGTGACCCCGCGGACTTTGCCCCACGTTGGTATGCGCCGGAGAACGACTTTCTGGGCGACCCGTTTTCATCCCATGTAAACCCGGTGTTCTGGCATTTCCACGGCTGGATCGATGACCGCATCGAAGACTGGTTTCGCGCCCACGAACGCTTCAACCCAGGCGAGGTGAGCCGCCTGGAAGTCAACGGCGTAGCCTGGTTTACACAGGGCCGCTGGGTTGAAGTAGGCGACCCTTGGCTGGGACCGGACACCCATGGCTGCAGTACCACACCGGGGCTGCAACGAGGGCGTTCGATGGAAATGGATCCGGAAGTCATGAAGCTGGCCCTGCGCATTACCTTCGGCGCCGATGAGGACGTGCTCAAGGGGTTGTTCAAGCGCGTGCCGCGGCGGCCGTGGTATGCCCGACATTTGAAGGTCACGCACACGCTTTAAAACGTGTTGCAGGCGCTCTAGGTGACCGATATCGCTGCCGAATACAGCCCGCTGACACTTCGAGGATCCCCTATCTTGTTGATCAGGTATAACTCGTTGAATTCAGACACCGTGTACCCATCGGCCTTTTTGAGCGGCTGGAACAAATGGCTGGTCTGGCCACTATTGAGTGCACGCTCCATACCGCTGCGCATGTCCGCCTCCTTGGAGAATTTGACGAGCCCGAAGTTGGGGTCATAGTAAAACCAGATCTTTTGGTCCTTCGTGATTTTGACGCCAGCGGTAACACCGTGCTTTGAATTGCTGATAAGAAAGGCTTTGGAGGTGGTGGCCGTTGCCAAATCCGAGATGATCCTGTCGCAGGTCGCACTGCGGGTGAGCTGCCCAGAGTGAAAATCATCTCTGAGGGTGTTTTGAAATCTCTCCAGGCTGTCGCGGAACCTTTCAGTATTAGGGTGTTTGGGGTGCGCCAGACTGAGGAAGAAGTTGCTGATCAAGGTGTTTTCCGAGCCATCGAGCATGGCCATAGCCATGGTATTCGCCAACGCGGCGCAGCCGCCCTCGGATGCAACGTTGACCTGGCTCAGGTAATACCCTTGCGGCATGGCGATCAAAGTGCCATGGGCGGCGGTCATGTCATCAGCGAATTTTCTGCTTAGCTCTAAGCTGGTTTCCATTGCTCGTTTTTGCAAATGCTTGAACAGAGCCCCGACTTCGGCAGACGTCAGCTTCGGGTCCAGTATCAGTTCGCGCAATTGATGCATTTTCATTGTCGGTGAGAAGCCGTTGATCCCGTCCGGAGCCCCCCTTGCGAGCGCCTCTTCGAACTGCAATTGTTCTGGCGTCGCGGGCTTGCCGGGCAATGGCTTTGTGGGCGGAATGAGCTTTTCGTAGAGTGTTTTGACTTTGCCTGGCAGCGCCTCCAGCTCGTCGATACGCCTGGACAGGCTACCCAGTACCTCGGGTGACGCGGTGGCGTCCGTGGCCAGTTTTTTCAACTGAGTGATGCCCAGCTCTGCTGAATAGCCAGAAACGCTGGCCGGGGCGAGCGTGTTGTACCCCTGATTGAATGCCGCGTGGCCTGTGGTGGTTGCTTTTGCTGCGTCAACTGCGTCGTTGAAGGCCTCCGGTATGGGTATGCCGGGTTTTGCCGGGTTGAACCAGTTGGCGACCCACTCGCTGAGGGTGCCGTTGATTTCACCCTGGGTTGCCAGGACTCTCGGCGTGAAGCCATTCACCGGCGTGCCGTAGGGTTGACGGGTGATGGGGTCGTAGTGGTGCCACTGATCGTTTTTGAATACCACAACACTATCAACCGAGCGCCCGCCGGAGGTGATCGAACCGAGCAATGCATTGCCATGCTCCTGGCTGATAGCCTTCAACCAATCATGGGCTTTATCCGTGTTTCGTATGTTGGCCAGCCACGCGGTGCTTTTGGTCAACCCTTTGCTCAGCAGGTTTGCGCCGCCAATGGCCAGGTCAGCCAGCCCGTCCAGAGGGTTGAAGTTGCTCAAGGTGACCATGCCGATGACTTTGCCCGTTCGCGCGACCTTGGTGGCAAGGGATGCGGCACTGCCGGCGACCTTGGTGAGTTTGCCGATATTGGCCGCGCCCGCTGTGAGAAAGCCAAGCACATCCAGGGCCAAGTCAAACCCGCCCTCGACGTTGTTGCCTTTTTTAAAGTTTTCAATTGCCGAGCGGAAAGGAATCAAGTTCATGAAGAAATCGTTTACCTGATTGATTTTCTCGTTCGCCAGGTCCTGGGTCGTCTGCCCTCTGGCGTATTTCTTGATATCCGGGTCATCGAGATTGAAATGCTCAACGAAGGCATCAGCAATGTCTTGCGTGCGGTCGGTAGCAAAACTATCAATAGCTGCGTCCGTTGCGCCGGCGCGTTCGTTTGCGTGGTCGGCACTGACGCTTTTGGGGACGAACACGCTGGTGTTGAACGCTACATTCGCCTCCCTGGATTCACGTTCTTTCAGCGCCCACATTTCAATGGGCACGATTTCGCCTTTGGTCGGGTCGATACGGTAGCCGCTGGATTGCCCGTCGCGTTCAATTTTCACCAGCAGGTTTTTTTCATACACCGGGTCGGACTTGCTCCAGAAACCCAACTCAGTGGATGAGTTTCGATAATACGTAACTTTGCCGTACTCAAAGTTTCTACGGTCTTCCAGGGGGAGCTGCGCGATCAGGTGTTTGACCGTCGTGGCGAGGGCGATCTTTTTCTTCTTGATCGTTTCCTCAAAGCGCTTTTCGAAGTTATCGCTCACACCAAATCGGTAGCGGGCGTTCAAGTCGTTGATCGGTACACGTTTGTTCGCGGCTTCAAAGAGATAGGGCAATCTCAGATCCATCATTGCGATGTCGAGCATCGAATGCAGGCCGGGTAGCCATGTGTGTGCCTTGTTCTGCCCTCTGCGCGGAATGTTGCTGGTCTTGATCAGTTTTTGTTTGAACAGATCACCCAGGTCGCCATACCGTTCCACCAGTACGGCCATGGCCATCTTTTCTCGGGTGGGCAGTTCCAGATCCAATGCGGCAGAGGCGCCTAGCATGTCCTGCTGTCGGGCTGTGAAGGTGGTTTTCAGGGTTTCCAGCTCTTGCACGGTGTATTGCGTGTCGTCCTTGCGGGCAATTACGTTATGGCAAACCCCCCAATCTACCAGCGCTGCTGTACGAGCTTGCGCAGCCGCCTCGGGTTGCGCCACCCTTGCATGTTCGCCTTCCTGCATCACTTGGGCAAACGTCATGTTCGGGACTTTCCCCGGCGTACTCGCTTCAATGCTCGCCACGGTAATGACCAGGTTCAGCCAGGCTGGGCTGCCGTGCCTCACGGAGGGCGGTATGTCTTTGATCAGGTAAACAGGGGCCTTCCTGGCCAGCAACACATACGCAGCCACTTTGGACAGCACAGGGCTGATCCTGCCACTGTCGACCAAATGCTTGCTCAACGTATCCAGCACTGTAGACGCGGGTTTGCCCCAGTGGCGCGCGTGCGCCAGGTCAAACCCCGCCACGTTATTACGATGAGGGGCGGTAATGGATTCGGGGTCCAGTTGCAACTGAATGGCAGCCATCAGGTAGTCGGTGGCGCTGTTGGCAGTGGCGATACCGCCGGATTGCTCCTGCAGGTGTTTACCCAGCGTTTGGCCTGCGGAGGAACTGAGCAGGGCCTCCAGTGCTTGCGCGGGGTCACTTTGTACCTCGGGGGTTAGCGGGTGCTGGGCCAGCAAGGCATCCAGGGCGTTCAGGTAGTCAGACCTCATGGAGATAATGCGTAGTCGGCTCTGCTCAGCCTGGCTCAGGGGTATTGACCACGACAACGCGCCACCAAAATTACCCATCGGCTGCGTCAGGGCTTCCTGTTTCACCGTCTTTATCAGCTCGGTCAGCGAAAGTTGGGTGGTAGGTATCGGCCAGCCCTTGGCCCTGATAAAGCTCTCCAGTGTCGCGCCTTCACTGGGGCGCACAGGGAACGATGAGTCAGGATGAATATCCAGGGGGGCTCTCAAGGCAGCCAGTATCGCTTGAGGCGTGGTGTTCACATCCAATTGCTTCGCGATGTCTCCGAGTTTCGTGGTCAGCGTTTGCAGGTCGTGTCTGTCGCCGAACCCTTCCTTGTAGGTTTTCGGTGCAGGCGCGTGCGTCGCGCCAGCCAAGGCAGGGGGAGTGGTTAGCGGCTCGATCAGCGGTGGCTGGCGAGGTGGCCCATCGGGCTTGGTAGAGTGGAAAGGGACGTCATACCAGTGGGGGTTGGCTTGCTTGGTCGTACTGAGCATGGGCGGGGACCTGTAAGGCGAATATCCAATAGGCAAGTTTCCTGAGGAGTGCGTCTGAATTTCAGACGCATTGTTGGGTGAAGGAAAAAGCTGCGAGAGTTCCGCTCGGGCAAAGGATGGAGTGTGACCAATAGCGACATGCGGTTAGTCGCGTTTCGGTGGTCTGGACACCCTTCAGGCTCGCTCTTGTTCCCGTAATTGCGCACTCATCTCATCGCAACTGCATGACCAGTCGCTGAGCCATTGCGGCATCGGCGGCGAGGTGTCGTCCAACCCCAGCTCGCGGACGAACTCGGAAGGGGGCAGGGTGCCCTTGGCGGAGCGAAACAACCCACGCATCACCACCACGCCGACCACTCGCCCATTGCTGACGAAACGGTGCTCCATCAGGTTCCACTTGTGGTCCCAGCCGAGAATGCGAGTGTGCACTTCGAATGCTTCGAACAGCTTCAATTCCCGGCGAAACTTGCCCCAGGTATCGCCGACTATCGGCATGGCCTTGTGGCGCAGGGCCACGCGAAAGGCGCCGGTGCGCAGCACAAAATCCATGCGCGCCACGTCGGCCAGGGTGAAATATCGGCCATTGGTGACATGCCGGTTCAGGTCCAGATCCAGGGGCCAGACCCGCATGCGCACCACTGTGGTGGCCAGGCCATGGACCGGTTTGCGCCAGGGGCGGCGCAACAGCATATGCAGTAATCGAAACCAGAGATTCATAAAGACGCCAGACAGTTGATCAATGGCTGCACTGTACGGAGCCGGAATCGGCTAAGGTAGATGCGTAAATGACTTATTACATGCGAAAAGTGCAAGCTGGAGTTTTTACATGCACGTCACCTTGCTCCTGGCGGACCAATGCTCCGCTGCCAGTGCCACCCTGGCCATGGAAATGCTCAGCGCGGCCAATCTCTTCGCCGACAGCCCGCCCTTCGAGGTGACGCTGGCGTCCCTGGACGGCCTGCCGGTGACGGCGTGGGGCGGGCAATGCCTGCAAGTGCAGGGTTCACTGGCGCAGATCGCGCATACCGACCTGGTGCTGATTCCCGGTTTTCTCTTTACCCTCAAAGAAGCCATGCCGACGTTCGCCACCTACGGCCCCTGGTTGCGTGAGCAGCATGGGCAAGGCGCTGTGTTGGCTTCGATGTGCACGGCGGCGTTCATGCTGGCCGAGACGGGGTTATTACACGGCTTGCGTGCGACGACCCACTGGGCATTTGCCGGGTTCTTCCGGCGTCGATATGCCCAGGTCAGCCTGGATGAGCGGCAGATCCTCTGCGAAGAGAATCGGCTGGTCACGTGCGGTGGCGCCACTGCGGCGATGGATTTGATGCTGCACCTGATCCGCCGTTTCGGCTCGCCGGAGCTGGCTCATACCTGCGGCAAGTACTTGCTGATCGATGCCGGGCGCACCGAACAGTCGGCCTATGCGATGTGGTCGTTGCCCAAGAGCCACGGTGATGCGCAGATCCTGCGTGTGCAACATTGGTTGGAGCAGCACTTTGCGCAGTCGTTGGTGATCGACGAGGTTGCCCAGCGCTTTGGCTTTGGCGTGCGTAATTTCAAGCGGCGCTTCAAGGACGCCACGGGCTCTACACCGATTGGTTATCTGCAGAGCCTGCGTCTGGAGCGAGCCAAGCAGATGCTTGAGTCGACACGTATGACGCTCGATAGCATCACGTATGCGGTGGGTTATGAAGACAGTAATTCGTTTAGGCGGTTGTTTCAGCAGCGGGTGGGGATGCTGCCGGCGGCGTATCGCAAGAAGTTCCTGATCGCCCAGGGTGTGAAGACGACCTGATACACCCACGATCCCAATGTGGGCGTTGGCTTGCCTGCGATGGCGGCCTGACAGCGTGTGATGTAGAGACTTTGCAAATCGAAGACGAAAAAAAACCGGCTGATCAGGCCGGTTTGGGGTGTCCCGCCAACAGTGCGGGGTTATACGTGGGTGCTCAGCAGACGCTCGGCACCCCCTTCAGCGAGACCACGTTCCTGCAAGCGATCAGCACCGCCTTCAGCCAGACCACGTTCCTGCAAGCGATCAGCACCGCCTTCAGCCAGACCACGTTC
>NZ_JBZXEA010000044.1:0-8318 GCF_058725345.1 Pseudomonas sp. DW-iso17 | reverse complement strand
CAGCCAGACCACGTTCCTGCAAGCGATCAGCACCGCCTTCAGCCAGACCACGTTCTTGCAAGCGATCAGCACCGCCTTCAGCCAGACCACGTTCCTGCAAGCGATCAGCACCGCCTTCAGCCAGGCCACGTTCCTGCAAGCGATCAGCGCCGCCTTCAGCCAGACCACGTTCTTGCAGGCGATCCGCGCCACCTTCGGCAACACGGGTTTCTATCAGGCGATCCGCGCCGCCTTCAGCGACAACCGGGTGGGCAAAAGCGTTTGCAGCGAGTACCGAGAAAGCGAGGCTAAGCAGGATTTGGCGTTTCATGATGGTGTGCTCCGAGTATTTAAGTTGGGTGCCGTTTGGCATGGGTTTGATGTTACGCGTTGCATTTTTTAAGAGAACTTCATTGCGCTGATGGTGACTATCGATGCCAACGATGGTCCCGCTGGCGGGACCATCACTGCGACCGTCATGGCATTTGCGGCAGTTCGTTGGGGCGCAGGTCAAACACCAGCACTTCGGCGTCTTCGCCATGGCTCAGGCGGATCTGGCGTTCGTCCCGTACGCGTACACCGTCGCCTTCCTGCAAGCGCTGGCCGTTGAGCTCAATGCTGCCGCGCGCCACATGGATGTAGGCGTAGCGATCCGGTGCCAGTTCCAGGCGGGCACTTTCGTCAGCGTCGAACAGGCCGGCATACACCCGTGCGTCCTGGCGCACTTTCAGCGAACCGTTGGCACCCTCTGGCGAGATGATCAACTGCAAGCGCCCACGTTTTTGCGCTTCAGTGAAATGCTCTTGCTGATAGCGCGGTTTGGCGCCGGCTTCGTTGGGCACGATCCAGATTTGCAGGAAGTGCACGCCGTGACGCTGGCTGTGGTTGAACTCGCTGTGGGCCACGCCGCTGCCCGCGCTCATCAGTTGCACATCGCCGGGGCGGATCACCGAGCCGGTGCCCAGGGTGTCTTTGTGCTCCAGCGCACCTTCGAGCACGTAGGAGAAGATCTCCATGTCGCGGTGCGGGTGCTGGCCGAAGCCTTTGCCTGCGGCGACGCGGTCATCATTGATCACCAGCAGGTCGGAAAAACCCTGTTCCTTGGGGTTCCAGTAGTTGGCGAATGAGAAGGTATGAAACGACTTCAACCAACCGTGATTGGCGGCGCCGCGTTCGGAAGCTTTGCGAAGGGTCAGCATGGTCCAGTCCTCAAGTGAGCGCGGGCTGCGAGATGCAGGGCGCTTGCGTTGAGAAGAAGGTTAATGGTTAACGAATGATTGATTAAGAAGATGAAAATAGAATAACTGTCGCTTTCAGGTTGACAGTTAAAGTCGTGCCATAATGCTCGCCGCACTCCTTCTCGATGGACATTTCCCGCTTATGAAAACCGTGGCCATGGCGCTGTTCCCGGACTTCCTGCTGCTCGACATGGCCGGGCCGCTGGAAGTGTTTTCGATTGCCAACCGCTACCTGCCAGCGGCCGATCACTACCAGATCCTGACCATCGGCACTGAGCCCGGCCCGTTGCAGGCCTCCAATGGCGTGAGCGTGCAGACCGACCTGCTGTTGGAACAGGCCCAGGCGGCTTATGACTTGCTGTTGGTGCCGGGCGGCCCCGGCGCCTATAACGAATGCCACCCCGCGCTGTTGCCGTGGCTCAAAGCTGCGGCGCCACGGGCTCGGCGTTTTGGCTCGATCTGCACCGGCGCTTTTGTGCTTGGCCACGCGGGTTTGCTCGACGGGCACCGCGTGACCACCCATTGGCACTACACCGAGCGGTTGATCAAGGCGTTTCCCAACGCCATCGTCGAAACCGACCGCATCTATTTGCAGGACGGGCGCCTGATCACCTCTGGGGGCGTCACTGCGGGTATCGACCTGGCCCTGTCGGTCGTTGCCCAGGACCATGGCAAGCAAGTGGCGGTGGACGTAGCCAAGGTGCTGCTGGTGGTGATGAAACGCCAGGGCGGCCAGGCCCAGTTCAGCCCGATGACTGCCGCCGTGGCGCCCCAGGAAACCCCGATCACCCGTGTGCAGAACCACGTCCTGGCGCATCTGGATCAACCCTTTACCATCGAGTCCATGGCTGAGTTGGCCGGGATGAGCGCGCGCCACTTTGCGCGGCTGTTCGCCAAGGACGTGCAGATGACGCCCATGGCGTTCCTGCAGGGCGCGCGTATCGACCGGGCCCGGCACCTGCTGGAAACCACCGACCTGCCGCTCAAGACCGTGGCCTTCCACGCCGGCTTTGGCAGCGTGCGGCATATGCGCTTTCTGTTCAGCGAAAAGCTCGGGCTGAACCCTACCCAATACCGACAACAGTTCAGTTAACGACACCCTGTCCGTCTCAGGCACCCGATTGTCCGTATTGCTCCCCGTGCCAGCATTGTCCTGTCATCGCCAACTGGCAAGATAGCGTCGAGCCCATGGAAAAGGATGCGCAGGCACTCAAGCACGGGTGTTTCAGCGCTGTGACGGACATGCAAAATGGTACGGCGGTGAGCTTTGGCCCCTACACCTTTCATCGGCAGCAGCGCCTGGTCAGCAAGGCGGGTTGGCCGGTGCCGCTGGGCGGGCGAGCCTTGGATATTCTCGCGGTACTGCTTGAAGCGCCCGGGCACTTCATCAGCAAGGCGACCTTGATCGAACGGGTGTGGCCCAACAGCGTCGTCGAGGACAGCAACCTGCGCGTGCACATCGCCGCGCTGCGTCGTGCGCTGGACGGCCAACGCTGGATCCTCAATCACCCCCAGCGCGGTTACTGCTTCGCTGCGCCTGCGCAGGACGCGCTGCCGACGCTGCTGCCTCAGCACAACCTGGCTGCACGGCTCAGCCCGGTGTGGGGGCGTGATGAACTGGTGGGCGTGCTGGCGCGACGGTTGGCCGCGCAGCGGTTGCTGACCCTCACCGGTGTGGCCGGCATTGGCAAGAGCACGCTGGCCCTGGCCCTGGCCGAGCGGGTATTGCCGCGTTATCGCGACGGCGTATGGTGGGTCGATATGGCCGCTGTGCAAGCGCCAAGCGAGCTGCTCGATAACCTGGCCAGGGTCTTGCTGTTGCATTCGGCGCCCGCCAGCCTCAACGAACTGGGCCGGCGTCTGGCATCGCGTCAGTTACTGCTGATACTCGATGGCGCCGACCTGCTGCTGGGCGCGTGTCGACAGCTACTGCGTGCGCTGCGTGAGATGGCGCCTGGCATCAGCGTGCTGATCACTAGTCGTGAAGCCTTGTTGGCCCCTGGCGAGTGGGTGGTGCGCGTGCCTCGGCTGGCGATGCCGGCGCCGTCGGCCAATGTCGAACAGGCGATGGCCTGTCCTGCGGTGCAACTGTTCGTGGCGCGCGCGCGTGCCAATCAGCAGGGGTTTGATTTGCGGCCTCAGGATGTGGCGCCGCTGCGCGACCTGTGTCGGCGCCTGGATGGCCTGCCGTTGGCCCTGGAATTGGCGGCGGCCCAGGTGGATGCGTTGGGCATCGGCGGTGTGCAGATGCAAGTACGCACGGGCTTGCAAGTGCTGGCCCGTGGGCGCCGCACGGCGGTGGCGCGCCATCGATCACTGACCGCGGCCCTGGATTGGAGCTACGAGCGCTTGAGCCTGCCGCAGTGCTGGCTGTTTCTGCAATTGAGTCTGTTCAAGATGGCAGTCACCTTACCCACCCTGAGTGACCTGGTGGCCGGTACCGAGCTCGAACATGCCGACCTGTCTTACCTGCTGGCGCGCCTGGTCAACGTCTCGCTGCTGAATGTCGAGCCCGGCCTGGGCCCGCCGCGCTATCGCCTGCTCAACTGCGTGCGCAGCTACGCCTTGGGGCAACTGCGGGACCCGCGCCAGGTCGAGCGTTTGCAACAAGGCTATGCGCCTTGCCTGGGCGCGTTCTCAGGCCGGCCGCTTGTCCTGCAACTCGTCGAGCAGGCAGCGCACGCGCAGTAGATCCCGGGTGGCGAAGCCTTCGCTGAAGCGTGCATGGATTGAACTGAGCAAGTCCCTGGCGAGCTGAATGCGCCCTTGCTGTTGCCACAGTAGCGCCAGGGACGCGCCGCAGCGTAGCTCCCAGGCCAGGGCGCCTTGCTGGTGCGCCAGGCCCAGCGCCTCCAGCAGCAGGGTTTGCGCGGCGTGCTCATCCTCTAGCTGCAAGGCGTACACCCGCAGAATCTCCGGGGCGCACCAGCCCGCAGCTCCACTGCGCGCGCGTTCCAGGGTTGGCACATCCACAGCATGGGTGCCGAAGGTGATCAAGGTGTCTTGGATCAGGCCCAGGCCCTGCCAATCCGGTTGGCCAAGAATACCGGCGTAATGCCCGGCCCAGGTCTGGAACAACTGCACCGAATGCTTGTGCGATTGCTCCAGCAGCAGCCTTTGCAGGGCTTGGGCGTCGTCTTCGGCGCCGTTGTAGCGGGCGATCACCACTCCAGCCAGGGCCAGGGTGTAGCAGATCGAGGTGCCGTGGTTGATCTGTAGCGCCAGCTCCAGCGCCTGGCTGGCGGTGCGCCAGGCGCGCTCGGGAAAACCCTGTAACCACAGGATTCGCGCCAGCACGGTCAAGGAGGCGACGCTCTGGTCGTATTGCACGCCAACCCCGAGGGCAAAGCGGTTCACGTGACCACTTTGGGACATACGCTGCAGCACCTGCTCGGCGTGGTGCCTGGCAAGAGCCTGGTTCCCGGTGTAATGCTGGCCCAGCGCACGCAGCCGCTGGGCGCTCAGGTCCAGCAACGGCTCGGTGCGTGGGTCCAGGCGATCGAACTGCAGGCTCAGCTCCTGCGCTGGGCCATAGCGCCCGGCGCACAGGTTCACCGCCATCAGCCCGGAGACCGCGCGCAACTGGCCTGCACGGTCCTGGTGCATCTCGGCCAGGCGCGCAGCCCCCTCAAACGCCGCGATGGTCCGAGGCGCAGCGCCCATGGCGTGATAGGAGAGGCTGCCCAGCGCCAATTGCAGTTGCAGGGTCAATTGCGTGCAGGGCGCGCTGACCTGGCCGATCAGCGCCAGCGCCTGGTCCACATAGCCGCCGTGCTCACGCAGCAACGACAATTCTTGCCACAGCGGCATCGCGCTGACCGTCAGGCGGATAGCCAGCAACTGCGCACCGCCCTCGGCAAAGCCCCAGTCGAGGGCGGCACGCACGTCTTCGCGCAGCGGTGCGTAACGGTCGATCCACGGCTGTGTGGCGATCAAATCCCAATCGCCCTGGGCCTGTTCCATCAGTGCCAGGCAGCGGGCGGCGTGGCGCTCTCGCGTGGCATGCAGCTCGCAGGCTTGGCTGAGCTTTTCCAGGGCATAGGTGCGGGTGATGTCCAGCAGGCGATAGACCATCTCGTCATCGCTGGCCTCCACATTCAACAACGACTTGGCCACCAGTTGCGTAATCGAGCCCAGCACTTCGGCGGGGGCCACCTGCTCTCCGGCGATTACCGCCGCTGCGCTGGCCAGGCTGAAGCCGCCACGAAAGACCGCCAGGCGGCGCAGGCAGATTTGTTCGCACGCGGTGAGCAGGTCAAAGCTCCAATCGAGCGTGGCGCGCAGGGTCTGCTGGCGAGGCAGGGCACTGCGTCGCCCACGGGTCAGCAGGCGAAAGTTGTCTTCCATCTGCACCAGCAGGCCCGGCAAGCCAAACCGTTCGATTTGCGCCGCCACCAGTTCTATCGCCAGGGGAATGCCGTCCAGGCGCTGGCAGATATCAATCGCCAGGGGCAGTTCAGCGTCGCTGAGGGCAAAGCTTTCCTGGTGGGACATGGCGCGCTCGATCAGCAATTGCATGGCCGGGTAACCCAGGGCCTGGGCGCGGTTGCCGGTGGCGGGCGGGCAGGCCAGCGGTTCAAGGCGCTGCACATGCTCACCTTCGGCGCGCAGGGCTTCGCGGCTGGTGGTGAGGATGTGCAGGTGCGGTGCATGGCGCAACAGGGTTTCACTGATGAGGGCAATGTCGTCGAGCAGGTGCTCGCAGTTGTCGATCACCAGCAGCATCTGGCGTGCCTGCAGGTTGCGGGCGAGGCTGGCCAGGGACGCATTCTCGCCCGGCGTCAGGCCGAGCAGGGCGGCCAGGTTGGGCAGGATCATGGACGCTGCACTGAGCGGCGCCAGGTCCAGCAGGTGAATACCGTCGCGGTAATGCCCAATCAGCAATTCCGCGACGCGCAGGGCGACGGTGGTCTTGCCGATGCCACCGGCGCCGGTCAGCGTGATGAAGCGTTGCTGCGGCAGTTGTTGTACCAGGGCGTCGATCAGCGCTTGGCGGCCGATCATGCGTGTGCGGCGCAGGGGCAGGTTATGGCTGGGGCGTTGGGGCGCGCCGTCGGTGGGCAGCGTCATGGGTTCGATGCTCAGTGGCGCAACAAAACTGTAGCCGCGCTGGGCGACCGTGACGATATAACGCTGCCCGGCCTGGCCGTCCCCCAGTGCCTTGCGCAACGCCGCCATGTGCACCCGCAGGTTGCCGTCTTCCACCACGCTTTTGGGCCAGACTCGCGCGATCAACTCCTGTTTGCTCACCACATTGCCGGCGTGTTCCAGCAGGATCAGCAGAATGTCCACCGCCCGCCGCCCCAGGCGCAGCGGCCGGCCGGCCTCAAGCACCAGGCGCTGGCGCGGGTGGATGCGGTAGGGGCCGAAATGCACGGCCTGGTCGCTCAAGTCATTCATGGCTGCCCAGGTTCTGGAGGAAGGAAGCGGCCAGCATATTCCAGGTACGTGCAGACCACTAGGCAGCGATCACATCAGGTTTGCTACGCGAGTGGTGGTTTCGCCAGGTCATCGGGTTGACGCCTTCGCTGCGGGTGAACATATGGCAAAAGTGCGCCTGGTCGCAAAAGCCACATTCCAGGCTGATCTGCGTGAGGCTCAGGGACGAGCCGGTAATCAATTCCTTGGCGCGCTGGATGCGTTGCTGGCGAATCCATTCCTGGGGCGACAGCCCGGTGGTGCACTTGAAGGCGCGGGAAAAATGGCTGCGCGACAAGGCGCAGGCCTGGGCCAGGTCGGCAATCGCCAGGCTTTCGCCGAGGTTGGCGAGGATCAGTTGCTTGGCGATACGCTCACGCCGGGGGCACAGGCCGCCGGTGGGAGATAACCGGGGGGCATATTGCTCGAGTCGGGCCATGACAAATATCCGCAGTCGATGGGAACGTTCCCGGTGGATGGGTGCAGTGTAGACGCCCTTTATCTTGTTGCCCGAGTGCCTGGCTGACGAGTTAATCGTTGTTAATTTCGCCAGGTGCGGTGCTGGAAAAGACAGCACAGCTATGCAATCCCAGGCGTGCAGTGCATGCTTCCCTGGCCCTCTGGAAAACGTTTGGATAGCACCCATGAACCGCAACGATCTGCGCCGCGTCGATATGAACCTGCTGGTGATTTTCGAAGCCTTGATGTTCGAGAAAAACCTGACCCGGGTCGCCGAAAAACTGTTTATCGGCCAACCGGCAGTGAGCGCTGCATTGGGCCGCTTGCGCGATTTGTTCGATGACCCGTTGCTGCTGCGCAACGGCCGTGCCATGGAACCCACGGCGCGTGCACTGGCGATACTCAAGGAGCTGCAACCGGCCATGGACACCATCTCGGGCGCCGTCAGCCGTGCCAAGGATTTCGACCCCTCCACCAGCTGCGCGGTGTTTCGCATCGGTTTGTCCGATGATGCGGAGTTCGGGCTGTTTCCGTCGTTACTCAGCCGCCTGCGCGAAGAAGCGCCGGGCATCATTGTGGTGGTGCGCCGGGCCAATTACCTGTTGATGCCTTCGCTGCTGGCCAGCGGAGAAATTTCCGTGGGGGTCAGCTACACCACCGACCTGCCGGCCAATGCCAAGCGCAAGAAGCTGCGCGATATCCCCTGCAAGGTCCTGCGCGGGGATGACGGCGAGGCGCCGCTGACCCTGGATGATTACTGCGCAAGGCCCCATGCGATGGTGTCGTTCTCTGGCGACCTGAGCGGCAATATCGACCTGGACCTGGCCCGCATCGGCCGCTCGCGTCGGGTGGTGCTGGCGGTGCCGCAGTTCAGTGGGTTGCGGGCGTTGCTGGCGGGGACGCAGATTATCGCGACCGTGCCCGATTACGCCGCGTGCGCATTGACCGAAGGCACACGCCTGCGCGCCGAGGACCCGCCGTTTGCGATTGATGCGGCGGAGCTGTCGATGGTGTGGAGCGGGGTGCATGACAACGACCCGGCGGAGCGTTGGTTGAGGGGCAGGATTGCGGAGCATATGGCGCGGGACGTGTGATGGAGCTGACTCCTCTCCACCTGACACCTCACAGGGCTATGTACTGCCCGCAGAATCAGCGCCAGACGAAGTCCTTGTGGGAGATTCTATGGTTGAGGGGCAACCCTCAACCAACTTTTGGCTGATATTC
>NZ_JBZXEA010000043.1:0-3691 GCF_058725345.1 Pseudomonas sp. DW-iso17 | reverse complement strand
GCTAAACCGGCATCCCTGCCGGTTTACCCCCCAAATCCCTGTCGAATTCCGGCCATCGTGGTTTAACGGGGCGCCTAAGATCAACAGCAGATCAAGATCAAGATCAAGATCAAGAGCGGCTCGCTTCGCATCGTGGTTACCGTTTGCTGCGACAGCCTAAAAAGTTGTGTAGATACCTATGGCTATCGCAGTTCAAGCCAGCTCCCACAGGGGATCGGTGTTTCTAGAGTTGGTTGAGGGGGATTTTCAGGTACGTCACGCCGTTCTCTTCCGCCGGCGGCATATTCCCCGCCCGCACATTTACCTGTATCGCCGGCAGCAACAACGTCGGCATGCCCAATCCAGCATCGCGTTGGGTGCGCATCTCAACAAACGCCGCTTCATCCACGCCATCATGCACATGAATATTCCCCGCCCGTTGTTCCGCTACGGTCGTTTGGCACTTCGCCTCTCGACCCTCGGGCGGGTAGTCATGACACACGTACAACTTGGTGTCCGAAGGGAACGCCAACAGCTTGCGCATCGACGCGTACAACTGTCGCGCATCGCCGCCGGGGAAGTCGCAACGGGCGGTGCCGACGTCGGGCATGAACAGGGTGTCGCCCACCAGGATCAAGCGGCCATCGATCAAATAGGCCATGTCGGCGGGGGTGTGTCCGGGCACATGCAACGCCTGGGCCTTCAAGTTGCCGATATGAAAGATGTCATCCGGCGCAAACAGGTGATCGAACTGCGAGCCGTCCACGCGAAATTCCGGCTCGAGGTTGAACAGGTTTTTGAACACGCCCTGCACCTTGCTGATCGACTCGCCTATCGCGATCTTGCCGCCCAAGGTGCGACGCAGGTAGGGCGCGGCGGACAGGTGGTCAGCGTGGGCGTGGGTTTCCAGCAGCCATTGCACGTGCAGGCCATGCTCGCGCACAAAGGCAATCACCTTGTCGGCTTGCGTCGTGTCGGTGCGCCCGGACGCCGGGTCGTAATTGAGCACCGAGTCGACGATGGCGCAAGGGCCGCCATCGGCTTCATAGACGATATAGGTGTAGGTCGACGATGCGTCATCCAGAAAGGCTTGAATCAACGCTGGCATGGCGGCTGTCTCTGCTGAAGAAAAAATTGGTTACAATCAGTTTACGTTTACACATAATGTTTTGAGCTTAAGTGACTTAAAGGACCCGAGGCAAATGGAATCTACGTTGAGTGAGGGCGAGGTCGCCCAGCTGCGTGCATCGGCGTCCAAGGCCTGTGCCTTGCTCAAGGCCCTGGCCAATGAAGACCGCTTGTTGATCCTGTGCCAGTTGACCCAGGGCGAGCGCAACGTCGGCGAGCTGGAAGCCCTGACCGGGGTACGCCAGCCCACCCTGTCACAACAGTTGGGCATCTTGCGCGATGAAGGGTTGGTCGCCACCCGTCGGGAAGGCAAATACATTTTCTACGGGCTGGCCAGCCATGAAGTGATTCAAGTGATGAAGACCCTGTCCGGGCTGTATTGCGGCGCGGTCATAAAAAGCTGGGCGTGACGCCATCCGGCAGCGACCCTTGTGTGCATTGACTCAAAAAGGCAGTAGACAATGACCGAACAACACTGGGGACCCACCATCAGTGGCGATATCGTAGTCATCGGCGGCGGCTCGGCAGGCATCGGCCTGCTGGCCAGCCTGCTCAAGCGCGACCCGCAGCTGAACATCACCCTCATCGAACCTAACGACTACCACTGCTACCAGCCCGCCTGGACCCTGGTCGGCGGCGGCGCCTACGACCTGCAAAAGACCCGCCGGCCCCTGGCCGATGTGCTACCCAATGGCGTCAGCTGGGTGCAGGCCGCCGTCAGCGAAGTGCTGCCCGATGAAAACACCCTGGTGCTCGACAGCGGCCAGCGCGTCACCTGGAAGAACCTCATCGTCTGCCCCGGCCTGCGCCTGGCCTGGGAAAAAATCGAAGGCCTGCAAGACACCCTGGGCCAACACGGCGTCACCTCCAACTACAGCTACGAGCACGCCGCCTACACTTGGCAGCTGGTGCAGCAGCTCAAGGGCGGCAAAGCGTTGTTCACCCAGCCGGCGATGCCGATCAAATGTGCCGGCGCGCCGCAAAAAGCCCTGTACCTGTCCTGCGACCACTGGCTCAAGCAGGGCGACCTCAAACACATCGACGTCGAATTCAACCTGGCCGGTGCCGCGTTGTTCGGTGTGCCAACCTTTGTGCCGCCATTGATGAAGTACGTGGAGAAATACAACGCGCGCCTGGCGTTCAATTCCAACCTGGTGAAAGTCGATGGCCCGGCGCGCAAAGCCTGGTTTGAAGTCAAAGACGCCGAAGGCAACGCGACGGTCGAAGAGAAAACCTTCGATATGCTCCACGTCGTACCGCCGCAGTTGTCCCCGGACTTTATCCGCCAGAGCCCGCTGGCCGATGCCGCCGGCTGGTGCGAAGTGAACCCCCACAGCCTGCAACACCTGCGCTACCCACATATCTTCGGCCTTGGGGATGTGTGCGGCACCACCAACGCTAAGACTGCTGCGGCGGTGCGCAAGCAAATCGTGGTAGTGGCGGAAAACCTGCTGGCCGTGCGCAAACAGGCGCCATTGCCTCTCAAATACGACGGCTACGGTTCCTGCCCACTGACGGTGGAAAAGGGCAAGGTGGTGCTGGCCGAGTTTGGCTACGGCGGCAAGTTGCTGCCGACCTTTCCCCTCGATCCCACGCAGGCACGCCGTTCGATGTGGTTCCTCAAGGCCACGCTGCTGCCGTGGTTCTACTGGAACGGCATGCTCAAGGGCCGTGAGTGGCTGACCCGTCTGAGCAAGGTGGACTGAATGCTGCTGGCCAGTGTGTTGGGTGTATTGATGGGCCTGGTCATGGGTCTGACCGGCGCAGGCGGCGGCATCCTCGGGGTGCCGGCGCTGGTGCTGGGGCTGGGCTTGACCATGACCCAGGCCGCGCCCGTGTCATTGCTCGCGGTGGGCGCAGCGGCAGCGGTGGGGGCCATTGATGGCTTGCGCCATGGCCTGGTGCGGTATCGCGCGGCGTTGCTGATCGCCTTGCTTGGCGCGTTGTTTTCGCCGTTGGGTGTGTTCGTCGCCCATCAACTGTCGGAGCCGGTGCTGATGGGACTGTTCAGCGCGCTGATGGTGCTGGTGGCCTGGCGCATGCTGCAACGGGAAAAGCGCGAGGCCGGGCCGAGTGACCATGGTTCGGCGTCGTGGGGCCAGAAGAACTGCATGCTCAACCAGCAGACCGGGCGCCTGGCCTGGACCGCCAAGTGCAGCGCCACCCTGGCCGCATTGGGTGCGGTGACCGGCGCCGTGTCGGGGTTGTTGGGCGTGGGCGGCGGCTTCCTGATCGTACCGGCGTTCAAGCAGCTCACCGATGTGCAGATGCGTGGCATCGTCGCCACGTCGTTGATGGTGGTCAGCCTGCTGTCGCTGATCGGCGTGGCCGGTGCGTTTCATGCGGGCGTGAGTATCGAGCCGGTGGGCTGGGTGTTTATCGGCGCGAGTATCGTCGGCATGTTGGCAGGACGGCGGTTGTGTTCGGTGATTCCCGCGCGGGCCTTGCAAGTGGGGTTTGCTAGCCTGTGTGTGGTGGTGGCAGTCGGTATGTTGCTTAAAGCCTCTCTCTAAGAACGGCATGGATTGCAGTGTGGGAGATTCTATGGTTGAGGGGCAACCCTCAACCAACTTTTGGCTGATAT
>NZ_JBZXEA010000042.1:0-5380 GCF_058725345.1 Pseudomonas sp. DW-iso17 | reverse complement strand
TTCCGGCCAGCGTGGTTTAACGGGGCGCCTAAGATCAAGATCAAAAGCAGATCAAAAGCAGATCAAGATCAAGAGCGGCTCGCTTCGCATCGTGGTTTGTATCACTGCACGTCCACTCGCTGCACCTGCAACCCCAACTGTTTATATGCCTGCACATCCGGTGCATCCCACTCGGTAATCAGCGTATGAATACGGCTGCATGGCGCCACCACAAAGGGTTCCACCGCGCCGAGTTTGTCTGAGGTGGTCACGGCGATGACGTGGGACGCGCTGTCGAGCAAGGCTTGCTTGACGGCGACTTCACCAAAATGCAGCGAGGTGATGCCCACTTGCGGGTGCAATGCGCACACTCCGGTGAACAACAGGTCGGCCTTGACGCTCTGGATCAGGCGCACCGCTTCATGGCCGCCGGTGGAGAGCGTAGCGGGGTTGAGTTGGCCGCCGGCCAGGATCACTTTTATATGCGGATGGTCGGCCAGGGCGATGGCGATCATGGGGGATGGCGTGACCACAGTCAGGTGCAGTGCATGGGGCAAGCACTGCGCAATCTGCAAGGTGGTGGAGCCAGAATCGAACAGCACGATCTGGCCGTCTTCAACCCGCTCCGCCGCCACGCGGGCGAGGTGGCGCTTGACCTCGTTGGTCTCGCCGACACGGGTAAAGAAATCCTTGCCGGTGTCCTTGGGCCGGGGCAGGGCGCCGCCGTGTACGCGTTGCAACAGGCCGGCGGCAGCGAGTTCGCCAAGGTCGCGGCGGATGGTGTCCTGGGACACGGCGAAATGCTCGACCAACTCAGATGCGGTGACCTTGCCGTCGCGTTCCAGCAGCAACAAGATCTTTTGTTTGCGCAGGGAAGGCAGGTCGATGGCTTGATGAGTGTTATGCATGTTTGTGCGCTTTATTGCGGGTTTGTGCGAGATTAATCGTCAGTCCATCTAAACGCAACGGCTGGTTGCCCACGCTCCTGCCGGTTACTCTCTGTGTTCAGTTCAGGGAGAGGTAACCCGATGCCGTTGATCACAACCATCGAAGACTTACGCAAGCTGGCGCAAAAACGTGTCCCCCGCATGTTCTACGACTACGCCGATTCCGGCTCTTGGACTGAGAGCACCTACCGCGCCAACGAAACTGATTTTGCGCGTATCAAGTTCCGTCAACGGGTGGCGCGCAATATCGACGAGCGTTCGATCCGCGCCAGTATGATTGGCCAGGACATGGCCATGCCCGTGGCGCTGGCGCCGACTGGACTGGCGGGCATGCAGCATGCCGATGGCGAAATCCTCACTGCCCGTGCCGCTGCTGCGTTCGGGCTGCGCTACACCTTGTCGACCATGAGTATCTGTTCGCTGGAAGACATCGCCGAGCACGTCGGCCAGCCGTTCTGGTTCCAGCTGTATGTGATGCGCGATCGCGGTTTTATCGAGCAGTTGATCGAGCGCGCCAAGGCGGCCGGGGTGGATGCATTGGTGCTGACCCTGGATTTGCAGATTCTGGGGCAGCGCCACAAGGACTTGATCAATGGTTTGTCCGCGCCGCCCAAGCTGACCCTGCCGAACATTCTCAACATGATGACCAAGCCGCGCTGGGTGATGGGCATGCTGGGTACCCAGCGGCGTGGTTTCGGCAATATCGTCGGGCATGTGAAGGGGGTGGCCGACATGAGTTCGCTGTCGTCGTGGACCGCCCAGCAATTTGACCCGCGCCTGAGCTGGGACGATGTGGCGTGGATCAAGCGGTGCTGGGGCGGCAAGCTGATCATCAAGGGCATTCTCGATGTGGAGGATGCGCGCTTGGCGGCCGATTGCGGTGCCGATGCGTTGGTGGTGAGTAACCACGGTGGCCGGCAGCTTGATGGCGCGCCGTCGAGCATCAGCCAATTGCCGGCGATTGTCGAGGCCGTGGGCAACCGCATTGAAGTGTGGCTCGACGGGGGTATTCGTTCCGGCCAGGACGTGCTCAAGGCCATGGCGCTGGGCGCCAAGGGCACCATGATTGGCCGCCCGCACTTGTATGGGTTGGGGGCGATGGGCGAGGCGGGGGTGACCAAGGCGCTTGATATCATCGCCCGCGAACTGGATGTGTCGATGGCGCTCTGTGGCTATAAGGATATACGCGAAGTAAATCGCGAAATCCTGTTGCCCGGTACCTTTCCTGGAAGCACGGCTTGAGCAAAAAAAACGTAAAAATATACAAAGAGTTGTCCACGAAAACCGTGGGTATCTCTGTGGATAACTTTGCGAAGGCCCGGCAGCGTTGGCGATTTCAGCGAAGATCATTATTTGATCAACTTGTATTTCGGGCCAACATGGCCAGGGTTTGCGCTTGACAGCCAAGTGCGAAACCAGTGTCGAAAAGCGTATTTACGAGGCGTTATCGCGGCCTGTGGAGTGTGTCACCACCTGGGCAGGCATCTTCGTGCGCATCAGGTTTTCCAGCGCCTGGCCATAGCTGCGTCCGGCGAGGTTCATGCTGTTGTTATGGCTGGCACCGGGCACCAGCAACAGGTGTTTGGGTTGCTGGGCGGCTTCGAATAACTGCTGGCTGAAGCGCGGTGGTACGTAGCGGTCGTCGAGGCCGTGGACCACCAGCAGCGGCATGTGGATGTCGGCAATCTTGTCGATGGAATCGAACTTCTGCGACAGCAACCAGCGCACCGGCAATGAGGTGTTGGCAACGGCCGTGGCGACATCCGCCAGGGAGGTGAACGTGGACTCGATCACCAGCCCGCGCACCGGCAATGGCACCTGCTTGCCCAACTCGGCAGCGAGGTCGATGGCGACCGCGCCACCCAGGGAGTGCCCGTAGATCAGGCGCTTGCCGGGGTCTGGTTGCAGGGTCTGGAAACGCTCCCAGGCAATGCGAGCGTCCTCGTACACCGTGGCTTCCGAGGGCAAGTCGCCCTGGCTTTGGCCAAAGCCGCGATAGTCGATGGCCAGGACCGAAAAGCCCAGGGCATGCAATTGCTCGATGCGAAACAATTGGCCCGTGAGGTTCCAGCGTACCCCGTGCAGGTAGAGGATGGCGGGCGCGTCTTTGTTGGCTGCCGGGTACCACCAGCCATGAATGTTCTGCCCTGCTTTGAAACTGGCGGGCTTGAGTTCGAATTCCTGCACCGCCTTGGGCAGGCCGGTGTACCAGCCGGCGGTTCCCGGCTCGATGCGAAACACAAGTTCGCGCTCCTTGTGTTGCAACACGGCGCAACCGACCGGCAGGCCGACAATCAACACGGCCATGCACAGCCAGACAAACCAGCGCAGGCCCCGGCGGGGCATAGAAGCAGAAGACATGAAGGTTCCAGAACAAAGATGAAGCACGGGTTTTACCAGATGGCCTGGGCGGGTAGGCATTAATGCGACGGCCGTGATGGATGAAAGTGTTACAGCATTGAACAATCCTCGTGCGGGTTGTTAGGGTGAGGGGCTGAACAGGAGGAAAAACACATGGATTTCACTGGTAAAACCGCAATCGTCACCGGAGGTGCGCGTGGCTTGGGACTCAGTTATGCACGAGCACTGGCGCAGGCTGGGGCCCGTGTTGTCATCAGTGATATTGGCGCCGACAACGTGGGCACCGGCACCGATGCGTCGGTGGTGCAACAGGCCGCCGAGGCGTTGCGCGCCGAAGGGTTGATGGTAGCGGGCCATGGCGGTGACTTGTCCACGGACGAGGGGTGTCGGCAGTTGATCAGCTATACCCTCGAAACCTTCGGCCAACTCGATATTTTGATTCACAACGCCGGCTGGGTGGGCTACCAGCCCATCACAGAACTCGATGCTGCGTTCCTGCAGCGCGCCATGGACATCAACCTCTACGCACCGCTGTGGTTGTGCAAACATGCCTGGCCACATCTGCTGCGCTCTTGTGCGCCGCGCATCATCCTCACCACCTCCGACCGCGCCATGTATGCGCAATACGAACAGACCGGGCTGGTGGCCTACAGCGCTGGCAAGATGGCGCAAGTGGGGATCATGAATGCCTTGAGTCACGAAGGCGCTGAGGCCGGGGTGCTCGTCAACGCGATCTCGCCGGTGGCCAAGACGCGCATGTGGGGCGTGACCCAAGAGCCGGACGAACTCAAGCCGGATTGGGTGACGCCGGGCGTGTTGTTCCTGGCTTCCCGGCAGTGCACCGATACCGGCTATATCCTGCGCGCCAGCAATGGCCAATTCACCGCCACGCGTTTCAGTGAAAATCCTGGCGTGGATTACCCACGCAATCTTGCCCGGATCAAAGCAGGCAGTGCTGAAGAAGTGGCCGCCGCGTGGTCGCATATCAAACAGCCGCCCACCCAGGCCACCACCTGAATCTGTTTCCACCTACCAAGGCTCGACCATGAACGATAGCCCCGTGCGCATCACCGCCGAAGAAACCCTCTCGGACAACTGGTACCTGCTGAAGAAATACAGCTTCGACCTGCGCCGTCGCGACGGCAGTTGGCAAGCCCAGACCCGCGAGGTGTATGACCGGGGCAACGGTGCGACCATCCTGTTGTACAACCGTGAGCAACGCACAGTCTTGCTGATTCGCCAGTTCCGCATGCCCACGTTCGTCAACGATTACCCCGGCTACCTGATTGAAGCGGCGGCCGGTTTGCTCGATAACGCCAGCGCCGAAGAACGCATCCGCCTGGAGGCCGAGGAAGAGACCGGCTATCGCGTGGGGCATGTTGAGAAAATCTACGCGGCGTTCATGAGCCCGGGATCGGTGACCGAGCGGATTCACTTTTTTATCGGTGAATACCAGCCAGGCGACCGAGTGGGGGCGGGCGGTGGCCTGGAAGAAGAGGGCGAGGATATCGAGGTGCTGGAGCTGGGCTTTGAGCAGGCACTGGCGATGGTGCAGAGCGGGGAGATTGTGGATGGCAAGACGATCATGTTGTTGCAGCATCTGGAGCTGCGGATGTTGAAAGAGGGGTGGTGAGGTATGCCTTCATGTGCATAGGTATCTACACAACTTTGGCACGACGCTAAATCTGTGGCGAGGGAGCTTGCTCCCGTGACGGCCTGGCAGCCGACACAGATATAACTGATGCCCCGCGATCCAATGTGGGAGCTGGCTTGCCTGCGAAGACGGCCTGACAGTCAACACAGTTGGACCGTGTACATATCCATTCCTGCGGTAACGGCCACTTAGGGTTCCGCCTGACGGCGGGTCACTTTGGAAAAGAGCCCCAAAGTAACCAAAGGGCTCTTGCCCCACCACTCGGCACCTCGCTTAGGCTCGGTGTGCCCGTAATCCGCCAGTGATTTGGGGGGCCGCCGCCACGCGCCATCCATGGCGCGGGGCGGCTAAACCGGCATCCCTGCCGGTTTACCCCCCAAATCACTGTCGAATTCCGGCCAGCGTGGTTTAACGGGGCGCCTAAGATCAAAAGCAGATC
>NZ_JBZXEA010000041.1:114082-312123 GCF_058725345.1 Pseudomonas sp. DW-iso17 | reverse complement strand
TCGACATCGGCGCCAAGTCGGAGATCTACCAGATCATCCATAACCTGGCGGCCAGCGGCATTGCGGTGATTGTGGTGTCCAGCGACCTGATGGAGGTGATGGGCATCTCTGACCGCATCCTGGTGATGAGTGAAGGCGCCTTGACCGGTGAGTTACCCCGCGCCCAAGCGGATGAAGCGCGCCTGCTGCAACTGGCGCTGCCACAGTCGCGGGCTTGAACAAGAATAAGAGGGTTTGGCTATGTCTGAGGTAAAAACAGCAAAGGGCTTCTGGCCAGGTTTCAATCAGCGCAAATTTCTCGATGATTGGGGGATGCTGTTGGCGGCGCTGGGCATTTTTGTGCTCAGCGCGGTGTTCATCGATAACTTCCTGTCTCCGTTGAACATGCGCGGCCTCGGTCTGGCGATTTCCACCGTGGGCATCGCCGCCTGCACCATGCTGTTCTGCCTGGCGTCGGGGCACTTCGACTTGTCGGTGGGTTCGGTGATCGCCTGTGCCGGGGTGGTGGCGGGCATCGTGATGCGCGACACCGACAGCGTGGCACTCGGCGTGTCGGCAGCCTTGGCCATGGGCCTGGTGGTAGGGCTGATCAACGGCATTGTGATCGCCAAGCTGCGCATCAACGCGTTGATTGCCACCTTGGCGACCATGCAGATCGTGCGCGGACTGGCCTACATCTTCTCCAACGGCAAGGCGGTGGGGGTGATGAATGAAGGGTTCTTCGTGTTCGGCAACGGCCAGCTGCTGGGCGTGCCGGTGCCGATCATCATCACCGTGCTGTGCTTTGTGTTCTTTGGCTGGTTGCTCAATTACACCACTTACGGGCGCAACACTATGGCCATTGGCGGCAACCAGGAAGCCGCGTTACTCGCGGGGGTGAATGTCGATCGCACCAAGATCATCATCTTTGCCGTGCACGGTTTGATCGGCGCCTTGGCCGGGGTGATCCTCGCGTCACGCATGACCTCGGGCCAGCCGATGATTGGCCAGGGGTTCGAGCTGACCGTGATTTCGGCCTGTGTGCTGGGCGGTGTGTCGTTGAGCGGCGGCATTGGCATGATCCGCCATGTGATTGCCGGGGTGTTGATTCTGGCGATCATCGAGAATGCGATGAACCTGAAGAACATCGATACCTTTTACCAATATGTGATTCGTGGCTCGATCCTCTTGCTGGCCGTCATCATCGACCGCATGAAGCAACGCTGATGTTCGCCCTGTGAAGATCAAACTGTGGGAGCTGGCTTGCTGTGGCGAGCAAGCTTGCTTGCGCTGGGGTGCGAAGCGCCCCCAAAAGCCGGCTCCAGCTGCGCTGTCGAACGGGAGCAAGCTCCCTCGCCACAGCAAGCCAGCTCCCACCTTGGATCTTCTGTGTTCAGGAGGGCGGTATTTGCCATAATGCCCCCGCTTTCATACTTATAGGCCCGATATGCAGGAAAACGCCCACACCCCCGTCAAAGACGCCACCCCCACCGGCACCCAGACCCTGTTGCGCGGCCTGGGCGTGGTGCAAGCGGTGGCGGCTGGTGCGCGGGATCTCAAGGAGATCGCCCGGCGCATCGGCACCACGCGCAGCACGACGCACCGCCTGGCCAGTTGCCTGGTGGACGAGCGTTACCTGCGTGTGGTGCCCCAGGTCGGTTATCTGCTGGGGCCCAAGCTGATCGAGTTGGGGTTCCAGGCCCGTGAAGAGTTGCCCTTGGTGAACCTGGCGGTGCCCTACCTGGATGAATTGTCGGCGCTGACCGGCGATACCATTCACCTGGCGATTCGTGAGTACGACGAGGTGCTTTACCTGCACAAGAACCCCGGCCGCAATGGGCCGGAAATGCGCTCGCGGGTCGGCCATCGCATGCCGTTGGCGCGCACCGGTATCGGCAAGGCGTTGATGCTGGATGACTCGCCGCAGGAGTGGCAGCGCTTGTACGAGGCGAGCTTGCCGACGGCGGGCAAAAGCCTGCAATGGCCGCAGCACCCGGAGCAATCCTGGGCGCAGTTCGAACAGCGCATGCATGAGTATGTCGAGGGTGGCTACGCGTTTGACCTCGAAGACAACGAGCCTTCGATCCGCTGCGTGGCCGCACCGGTGCGCGATGCCAGCGGGCGCATCGTCGCCGGCATCAGCATCGCCAGTACGGTGCCCTATATGCCGCTGGAGAAAATGGCCGAGCTGATTCCTGTGATCAAACAGGTCGCAGCCCGGCTGTCAGCGGAGTTGGGCGCCAAGGCCTGATCAGGCTTTGAGGCTTGCCATGTCGATGACAAAGCGGTACTTCACATCACCGGCAATCATGCGTGCGTAAGCTTCGTTGATCTGCCGGATGTCGAGCATCTCGATGTCGCAGGTGATGTTGTGCTCGGCGCAGAAATCCAGGACTTCCTGGGTTTCGGCAATGCCGCCGATCAGCGAGCCGGCCAAGACTTTACGGCCCAGCACCAGCTTGGCGGCGTTGACGGGCGGGTCCACCGGCTCGATCAGGCCGACCAGGATATGCACGCCGTCAAAGCGCAGCACATCGAGGTAGGGGTTCAGGTCGTGCTGCACCGGGATGGTGTCGAGCAGGAAATCGAAGTGCCCGGCAGCAGCTTTCATCTGCTCGGCATCAGTGGACACGATCACATGGTCGGCGCCCTGGCGACGGCCTTCCTCGGCCTTGCTCGCCGAACGCGTGAACAGCGTCACTTCGGCACCCATGGCCTTGGCGAACTTGATGCCCATGTGGCCCAGACCGCCCATGCCGAGAATCCCGACTTTATCGCCGGCTTTCACGCCGTAGTGCTTGAGCGGCGAGTAAGTGGTGATACCTGCACACAGGATCGGCGCAGCGCTGGCCAGGTCGAGCTTGGCCGGGATCTTCACCACGAAATGTTCGCTGACCACGATGCTGTCGGAGTAACCGCCCATGGTGTTGCTGCCATCCACGCGGTCCGGCGTGGCATAGGTCATGGTCGGGCCCTCGAGGCAGTATTGCTCAAGGTCCGATTGGCAGGCTTCGCAGTGACGGCACGAGTCCACCATGCAGCCTACGCCCACCAGGTCGCCGACTTTATGGGCAGTCACATTGGCGCCGACGGCGGTGACCTTGCCGACAATTTCGTGGCCCGGCATCAACGGGTACACGGCGATGCCCCACTCGTTGCGAGCCTGGTGGATATCGGAGTGGCACACGCCGCAGTAGAGAATCTCGATGGCCACGTCATCGACGCGCGGGCTGCGGCGTTCAAATGACATCGGGGCGAGGGGCGTGGTGGCCGACTGGGCGGCGTAACCGATGGCGGTGTACATAGTAAACCTCACAAAAGCTTGGACTGCAGAGGTGGCGAATTCTGCGCGTCGGCCTGGGGGCGCGAACATGGCAAATGCTCCGAGTCTCATGCCTATTCGTCCGGCAGTGCCTGAGGTTTGGATATATTGGCCGCCAGACCTGCGATGATGCTGTCATCCCTTATTCGCGAAGTTTTTTGCCATGCTGTTGACCCGCCATTTGGACGCCAATGCCACGCTGGTTGCCTTGATCGAAGGGCTCACGCCCCGCGACGGTTTTTCCCCGACTCACTTGCCCGGTGTGCAGGTGCTGCGCGCCAGTTGCGATGTGGCGCGTGGGCCGCAGATCTATGAGCCAAGCCTGATGTTCGTGGCCCAGGGCAGCAAAGTCGCCTACCTTGGCCCCCGCACGCTGGAGTATGGCGCCGGGCATTACCTGATCCAGGCGATGCCGGTGCCGTTCGAATGCGAGACCTTTGCCATGGCCCCCGAGGCGCCGCTGTATGGCGTGACGGTAGGCATCGACCGCGTGGTGTTGGGCGAGTTGGTGATTGCCATGGGTATGCAGGCCGGGCCGCCGCCGACCGCGCAGACTTTGGAGTCGATGAGTTCGGTGGTGCTGGACGATGCGATGCGCGGCTGCGTCGAGCGGTTGTTGCAGTGCCTGCACGATCCGCTGGAAAGCCGGATCATGGGCCCGGCGCGGGTGCGCGAATTGTTGTTCACCGCCTTGCGTGGGCCTCAGGCGGATGTGTTGCGTGCACTGGTGGAACAACAGGGGCAGTTTTCGCGCATCGCCACCTCATTGAATCACCTGCATGCCCATTACGCCGAGCCGCTGAATATCGAGACGTTGGCCGGATTTGCGCACATGAGTGCCTCGACCTTTCATGAGCATTTCAAACGCTGCACCTTGTTGTCACCGGTGCAGTACCTCAAGCGCTTGCGGTTATTGAAGGCCCAGCAGTTGCTGCTGGTGGAAGGCATGAGTGTGGCGCAGGCGGCGCACAAAGTGGGGTACCAGAGTACGTCGCAGTTCAGCCGGGAGTACAAACGCTATTTCCTGCGCAACCCAGGTGAAGAGCGTGCCGCCTGACACCACGAGGTCATTGTGGGAGCTGGCTTGCCTGCGATAACGGAGGGTCAGCCATACATTTGGCACCTGAAGGCCGCCATCGCAGGCAAGCCAGCTCCCACATTTTTATCGATGTCGCCCACAAAAAAGGCTCCCATCTCGGGAGCCTTTTTGGGTTAAGCGAACGACTTACATATTCGGGTAAGTCGGCCCACCCGCACCTTCCGGTGTCACCCAGGTGATGTTCTGCGAAGGGTCCTTGATGTCACAGGTCTTGCAGTGCACGCAGTTCTGGGCGTTGATCTGGAAGCGCTTCTCGCCGTCTTCCTTGGTCACCACTTCATACACGCCAGCCGGGCAGTAGCGCTGCGCCGGTTCATCGTAGAGCGGCAGGTTGGTGCCGATCGGGATGCTTGGGTCTTTGAGCTTCAAGTGGCACGGCTGCTCTTCTTCATGGTTGGTGCCAGAGATGAACACCGAGCTCAGCTTGTCGAAGCTCAACTTGCCGTCGGGTTTGGGGTAGTCGATCTTCTGGCTGTCTTTGGCCAGCTTCAGGCAGGCGTAGTCCGGCTTGGTGTCGTGCAGGGTGAAAGGGATCTTGCCGCCGAAAATGTTCTGGTCGAGCCAGTTGAAACCGCCGCCAATGATCGCGCCGAACTTGTGCACGGCCGGGCCGAAATTGCGGCTGGCGAACAGTTCCTCATACAGCCAGCTGGCTTTGAAGCTGTCGACATACGCGGTCAGTTCGTCGCCGCCCTCGGATTCGGCAAACAGGCGGTCGGCCACGGCGTCGGCGGCGAGCATGCCGGACTTCATCGCGGTATGGCTGCCTTTGATCTTGGCGAAGTTCAGGGTGCCCAGATCGCAACCGATCAGCGCGCCACCCTTGAAGACCATCTTCGGCAGCGAATTCAGGCCGCCTTTGCAGATCGCGCGGGCGCCGTAGCTGACCCGCTTGCCGCCTTCCAGGTACTGGGCCAGCACCGGGTGGTGCTTGAGGCGCTGGAACTCATCGAACGGCGACAGGAAGGTGTTGCTGTAGGACAGGTCGACGATCAGGCCGACCACCACCTGGTTGTTTTCCAGGTGATAGAGGAACGAGCCACCGGTGTTCTCGTTACCCATGATGTCCAGCGGCCAACCGGCGGTGTGCACCACCAGGCCCGGCTGGTGCTTGGCTGGGTCGATTTCCCAGATTTCCTTCAGACCGATGCCGTAGTGCTGGGCGTCGGCGTCGCTGTCCAGGTTGAAGCGCTGGATCAGTTGCTTACCGATGTGGCCACGGCAGCCTTCGGCGAACAGCGTGTACTTGCCACGCAGTTCCATGCCCGGGGTGTACAGGCCGTCTTTTGGCTTGCCTTCACGGTCAACGCCAAGGTCGCCGGTGATGATGCCGCGTACCACGCCGTTCTCGTCGAACAGCGCTTCCTGGGCGGCGAAGCCTGGGTAGATTTCCACGCCCAGGTTCTCGGCCTGCTGGGCCAGCCAGCGGCACAGGTTGCCCAGGGAAATGATGTAGTTGCCTTCGTTGTGCATGGTCTTGGGCACAAAGAAGTCGGGCACCTTGGTGGAGGCTTCCGGGCTGCGCAGTACATAGATGTCATCGCGCACCACCGGGGTGTTGAGCGGGGCGCCGAGTGCTTTCCAGTCCGGGAACAATTCATTCAGGGCACGGGGTTCAAACACGGCACCGGAGAGGATGTGGGCGCCGACTTCGGAGCCTTTCTCGACCACGCAGACGCTGATTTCCTTACCGGCTTCGGCGGCCTTCTGCTTCAGTCGGCAGGCGGCAGACAGGCCAGCCGGGCCAGCGCCGACGATGACCACGTCGAATTCCATGTATTCGCGTTCCACAGGCTATCTCCTACTCAAGGCTCAACAGGCTTTTTTTTCTAATGGGTGGAGGTTCGGTGTGGTTCTGCGCGAAGGCAGCACCCACCTGTCTCTCTAGGTGGCGCATTATATATAGACCACTGACAGCGTCCAATACAAACGTTTGTTTGAATTGCCTGCAGCCTAGATAAATCAAAGCAACGGGGCTTATGACTGACCATTTTGCCGTATTGACCAGAATAGGCGTTCCGGTCAAGATACGGTCGGTTTTGCGCTTCCCGTAGGCAGACTGCAGGTTTCAAGAGCACGTCCAAAGACAGGCTGAAGGCAATAAAGGTGATGCGCACCCAAACGTTGGGGCGCAGTTTACACGCCGCGATAAAGAATGACCTCTCAGTCACCACTGACGAACGGTCGTCATTTCCCGTGTGCAAGGCCACTGCCGAGGTCTTTGGAGGTGCCCTTGTGTGCCGATGAGCATCAACCGCCAGGTTCGCCTAGGCGACTTTCTTTTCACCGGAGAGTAACGAGGAATCCATGAAGGTTCTTGTAGCTGTCAAACGCGTTGTCGATTACAACGTGAAAGTTCGCGTCAAGGCGGACAATTCCGGCGTCGACCTTGCTAACGTCAAGATGTCGATGAACCCTTTCTGCGAAATCGCTGTGGAAGAAGCCGTACGCCTGAAAGAGAAAGGCGTGGCGACGGAAATCGTCGTGGTGTCCATCGGGCCGACCACTGCCCAAGAGCAGTTGCGTACCGCTTTGGCCCTGGGCGCCGACCGCGCCATTCTGGTGGAGTCTGCTGAAGAGCTGACCTCCCTGGCCGTTGCCAAACTGCTCAAGGCCGTTGTCGACAAGGAACAGCCTCAGCTGGTGATCCTGGGCAAACAAGCCATCGACAGCGACAACAATCAGACTGGCCAGATGCTGGCTGCACTGACCGGTTACGGCCAGGGCACCTTCGCTTCGAAAGTCGAAGTGAGCGGCGACAGCGTTGCGGTTACCCGTGAAATCGACGGCGGCGCGCAGACGGTTTCCCTGAAACTGCCGGCCATCGTCACCACCGACCTGCGTTTGAACGAGCCGCGTTATGCGTCCCTGCCAAACATCATGAAAGCCAAGAAGAAGCCTCTGGAGACGCTGACTCCGGACGCTTTGGGCGTTTCCACCGCCTCTACCAACAAGACCGTCAAAGTCGAAGCGCCGGCTGCACGCAGCGCGGGCATCAAGGTCAAGTCGGTGGCTGAACTGGTCGAGAAACTGAAAAACGAAGCGAAGGTAATCTAATCATGACTATCTTGGTAATCGCTGAACACGACAACAAGGTACTGGCCCCGGCCACCCTGAACACCGTGGCCGCTGCCGCTAAAATCGGTGGGGACATCCACGTCCTGGTAGCAGGGCAGGGCGCTGGCGCCGTGGTTGAAGCCGCTGCGAAAATCGCAGGCGTGAGCAAAGTCCTGAACGCTGACAATGCCGCTTATGCGCATCAGCTGCCGGAAAACGTTGCACCGCTGGTCGCCGAGCTTGGCGCTGGCTACAGCCACATCCTGGCCGCCGCTACCTCCAACGGCAAAAACATCCTGCCACGCGTTGCCGCGCAGCTGGACGTTGACCAGATCTCCGAGATCATCTCGGTAGAAAGCGCCGACACCTTCAAGCGCCCGATCTACGCCGGTAACGCCATCGCTACCGTGCAGTCCAACGCCTCGGTCAAGGTCATCACCGTGCGCGCCACCGGTTTCGACCCGGTTGCTGCCGAAGGTGGCTCGGCTGCCGTTGAAGCCGTCTCCGCTGCCCACGACGCTGGCACTTCCAGCTTTGTCGGCGAAGAGCTGGCCAAGTCGGACCGTCCTGAACTGACCGCTGCCAAGATCGTCGTTTCCGGCGGTCGTGGCATGCAGAACGGTGACAACTTCAAACACCTGTACGCCCTGGCCGACAAGCTGGGTGCTGCGGTCGGCGCTTCCCGCGCTGCTGTCGACGCAGGCTTTGTACCCAACGACATGCAGGTCGGCCAGACCGGCAAGATCGTTGCGCCACAGCTGTACATCGCCGTCGGTATCTCCGGCGCTATCCAGCACTTGGCCGGTATGAAAGATTCGAAGGTGATCGTTGCGATCAACAAGGACGAAGAAGCGCCGATCTTCCAGGTAGCCGATTATGGCCTGGTGGCGGACTTGTTCGAAGCCGTACCTGAATTGGAGAAGCTGGTCTAATCCAGCCGCTTCACTTATAAAGAGCCCGGTCTTATGACCGGGTTTTTTTTACTGATCGGGAGAGTCTTGCCATGGAACTGCGCCCCTGGGCCTTACTGCTGGGCCTTACGCTGCTGCCGAGCCTGACGCTCGCCGCCGGCAAGTGCGAGCGCCTGGTGATCACCGGCAGCCCGGACGCACCGCCTTTGCTCTGGCGCGACCCTCAGGACCCTACGCACCTGATCGGCGCGACCGCTGACGTGCTGCAACAAGTGGGCAAGGACCTCGGGCTGAAAATCGACCTGCTCTATGGCGGCAAACGCTCCTTGGCCCTGGATGAAGCGCGTAGCGGGCGCATGGACATTCTCGCCGACGCACCGCTGAATCTGGGTGAGCTGGACCACTTCGACTACATCCATCCGGCGCTGATGCAGACCGACTACCTGGTATGGACGCGCAAGGATTCAGCCGTGGTCTATTCCACCGCCGCCGATTTGCACGGCCACAAAGGCGCAGTTTCGGAACGTGCGCGTTTGAGCGCGGAGTTCGAAACCTTCGCCAGCCAGCAACTCAACCTGCAACGCCTGCCCAATTTGACGCCGGCTTTCCAGAAACTGTTGCTCGGTGAAGTGGACTACGTGCTGGCTGGGCGCTATTCCGGCATGGCCATGGCCCAGACCCTGGGCATGAGTAATGACCTGGTGGCCCATGAGGTGCCTGTCGACCAGCCTGGCCTGTACCTGGCGGTTTCCCACAACTCGGCCTGCAATGATCCTTGGCTTCGCGGACAGCTGACGAAAAAGATGACAGAATTGCCCGCCTCCGGTGCCGCTCAAGCCGCGCTGCAGCGCAATCTGGAGCGTTGGAAAGCGCAACTGCAACAACCTGTCGGCACCCCAACAAAGTAGGGATTTACAGTGATTTTTCGAGCTCTTTTCGCGGCCCTTGCCGTTGTCGCGCTGGCGGGATGCGCAACCGATCCTGCGCCGATCGAACAAATGCGCCTGACCCAGCAAGCCTTGGAACAAGCCACCGCGGTCGGGGCCAACACCGATGAATCCCCCGAACTGAAGCTGGCCGAAGAAAAATTCGCCCGGGCCAAGGGCAACATGGCCGACCAATCCTACAAGCGAGCGCGGATGCGCGCCGAGCAGGCTGAGCTGGACGCACGCCTGGCCGAAGCCAAAGTGCTGACCGGCAAGAGCCAGGAACAATTGAACGTGCTCAATACCCGTATCACTCGCCTGCGTAAGCAACTGCAGTTGGGAGACGCACAATGAGCCCGATGATCCGTAGTTTGAGCTGTGTACTGCTGCTGGGCGGCGCGGCCTTGGGCGGCTGTGCCAGCCAACCCACGAGCGAGCAGGCGTTGCAGCAGGCCGGCGATGACTTTCAAAAGGTCAAGGAAGACGCCAACGTACTGCGCTTCGCCCCCAAGGACGTGATCCGCGCCGGCGAGTCCCTGGCCCGCGCCGATCGCCTGTCCAGCTACTGGGGCAGCGGCGCGGATGTGGTGCATTACGCTTACCTGAGCCAGCGTTACAGCGCCATCGCCCGAGAGCACACCCAGCAGGGCCTGAATGCCGAGCGCGGCACCCAACTGGAGTTGGAACGTCAGCGCCTGCAACTGGCCTTGCGCGAAAACAAGCTGGCCAGCGTGCAACAGCAGGGCAAGTGGGTTGAAGCGCAAATCGCCAGCCTCACCACCCAGACCGATCGTGGCCTGGTGATGACCCTGGGGGACGTACTGTTCGACACTGGCGAAGCTGAACTGCAGAACTCCGCCAACCGCACGGTGCTCAAGATCGTGCAATTTCTGCAACTGAACCCCAAGCGTCGGGTGCGCATCGAGGGCTACACCGACAACACCGGTGGCGAGCAGGAAAACCTGAAACTGTCCCGCGACCGTGCTCAATCGGTGGCCGATCTGTTGATGGACCTGGGTATTGATGACAAGCGCATCGAGGTCGAGGGTTATGGCGACCAATACCCGGTGGAAGCCAATGCCTCCGAGCGTGGTCGTGCACAGAATCGCCGAGTGGAAATTGTGTTCTCTGACGAGAAGGGCCAATTGGGCGCAGCACGCTAAAGTCTGACGCAGATCCAAATTGTGGGAGCGGGCTTGCCCGCGAATGCGGTGGCTCAGTACCGAATGTACTGATTGACACACCGCTTTCGCGGGCAAGCCCGCTCCCACATTTCGTTTCGGCGATGCCCACCCCAGCTCCCCCGCAGTTTTTACTGTCACTCCCGCCCGCGCTCGACTATTGTGGCAACTGTCCCCGTACACTTCTAAACTGTGCCGGTATGTTTCACACAAAAATAAAATACCCGTGAAATCGAGTGCTGCGTCATGACCAATCTGTTGCTTTACCAACGTATTGCCCAGCAACTGGCTGAGGACATCCGGCGCGGTGTCTACCAACCGGGGGAGCGCGTGCCGTCGGTGCGCAAGATGAGTTCCCAGCTCAATGTGAGCCATGCCACGGTGCTGCAGGCCTACGCCAACCTGGAAGACCAGGGGCTGATCCGGGCGCGGCCGCAGTCGGGCTATTACGTGCACCAGACGCCAGCACTCACGGCGCCTACGCCTGATATCGCACGGGTCGAGCGCCCAGGGTTGGTCACCCGTAGCAGTATCATCCAGCAGGTGCTGGTCGAGTCGCGCCGCGAAGGGGTGTTTCCCTTGGGCGCGGCGGTGCCGAGTGTCGACTACCTGCCGGTGCGGGCACTGCATCAGCAGTTGGCCAAGGTCACGCGTTTCCAGAGCCCACGGGCCTTCAGCTACATGTTCAGCCCTGGCTTTGAACCATTGCGGCGCCAGGTGGCGATCCGTATGCGCGATGCGGGCGTGGTGGTGGACCCTTCCGAAGTGGTGATCACCCACGGCTGTGTCGATGCATTGCAAATGTCGTTGCGCGTGCTGACGCGCCCTGGCGACCTGATCGCGGCTGAATCACCCACCTATTACGGCCTGCTGCAATTGGCTGATCTGCTGGGCCTCAAGGTTATCGAGATCCCCAGCGACCCCGCCACAGGCATGAGCCTGGAAGCCCTGCAACTGGCCGCCAACCAATGGTCGATCAAGGCGCTGGTGTTGACCACGCGCCTGAGTAATCCGCTGGGCGGCACCATGCCGGAGGAGCGGCAGAAACAGTTGCTGCGCCTGGCCTCGGACTTCGATATCCAGATCGTCGAAGATGACATTTACGGCGAGTTGATGTTCGAACTCGGCCGCACCAAAGCCCTCAAGGCCTACGACCGCCTCGACCGCGTAATCTATTGCTCAAGCTTTTCCAAGACCTTGTCGCCGGGCGTGCGCATTGGTTGGATGATTGCCGGCAAGTACCAGCAGGAAATCCAGCGCCTGCAGATGTTCAGCACGCATTCTGCTTGCAGCGTCACGCAGATGGGCGTCGCGGCCTATCTGGAAAACGGTGGCTACGACCGTCATTTGCGCTACATCCGCCAGGAATACCGCAAGAACCTCAGTGCCTTCCAATTGGCGGTGCAGCAGTATTTCCCCGAAGGCACCCAGATGACCCGCCCGACCGGCGGCTTTATCTTGTGGGTCAGTTTGCCGGGGCGGGTCAATACTCAGGAACTGCATGTGCGTGCCCTGCAACAAGGCATCAGCATTGCGCCAGGGCTGATTTTCAGTAATACCGAACAGTTCAACCACTGTATTCGCCTCAATTGCGGCACGCCGTGGAATCGCGAGGCGGAGAGGGCGTTGATGACCCTGGGAATGCTTGCCAGCCAGCTGTGCCAGGAGGCCGCAGCGGGTTATTGAGGCGAGCAAAAGGGCACAAGACTGATCTGTGCCCTTGTCATGCCGCGCACAACAAGCGAGCATATGGCCTTCTGCCGTTAATGCTGTTGGCGATATGACTTCTATTTTTCGCGTTACGTTGATGCTTGGTCTGCTGAGCCTGTGCAATGCCGGCAGCGTGCTGGCTGCAGCGCCGGTGGCTGAAGGCAAGCCTGCTGTCGGTGCCGAGCAAAAGACCTCAGCCAAGCAGCCAGCGCCTGCGAAAAAAGCCCCCGCCGCACAAAAGAAAGCCGCCTCGACCAAAAAGCGTGCACCCGTGGCGAGCAAGTCCAAGTCGGCCCATGAAGTCGCCCAGACCAAACTGCCACCGGCACAGTTGGACCTGTCCCTGCCTTCGGACATGGTCAGGCACTTGCAACCCATCGGTACCATGCCCAAGCCCAAGAGTGTGCCCTTGCTGCCGCCAATGTTTGGCGAAAAGCCCACCGACAACAGCGCGTTTCAGATCAACGGCCGCTTGCTCAGCAATGAGATGAAGCTGCAACTGCGTAACGAAGAGCGCCGTGATGTTGAAGGCGCTGCGCTGGATTTCGAATTCAAGCAATAAACTTTCGCACCACAGGTGACCCAGGTCGCCGACCATCTGTCGCAGACTGGTCGGTCACTTTTGTTTTGTGCGAAAAACCCCTGTTGGGCCATTTTAAAACGTCTGTTTAAGGGCGTACTCTAGCCCGGCCATCCCTATTGAGTCGTCGAGGACCTGCTGGTCATGAAATGCCGTGAAGGCTGTGGCGCATGCTGCATTGCCCCCTCCATCAGTTCACCGTTGCCGGGAATGCCCCATGGCAAGCCCGCTGGCGTTCGCTGCGTGCACTTGTCGGTGGAACAACTGTGCCAGTTGTTCGGTCAACCGCAGCGGCCAGCCGTATGCAGTGATTTCAAGCCCGATATTGAGGTGTGCGGCAATGACCAGGCCGATGCCATTCGCCTGATCGGTTGGTGGGAACAGATGACGGCGGCTTGATGGGCTTTACTATCGGAACTTCAACAATAAGGAATACAACGATGGGTTCGCTGAAACGAGTGGCTGTACTGTGCGGTTTTACGCTGTTGTTGGCGGCTACTGCCCAGGCTGAGGATTGGCAAGTCGCCAAGGACGAAGACGGTATCAAGGTCTCCCTGAGCGAGGTTGCCGGTTCCAAGTACAAGGCGTATCGCGGTGTGACGGTGATCAAGGCGCCTTTGGCCAAGGTCCAGGCGCTGCAGGAAGATGTGGTCGGTGCTTGCGCATGGATCCATGAATGCAAATCCCAGCAACTCGTCGACAAGAAAGGCGACGAGGCCTGGACCTACACCCAGTTCAAGGCCCCGTTCCCCGTGACGGACCGCGACTCGTACATCCACGTCACCACCACCAAAGCCGCTGACGGCACCGTCACGCGCAAACTGGAAGGTGTGCCGACCTACAAGCCAGAAGCAAAAGGCTACGTGCGGGTTGCCCAGGTGGACGGTTTCTGGAAACTGGTGCCAAAGGGCGATAACCAGACCGAAGTCACCTACCAGGTACACACCGAGCCAGGTGGCAGCGTACCTTCGTGGCTGGCCAACAAGTTCGTGGTGGAAGCGCCGTTCAATACCTTGAAAGCCTTGAAAGAACACGCTGAAAAATAAGTGCAGTTGATCCGGTGCCTCCGGGCTTGAGCGGAACGTTTTGCGCGCCGCCAAGGTCCAGATACTTGTAAGCCCACCTATGGGTTTTATCGAGGAGGCACCGATGCAAACGTGGCAAATTACCTTCGTTGATGATCACGGTGAAAAGTCCGTGCAGCAGTTCACCTGCGAACAAAAGCCCAGCCTCGAAGACGCTGCGCATATGATTCGTGCGAAGCTGGTGCCGATTGCTGCCGAACTCGATCTCAATGACCTGGAAGGCCGGAAACCCGAGCCTACGGTCAAGATTCTCAAAGACCAGAACAGTATCCAGATTCTCGATATTTCTCCCTCCGTCTAAACATTTTTCACACGCCACACGAGCACCTCTGGTGGAGGTGATAGCTTCGCGCTACTCTGCAATCGAGATCAGCGAATGAATCGCTAAGGTCTGGTCTTGTCAGCTACATGCTTGTTTTCCTGCGGCGTTGTTATGCCGTGGTGCCCACGCCAGCAGGGCGCGGGGCTTCAGGAAGCACGGAAAGTCTATCCATCGGTTTGAGGAGGACGTTTCATGAGCACAGCCTATCAAGAAGACATCAGCACCAACGTACTGCGCCGCATGAAAGAAGGCGGCTTTGATTTCTCGCGTTTTCACCCCATCGAGTTCTACGCCATTTTCCCGGATGAGGAACGGGCGCGCAGGGCGGCGGGTCGATTTCGTGGGGAGTCCCTCAACGCTCAGGTCAGTGCGCGCGACGATGGCGCCTGGTACCTGGAACTGAGCAAAATCATGTTCGCAACCTACGACGGCATAGGAGATTTCGAGCAAGACTTTGAAGCAGTGGTCGAGCCCCTGGGAGGGATCATTGAAGGATGGGGCGTCAAGCAGGAGGTGCGTGGGTTACCCATGTAGTTGGTATTTATGAGCACCACAGCGTATCGGCTGACCTTTGGGTCGGCCGATTTTGTTTGGACGGCGTTTTACGTGCAAAAAAAGCCACCCGGATAGGGTGGCGGAAAGGGAAGCTCAAGAGAGTAGATCAGTACACGAAGTAACACGATATCGCTTGCACAAAAGGTTTCGCTGTAGGACATCTCCTGTTCAGCCGATGGAGGTGATTATCCGCAGCGCCAGCCGGGCAGTGAAATCAACTCTGGCTATGCTGTTGATAGTCAAAGACCGCATTGCAATGAGGCGCGCGACGTGACCCAAGCCATTGTGCGCACCAGGACGGTGCGAGGAATGCGCTTGGATTATTCAACTGGTTGATTATTAAGTGTTTATGCCGCTGGCACGGGCCTTGCGAAGGTTCTTGCGTCCGGGTGACAAGGAGTACGGCATGATCCGCACTTATTACGATGAAATGTACGATGGGGCAGGGCAGGTTCGCCCCCATTATCGCGAGTTCGCCCGTTGGCTGGCCGACACCCCTGCCGAACTGCTGGCCCAGCGCCGGCGTGAAGCCGATTTGCTGTTTCACCGCGCCGGTATCACCTTCACCCTCTACGGGGACGAACAAGGCACCGAGCGCCTGATCCCCTTCGACACCATCCCCCGCAGCATTCCAGCGAGTGAATGGCGGATTGTCGAGCGCGGCTGCATCCAGCGGGTCAAGGCGCTGAACCTGTTCCTCGCCGACCTGTACCACGATCAACGCATCATCAAGGCCGGCATCATCCCCGCCGAACAGGTACTGGCCAACGAGCAATACCAGTTGGCAATGCAGGGCCTGGATTTGCACCGCGATATCTATTCGCACATCTCCGGGGTCGACCTCGTACGCGATGGCGACGGCACGTACTACGTGCTCGAGGACAACCTGCGCACGCCCAGCGGTGTCAGCTACATGCTTGAAGACCGCAAAATGATGATGCGTCTGTTCCCCGAGCTGTTCGCGGCCCAGCGCATCGCGCCCATCGACCATTACCCCAACCTGCTGCTCGACACCCTCAAAAGCGCCAGCCCCCTGGATAACCCCAGTGTGGTGGTACTGACGCCCGGGCGTTTCAACAGCGCGTTCTTCGAACATGCCTTCCTGGCTCGGGAAATGGGTGTGGAATTGGTGGAAGGTGCGGATTTGTTCGTGCGCGATGACCGTGTGTTCATGCGCACCACCGACGGGCCCAAGGCTGTCGATGTGATCTACCGTCGCCTTGATGATGCGTTCCTTGACCCGCTGGCCTTCAACCCGGACTCCATGCTCGGTGTGCCCGGCCTGCTCGCAGCCTACCGTTGCGGCAATGTGGTGCTGGCCAACGCCATTGGCACCGGGGTTGCGGACGACAAATCTGTGTATCCGTTCGTCACCGAGATGATTCGCTTCTACCTCGACGAAGAGCCGATCCTGCAGAACGTTCCGACCTTCCAATGCCGTAAGCCTGACGAATTGTCCCACGTACTGGCCAACCTGCCCGAGCTGGTGGTCAAGGAAACCCAGGGTTCCGGTGGTTACGGCATGTTGGTTGGACCGGCGTCTACCACGGCAGAAATCGAAGCGTTCCGGGCACGTATCAAGGCCAAGCCACACGCTTATATCGCGCAGCCGACCCTGTGCTTGTCTACCTGCCCGACTTTTGTCGAGAACGGCATCGCCCCGCGCCACATAGACCTGCGCCCTTTCGTGTTGTCCGGCAAGGAGACCCGCGTGGTACCGGGTGGCCTGACCCGCGTGGCGCTGCGCGAAGGCTCGCTGGTGGTCAACTCGTCCCAGGGCGGCGGAACCAAAGACACCTGGGTGGTCGAGGGCTGATGCCATGTTGAGTAGAACTGCCTCGGATTTGTACTGGATGTCGCGCTACCTGGAGCGTGCCGAAAACCTCGCGCGCATGCTCGATGTCAGCTATTCGCTGTCGCTGATGCCCCAGGACGGGCGCGGCGATGGCCTGCACGAGTTGGCCATGCCGCTGTTGATCACCAGCACCCTGGACGATTACCACGCGCGCCATGGCCCCTTGCACGCTGAACGCTTGCTGCACTTTTTTGCCCTGGACGCGGCCAACCCGGCGAGCATCTACAGCTGTCTGGGTGCGGCGCGGGCCAGCGCTCACGCTGTACGTGGGCGAATCACCGCCGACATGTGGGAAAACATCAATGCCACTTGGCTGGACATACGCGATATCGCCCAGCAGGGCCTGAGCCATTACGGCATGAGCCGGTTTTGTGAGTGGGTCAAGGAGCGCTCCCATCTGTTTCGGGGCGCCACTTACGGCACTATCATGCGCAACGATGCCTTCCGCTTTATTCGCCTGGGCACCTTTATCGAGCGCGCCGATAACACCCTGCGCTTGCTCGATGCCCGCTACGAAATGGCCGGCGAACACGCGGCGGTCGTCAGCGATGGCACGGCTCACGCGTATTACCAATGGAGTGCGTTGCTGCGCGCACTGTCGTCATTCGAGGCGTACACCGAGATTTATCGCGATGCCCCGGGGGCTCGGCAAGTGGCTGAGCTGCTGCTGTTACGCGCGGATGTGCCGCGTTCGCTGCGCGCGTGCAGCGAAGAGATCGACCAGATCCTCGCCAGCCTGCCCGGCATCAACGGCCGCCCGGCCCAGCGCCTGGCCGCCGAGATGGATGCGCGCCTGCGCTTTACGGCCATCGACGAAATCCTCGAGGAAGGCCTGCATGCCTGGCTGACCGACTTTATCCCCTTGGTCCGCCAGTTGGGCGACGCCATCTACAGTTCCTACCTGGAGGCGGCATGAGACTCTCCATCAGCCACGACACTACCTACCACTACGAAGACCAGGTGCGCGCCAGCATCCAGTACCTGCGCCTGACGCCCCATGACAGCGAGCGCCAACACGTGCTGAGCTGGCAACTCGACCTGCCGCGCCCGGTGCGGGCACAGGTGGACCCCTTCGGCAATATCTTGCATGTGCTCACGCTGGACGAACCCCACGACGCCATCATCATCGGCGCCCGGGGCGTGGTGGAGATCGATGAATTGCGCGAGGCCGAACACGAAAGTCAGTCTGCCTTTCCGTTCCTGCGCTCCACGCGCCTCACCGAGCCCGACGACGCCCTGCGCGGGTTTGCCGAGCAACACTGCCATCAGCGTCGTGATCGCACGGCGCTTATCGACTTGATGCACGCGCTTAACCACACCATGGTCTACACCCCCGGTGCGACCGACGTCGATACCTGCGCCGCCCAGGCCTTTGCAGGTGCAGCAGGGGTGTGCCAGGACCACACCCATGCGTTCCTGGCCTGCGCACGCAGCCTGGGGATCCCTGCGCGGTATGTGTCGGGGTATCTGTATACCGAAGACAGCACGCACCTGGCCAGCCATGCCTGGGCCGAAGCCTGGCTGGATGACGCCTGGTACAGCTTTGACGTGACCAACCAACTGGCGCGGCCGGAGCGGCACTTGAAGCTGGCCGTGGGCCTGGACTACCTCGACGCCTGCCCGGTCCGGGGCATGCGCCGTGGCGGTGGGCATGAGCAGATGCATGCCAAGGTATTCGTGGCGCCGCAGCAATGACCGATAACGGTAGGGGCGAGCTTTGATCGTTCCCACGCTCTGCGTGGGAATGCAGCCGAGGACGCTCCGCGTCCCAAAGCGTGACGCAGAGCATCACAAGAGGCGTTCCCACGCGGAGCGTGGGAACGATCGATACAGCGCAGGCTCAAGGTTGCTGTTTGCGGCCCGCCATATGCCGCAGATACCCCACCAGCAAATCCAACTCATTGTCTGGCAATACACTCGCTGTAAACGCCGGCATCTTCGCCTGTGGCCACTGCCTCAGGCTTTGCGGGTCGCGGATGTAACGCTTGAGGAAATCCCCGCTGAAATACTCGGTGGGGTTGTAGGGCACATTCAGGTCCGGCCCCATCTGGGCATCACCGCCGCCATTGAGGCGATGGCACGCCAGGCAGTTCTTCTGGAACAACGCAAAGCCCTGGTTGATCGGGTCGTTCGCCGCCAGCTTCGGGTCGGGCAATAACGCCGGGAAACGCTCGCCAACCGTCTGCAACTGCTTGAGTTTCGATACCTGGAACGGCCACTGTTCGGGGCTGATATGCCCGGCTTGAGGGTTGGTCCAGACCAGATAGAACGGCCCGGCGCTGGGCTTGCCCTGTGCCAGCGGTGGCCATGGATGGGCCGGGTCTTCCACGGCCAGCCAGGCGCGGGCGCCGTTTTTTTCCAGTAACGGCGCGGCGGCAAGTTCGGCGGCAAAACCATCAAGGGCAACGGCTTGCAGGTGGTTCGCAGATTTAAGGCCCGGTAAGAGCACCGCCAGGGGCACCGCACGATAGGTCATAGTGCGCTTGTAGGACACATCATCGACGATCTGCACCGTCTGAGCGTCGGGGTGCTTGAGCAACTCGGCGGTCTGCCAGGTCTTTTGGCTGTGGTCCAACTCGATGGTCAACTGTGCCGCCGCCGCGGGCAGGCTCAGCAGCAGGGCAAAAAGGGCGAGGATCGGTTTCAAGGCACAGGCCCGTTGCGAGAGAGTGAGGGCGCACACGATAACGGAAAACGGCAGGTAAAAAGACAGCCCCTGCAAAACAGGAGCGCTAAGCGCAATGTCCTGGCAGGTGCTGCCAAAAACTGCAGGCCTGGTGCGGTGTGTGCACGCAAGCGGGGAGTGTCACCCAATAACCTTGGTTAAATTGGGCAAGATCAGAATCAAGGTGGTGGCGAACAGAATAAGTCCCGCCTGACGTACTTTCGATTGTTTGAACATGGCTGACTGCCTTTTCTTTTGTTGTTATTCCTGAGCGTCAAATGCGTGCTGGTTTATTTCAGTATCGCGAGGTGACGTTGCACTTTTCTTACAACTGTTCCAGCAAAACCCGGCAACAGCGTCTTACAGATTCAACCTTAGAGCGCCCGTTCTTTCTGGCTTAGACTCATTTCATATCAGCTAAGAAGTATTTGCGCTAAAAACGGCATGAGGCTTATTGCCATCTTGGCGCCAGCCCTAGGGCTAGACAGCTAAAACGATTAATCAGGGATTTCCCGTAGGAACCTACCGTTCGTCCGAGCGAGGGGGTCAAAAGCAATGAGCGCATCCGTCATTGAAACCGTGTCAATCGGGCCTAAGGTAGGAGCACACACCCACAGCGGTTCGAGGATGTCATGACCCAAGCTTTGATTTTTGATGCGATACGCACGCCCCGGGGTAAGGGCAAGGCCGACGGTGCCCTGCACAGCGTCAAGCCGGTAAACCTGGTGGCTGGCTTGCTCACGGCGCTGGCGCAGCGCAGCGACCTCGACACCCGCCAAGTGGATGACATCGTCCTGGGCTGCGTCACGCCCGTTGGCGACCAGGGCGCCGATATCGCCAAGACCGCCGCGCTGGTGGCCGACTGGGATGTCAGTGTGGCCGGTGTGCAGGTCAATCGCTTCTGCGCGTCGGGCCTGGAAGCGGTGAACCTGGGGGCGATGAAGGTGCGTTCCGGCTTCGAAGACCTGGTGGTTGTTGGCGGCGTCGAGTCCATGTCCCGCGTGCCCATGGGCAGCGATGGCGGCGCCTGGGTACTCGACCCGCAAACCAATATGCACAGCCACTTCACGCCCCAAGGCATTGGCGCCGACCTGATTGCCACCCTGGAAGGCTTCACGCGCCAGGATGTCGACGTCTTTGCCCTACAGTCCCAGCAGAAAGCAGCCAGGGCGCGGGCAGACGGTTCCTTCAATAAGTCGCTAATCGCGGTGCACGACCAGAACGGCATCGTGCTGCTGGACCATGACGAATTTATCCGCGGCGACTCAACCCTCGAGGGCTTGGGCAAGCTCAAGCCGAGCTTCGAAATGATGGGCCAGATGGGCTTCGACGCCACCGCGTTGCGGGTCTATAGCCACGTGGAGCGCATCCACCATGTGCACACGCCGGGCAACAGTTCCGGCATTGTGGATGGCGCCGCGTTGATGCTGATCGGTTCCGAGGCCAAAGGCCGCGAGCTGGGCCTGCAACCGCGGGCGCGTATTGTCGCCACGGCGGTGACCAGTACCGACCCGACGATCATGCTCACCGGCCCCGCGCCGGCCACTCGCAAGGCGCTGGCCAAGGCCGGCCTGCGGGTCGAGGACATCGACCTGTTCGAAGTCAACGAAGCCTTCGCTTCGGTCGTGCTCAAGTTCATCAAGGACATGGGCATCGACGCCGCACGGGTCAATGTCAACGGCGGCTCCATCGCCATGGGCCACCCCTTGGGCGCCACCGGCTGCGCGATTCTCGGCACCTTGCTCGACGAGCTGGAGGCGCGCCAGCAACGCTACGGCCTGGCCACTTTATGCGTCGGCGGTGGCATGGGTATCGCCACCATCATCGAACGTCTCTGAGCCTAAGGAATTTGTCATGACCGATGCCATTCGTTACGAAAAAGGCCAGGACCAGATCGTGGTGCTGACCCTCGACATGCCCGGCCAGAGCGCCAACACCATGAACGCCGCCTACCGTGAAGCCATGGCGGCCACCCTCACGCGCCTGGAAGCTGAAAAGGACGAGATCGCCGGGGTGGTGATCACCTCGGCCAAGAAGACCTTTTTTGCCGGGGGCGACCTCAATGAGCTGATCAACGTCGATAAAGCCCACGCCAAGGCGTTCTACGACAGTGTCTTGGTATTGAAAGCGCAATTACGCCGCCTGGAAACCCTCGGCAAACCGGTGGTGGCCGCGATCAATGGCGCGGCCCTGGGCGGCGGTTGGGAAATTTGCCTGGCCTGCCATCACCGGGTCGCGCTGGACGACAAGTCCGTGCAACTGGGCTTGCCGGAAGTCACCCTTGGCCTGTTGCCAGGGGGCGGCGGCGTGGTGCGCATGGTGCGCATGCTCGGCCTGGAAAAAGCCTTGCCGTATTTGCTCGAAGGCAAAAAGGTGCGGCCCGCCCAGGCCCTGCAAGCGGGCCTGATTGATGAGTTGGCGGCAGATCGCGAGGCATTGTTGGCTCAGTCCCGTGCCTGGGTTCTGGCTAATCCCGACGTTAGGCAACCCTGGGACAACAAGGGCTACGCGATTCCCGGCGGCACGCCGTCCCACCCTAAAGTCGCGCAAATGCTCGCCATTGCCCCATCGATTTTGCGTAGCAAGACCCAAGGCTGCTTCCCTGCGCCGGAGAAAATCCTCTGTGCGGCGGTCGAGGGCGCCCAGGTGGACTTCGACACCGCGCACCTGATCGAAACCCGCTACTTCACCGAACTGGTGACCGGGCAAGTGGCAAAAAACATGATCGGCACCTTCTGGTTCCAGCTCAACCAAATCAACGCCGGCAGCTCGCGCCCGCAGGGCTTCGCGCCTTATGTAACGCGCAAAGTCGGTGTGCTCGGCGCCGGGATGATGGGCGCGGGCATCGCCTATGTCAGTGCCTGTGCGGGTATCGAGGTGGTGCTCAAAGACATCACCCTGGCCGCCGCTGAAAAAGGCAAAGCCCATTCGGCCGCATTGCTGGACAAGAAAGTCAGCCGTGGGCAATTGACCGCCGAACAGCGCGAAACCACCCTGGCGCGCATTCATCCTACTCAGGATGACGCCGGCCTGGCCGGCTGCGACCTGATCATCGAGGCCGTATTCGAAGACCGCGCACTCAAGGCCAAGGTCTCGGCCGCGGCGCAAAGTGTGGTGGGGGCCGACGCGGTGATCGCCTCCAACACCTCCACCTTGCCCATCAGCGGCTTGGCCACGGCGGTGCCCGATCAAGCCAAGTTCATCGGCCTGCACTTCTTCAGCCCCGTGGACAAGATGCCCCTGGTGGAAATCATCAAAGGGGCGCGCACCAGCGACGAAACCCTGGCCCGAGGGTTTGACTTCGTACTGCAAATCAAGAAAACCCCGATTGTGGTCAACGACAGTCGCGGCTTTTTCACCTCGCGGGTATTCGGCACCTTTACCAACGAAGGCATCGCCATGCTCGGCGAAGGCGTGGCCGCGCCGATGATCGAGACCGAAGCGCGCAAGGCCGGCATGCCGGTGGGGCCGTTGGCGGTGTCCGATGAAGTGTCCCTCAGCCTGATGAGCCATATCCGACAGCAAACGGCCAAGGACCTGCAGGCCGAAGGCAAGGCCATGCCGAACCATCCGGCGACGGCGGTGATTGATCTGTTGGTGAACGAATACAAGCGCACGGGCAAGGCGGCCGGCGGTGGTTTTTACGACTATCCCGCTGGAGGCCAGAAGCACCTGTGGCCTGAGCTGAAAACCCGGTTTGAACAGCCCGACGAGCAAATCTCACCCCAGGACGTGCGCGACCGCTTGTTGTTTATCCAAGCCATCGAAACCGTGCGCTGTGTGGAGGAGGGCGTGTTGATGTCCACGGCGGATGCCAACGTTGGTTCAATCTTCGGCATCGGCTTTGCCGCGTGGAGTGGCGGCGCGTTGCAGTTTATCAACCAGTACGGGCTGAACGAGTTCATCGCCCGCGCCCGCTACCTGGCAGAGCAGTATGGGGAGCGCTTCTCGCCGCCGGCGTTGTTGTTGGAGAAAGCCGCGCAGGGTGAAGTGTTCCGGTAATCAAAATGTAGGAGGGGAGAGCTTGCTTTGAAGGTGTATTTCAAGGCAGGCTCTGGGGTGTGCAATATTCCCATCGCCGTGTCAGGTATTTTTTATGTCGCTACGCGTCTGCATCCTGGAAACCGATATTCTGCGCCCCGCTTTGATCGATGAGTACCAAGGCTATGGGCAGATGTTCAAGCGCCTGTTCGCCAAGCAACCGATTGCCGCCGAGTTTGTGGTCTACAACGTGGTGCAGGGCGAGTACCCACCGGATGACGAAGTGTTTGACGCGTACCTGATCACCGGCAGCAAGGCCGATTCCTTCGGTACCGACCCTTGGATCCAGACGCTCAAGACCTACCTGCTCACGCGTTATGAGCGCGGCGACAAGCTGCTGGGCGTGTGCTTCGGCCATCAGTTGCTCGCGCTGCTCTTGGGCGGCAAGGCCGAACGTGCCAGCCAGGGCTGGGGCATGGGCACCCACGCTTACAAGCTGGATGCCAAGACGCCATGGATGAGCCCCGAGGTGCCGCAGCTGACGCTATTGATCAGCCACCAGGACCAGGTCACCACCTTGCCAGAAAACGCCACCGTGATCGCCTCGAGCGAATTCTGCCCGTTTGCCGCGTATCACATTGGCGACCAAGTGCTGTGCTTCCAGGGCCATCCGGAGTTTGTTCACGACTATTCCCGTGAGTTGCTGGAAATACTTCAGACAACCCTGGGTGAAAAGGTCTACAGCAACGGCGTGGCCAGCCTGGAGCGCGGCCACCACGGCGTGACCGTGGCGGAGTGGATGATGCGCTTTGTGGCGCACCAGCCTGAAGCCAAGGCTTAAAGCCAGCCCGAACGCTTGAAGCTGGCCCATAAACCGGTACAGCCCAAGGTAATAAAACCGAGCACCGCAAAATAGCCGTAGTGCCATTGCAGCTCGGGCATGTTCTGGAAGTTCATCCCGTAAATCCCCGCCACCGCCGTGGGGAACGCCAGGATCGCCGCCCACGCGGCGAACTTGCGCTGCACCACGCTCTGGCGCGACGCCTCCAGCAACACACCGATCTCGATGGTCTGGCTGGCAATGTCGCGCAGGGTGGTGAGGTCTTCCATTTGCCGCGTCACGTGGATTTGCACATCACGGAAATACGGGCGCATGTTCTTGTCGATAAACGGGAAGCTCAGCTTCTGCAACTCCTGGCTGATCTCCACCATTGGCGCCACGTGCCGCTTGAGCCGTAACACATCGCGGCGCAGGCCGTGGAGGTGCTGGATATCGCGCTCGTTGAGCGAACTGCACAGCACGTTACGCTCCAACTCATCAATCTCGGCGTGGATCGCCTCGCTCACCGGCTGGTAGTTTTCAGTGACAAAATCCAGCAACGCATAGAGTACGAAATCTTCCCCATGCTCCAGCAACAACGGGCGCGCCTCACAACGCTGGCGCACAAAACCGTAGGATGCCGAGTGACCGTTGCGGGCGGTGATGATGTAGCCGTTGCCGGCAAAAATATGGGTTTCGATAAACTCCAGCTTGCCGTTCTCGCGCACCGGTGAGTAGGTGACGATAAACAGCGCGTCGCCGAAGGTTTCCAGCTTTGGGCGGCTGTGTTTTTCCATCGCGTCTTCAATCGCCAGCTCGTGCAGGTTGAACTGGCGTTGCAGGTTGTTCAGTTCCTGGGCGCTGGGTTCTTCCAGGCCGATCCACACAAAGTGCCCAGGTTTGGCGGCCCAGGCCGCGCCTTCATCGAGAGTGATATCCGAGACTTTCTTACCGGCGCTATAGACGGCAGCCGCAACAACTCTACCCATGGTGCTGATCACTTCTTATCAAGAGGACAGATGTTGGGCAGCTTAGCCTGAATGGCGTTCCGTTGTTGCTGGCTGATATCACTGATCGTTCCCACGCTCTGCGTGGGAATGCCGCCCGTGACGCTCCGCGTCACCCTAAGCGTGCGCCTACGCGCGTTGCAGTTCGCGGTCCATCTGTGCGATGCACTCATCCATCTGCGTCTGACACGTCAGCAGCAACTGAGGGATGTCATCCACCGTCAAGCCACAGGTAGGAATCGGCGGCAACGAGCGTATCAGCACACTGCCACTGTCCCAACGATTGAGCTTCATCTGCGTCACGTAATTGCTGACGCACACCTGCACGATAGGTACACCGGCCGCAATCGCCATATGGAACGCGCCTTTCTTGAACGGCAACAACCCTTTGCCCAGGTTGCGCGTACCTTCCGGGAACACCCAGATCGACGTGTCTTCATGCTGCAAGGTATGCGTGGTGGTCAGCATCGCCCGCCGCGCCTTGTGTGCATTGCCACGATCAATCAGCACATTGCCCGCCAGCCAGAACAGCTGGCCGAACAGCGGTACCCATTTCAGGCTTTTCTTGGCGATGCAGACCGTGCGATGCGGCACTACATTGCCGAACACAAACAAATCGTAATTGGACTGATGGTTGGCGATCACCACGCAGGTACCGGGCTTGTCGCGCAGCGAGTCGACGTCGGTCTTCACGTTCAAGCCCAGGATCCGCATGGCCGGCAACGCATAGAGGCGAGCGCAGAGACGGCTGTTGTCCGGGTTGAACGGCCGGCACACACCGACCAGCACACCCAGCACGCCAGCGATCATAAAATGCAGGCTCATCAACAACATACGCAACAGAAAAAGCATCGACACGGCCCATCGGGATAAAAGGTGGCGCAGTGTACGGATGTGCACTGTATTCGGCAATTGCCCCTACAGACGTAGGAGATAGCCGATGTTTAAGCGCATGTTTCCACATGGGCCGATAACGGCTAGCTAGAGCGGCTACAGACGTTTCACACTTACTAGGTAAGAAAAAGCCCGACTCAAGGTCGGGCTCAGGCACAGCAGGGGTAGGGCTTAGCTCAGGCTATGGCCCTGATCCTGGATGATTGCATCGTCCAGGGCTTCGAGCAGTGCACGGCGCACTTTCAACTTGGTGTGCTTGTGCGCGTTCATATTGATCTTCTTCAGCTGCCGCGCCGCTTCCAGTGCAGCCGCTTGCAGTTCTTCCGGTGCAACCACCTTGTCGAGGAAACCTGCGTGCAGGGCGCCTTGCGGATCAAACATCTCGGCATTGATCACCGAACGCTGAAACGCCGACTTACGCAGGCGATCCCGCGCCAGCTCGATACCGGCGTGGTGCATGGTCATGCCAATCGCCACTTCATTCAGACCAATGCTGAACGGGCCTTCGACGCCAATCCGATAATCGGCCGACAACAACAGGAACGCGCCTTTGGCCACCGCATGGCCAGGGCAGGCCACGATCACCGGGAACGGATGCGCCAACATCCGCCGCGCCAGGGTCGAACCCGAGGTCACCAGGCTGATTGCCTCTTTAGGGCCGGCGGTCATCACCTTCAAATCATAACCACCCGACAAAATCCCCGGCGTGCCCGTGATGATCACCACCGCCCGATCCTTCTCGGCCTGATCCAGCGCCGCATTAAACTCACTGACCACCGCCGGAGAAATGGCATTCACCTTGCCGTTGCTCAGGGTCAGGGTCGCGATACCGTCTTCGAAGTGGTAGGCAATCAACTCACTCATGACGCGGTTCCTTGTAGGGCTTGTTATAGAGGTAGATGCGCAGACGTTACTCACCACGCCCGCGCGGGTAAAGCGCCGTGACTGACTACCCAGTCAGGCTTTTCCTGTATCCCCAAGGGTAGACACCGCGGAGCAGGGCGCAGCAAGCGCTCCAGACGCGTGCCGCCGCTGCCTGAGAATGGCACAATCACCACCCCTTGCCGGACGGTGAATGGCATAACGGTCTAACCGCATGAAAATTCTGAAAAAAACCTTTGCCATCGGAAAGGCTTTCGACTACATTAGCGCGCCTCGACAGACTGAACTGGTTTGACGAGATACGGTGAAGTGTCCGAGTGGCTTAAGGAGCACGCCTGGAAAGTGTGTATACAAGAAATTGTATCGAGAGTTCGAATCTCTCCTTCACCGCCAAATTTGAAACGACTAAACCCCTGAAAACGTTGAAGTTTTCAGGGGTTTTGTGTTTTCAGAGGGTCAAAAAAGGTCCACATGGGAACATCCGTGGGAACGCAGGGCGCTTTTCGAAGAGAGTCTTAAGCAGGAGTCGGCGTAAGCAGATCTGTGCTTAGCTTGCCTATCGAAAGGTTTTGGTTTTGTGTGACCCGATGTATGACCCAATGTTTGACTTGACACACGTGGCATCTTTGAGAGAATGGGGATGAGGACTGCAACTGCGCATTCGTCGGGCATGGGTACCAGTGTTAGCCCCCCCGCATTTTTGGCAGCAGAGGAACTGGTTCCTCTGAAGTAGTGACGATCAGCATGTCGTGGACAGGAAGTCCTAAAGTACGAAGAAGCTTCGTAGTAAAGGATGTAATGACAGCTGGCTCGGATTCTGACACCAAGGCCGTAAGGCCGGGAGCTAAGGAATTGCTGCGACTACTCCTCAATAAATTTTAAAGGCGTCCATTGGACGCCTTTTTTATTTCTGTTATGGCGTAATTGACCTTCCAATCACTTGCCCCACCAGCGTCCCGCTGGCCCTTCGCTTCGGATACCAGGTCACAACATAGTATCCAAACCCGCTTCGGTCATCGCGGGGTTCTAGCACCAAAGATCCTGCTGGCGTCTTCATAACCGTCAGCCGATGATTGCCACGTACTTGATTGAATTCGCAATATATAGGCGCTTTGTGCACGACCATATTTGCTATGTGTTGTGCGATCTGATCTATGCTCGTGCACCCGAATTTGGCTAGGTCTGATTGATGGGCTTCCCAAATATGTCGGATACCAAACCCGTTGTTTGGGCCGATGTGAATACCGACGCGCAGGAATATTTCACCACCCCTCAAGCCAAAATTTGGCATGGATGGAATGGTTCCATAGCTATCTGAACCTGAGGGGTGCGGGATCAGTACGTTTTTTTTCAGAGTGAGCAGTTCTGACAAAACACATTCCTAGTCAAAATAGGAGGTGGGTGAGACAAGGCATTGTGCCATGTAAACCACATGCGTGATTCAAATCTCTTTTTCACCGCCAAATTAGAAACGACCATCCTTCTGGTAATGCTAAAGCTTTCAGTTTTTTTGTTTTCGGGAGGATATTGAGGCTCTCATGAGATCGCTGGCTGCCGCATTGATAGCGTTCTGACCGAAGTTTATGAAGATTCCTCGCACGAAGGTGGCCACATGCCAAGGGCGTGCTGAAGCATGCCAATGACGTCCGGTCCGTCCTCGTTGATCCACATTCCATAGTGCTGCCGAATCATGTTCGCGCTGGTGTGCCCCATCTGCTCCGCGATCCAGTCAACTGAGGCCACGCCGGTGGTGAGTAACTGGCTGGCGTAGGTGTGTCGGCACTGGCCAGGACCACGATAACGAACACCGGCCGCTTTCAAGTGCGCTTTGAAGAACCTGTCCCTCACGACAAAGTCGCTGACGTGCGGCAAGCCGCTCTTGGTGTTCAGGAATACGAAGTGCAGCTTGTGCTTGCGGATGGTCTTGTTATCCCGCTCGACGACTTCCACTATGTCCACAGTCTTAAGTTGATTGATAGCGTCCAGCTTACGCAGGGCATCCCACGCCGGTTCCAGAAGACGGACCTTGCGCGTGGAACGGCGGGTTTTCGTCACACGATTGGAAAAAGGGGACAGATTTATTTAATTTTCATTTCACCACATTCGAAGCAAACGAAACCCCAGGTTTCGAAAGAAACCTGGGGTTTCGTAATTTTTAAGTTGAAAACATACTGCTCTTAACTCATGCGCAGGACACGTCTATCCGTCGCCCCATGACATCAAGTAAATCGCATCCGTCCCGCAGCGGAATGGAGCAGAGCAATGCCAAGTCACTCAGCACCACCGCATCACTGCTGATCTCACTACGTAGCGCAAGATTCTCAAGGACTTGAGTAACAGCACGAAGCCGATAGGTCGCAGCATCGAGGAGTATTCCCAGCGGCACGGTGGTGTCGACAAATAGGGCAGGGGTGGCGCTGTCGTTGCTGGTAAGGGCGATGTATTGGTTCATATGTTGAACTCCGGTTGTCAAAGGAGAGCAACCACACATTTGTCGCCAAACAAAAGGGTGGCAGCTGTACGCAGGTTGGCGAACCGGGACAATCGGAAAAACCGGCAGACCCGAAGGTCTCCCGCGCACAGCTACCGTCGAGCAGCTTATTGCGCGCAGAAGCATCCCGCAAATCCCGAGAGGCATCTATCGATTTATCATCGGGTCGCCAAACCCGTTCGCTATGTGAGCGACCGTCAGACTATAGGTGTGGCGATTTTAAAACGGCAGCCCATCGCTTCTGAGTGACGTGTAGGACGTTGCCGAAAGCCACCCACACCCTATGCCTAAGCCCGCCCTCAATGCCTATGCCGATGATGCACATCCGGAAAGTGCGCGTGGCTATGCCTCATCACTCCATGTGCATGCACGTGGCTATGAGGCACCTTCGAGTCCCACTCGAACCCATGCTCATGTTGATGATGCTCATCATGCACATGCCAATGCCCATGTTCCGTTGCCTCATGCAGATGCTCATGGGCATGCCGCTCCGTCAGGTGCAGCCACACGCCTACGGCCATCAGTGCCGAGGCAATCCAGAACGCCACGGTCACCGACTCGCCAAATACCAGCAACGCCACTGCGGCACCGAGAAAGGGTGCCGTGGAGAAGTAAGCGCCGGTGCGCGCGCTGCCCAGTCCGCGGAGGGCCAGCACGAACATCACCAGGCTGATGCCATAGCCGAGGAAACCTACCAGTAGAATCGGCGCCAATTGCGCCACGCCCGGAATCTGCGCCCCCAGGTAAAGCCCCAGGCTGCAATTCACCAACCCCGCAATCAAACCCTTGGCGCCAGCGATAAAGAGCGCGTCAGACGCCGACACCTTGCGCGTCAGGTTGTTATCAATGCCCCAGCACAAACACGCCAGCGCGACGGCGAGCGGTCCGGTCCAGTCCTGGTGGCTGCTGTCAGCACCGGACCACGACAACACCACGCCGCCCAGCACAATGGCAAGCATGCCGAGGACGATGCGTCGGTCGGCGTTTTCGCGGAACACGACCCAGGCGATCACGGCGGTCAGTACCGATTCAAGGTTGAGCATCAGGGAGGCGCTGGCGCTGGTGGTGCGGGTCAGGCCGAACATCAGTGCAACGGGGCCGAGGAGGCCGCCGAAGGCGATGGCGCCAAGTAGCCAGGGCCATTCCGATGGGGTTAGCCCGGTAGGTTTCCAGCCGCGATCACGGATCAAGCGCACACCGGCAAGGCCAATGCCGCTGCCGAGGTAGAGCAGGCCGGCGAGCAGGATGGGCGAGAGGCCCAGGCCAAGACTTTTGGCGAGCGGGGTACTGGCGCCGAACAGGGCGGCGGCCGCGAGGGCGTAAATGATGCTGAGGTTCATGGGCCATCCTCGAAAGTCAGGCCCATGATACGTCGCTTGCCGGGGTCAGCGCCCTGGCAATTTCGTACTTTATTGCGCGGTTTTCAGCTTGATCACATCACCGGAGATTTTGGTGGTGTAGCCGTTCAATACCCAAGCCCAGAACCACTTTTCCTGCACTTGTGTGTTGATCAACGCGTCGCCGCCCTTGGCCTTGATGGCTGCATCCTGGGCGCGTACGAAGCGGTTGTTCTGGCCGATGGGGATGACGCCCAGCAGCATGATGCCGGTGGCGCTGGCTTCGCTGTGGCCGAGGACGGTGTATTGGCTGGCGTCGTATTGCTGGGTTTTCATGGCGGTGCCGGTGCAACCTGCCAGGGTGAAACCAAGTACGGCTGCTGCAACGACTTTACTGACGTATTTCACTCATAACTCCATAGGTTCAATCTCGAGATTCAATTCTCGGGGGGGCGACACTCTAAGCGCTCAGTTGGCAGATTGAAATCAATCAGCGAGGCTGGGTCGCAGTCTGGCGGGTACTGCGCGGTGATCCCATTGCAGCCTGGTTGGGGCTCGACAGCGCCCACATTTATTCTTCGGCGTGTCAGAGATGCAGCCACGCCAGGCCACCCAACATCACCGCCACCCCGCCGGCGGTGTACGACATGCGTTTGAGCCATTCCTTGCGCGTGAGCAGGGTAATCGCCGCCAATGAAATCGCGATCTGAATCGCCGTCATCGCCTGGGCCCAGCGATGGTGCTGGTGCAGCGCTTCCTCGGATTTGTGGTCCCAGTCCCGTGAAGTGGCCTCAAGCGTTTCGGCCTGTTTACGCACTTCTTCCTTCTGGCGCTTGTAGCGCTCGATCTCCGCCTGGTAATGCGCCGCATCCACGCCGGGAATATGGCTGGCCAGTTCTGCCAGGTTCTGGCGGCTGGATTTGGCCTGGTAGTAGTTCCACTGGTTAGCGGCTTCGGTCTTGATGATGGCGGCGTTGTTCTTGTCCATCGCAGCTTCACTTTCGCTGGAGCCGGCCTGATAGCTGAGCATGGCACCGACGGTCGCCATGATCGCGGTCATCACGGCGATACGACTGGCAAAGCTATCGCCGCTGCCGTGAGCATGCTCGGTGGTGTGTTCAAGGTGTTTTTCGTGGGGGCTGGGAACTTCGAAGGCTTCGGACATGGGGCGACCGCGAACGGATTGAGGTGCGCTGATTGTTCACCAGCGCAGCTGTCTCAAGCCTGTACGTAACGCTGCAAACCTGCCACCAGTGCATCGAATGTCACCCGGCAGCGTGGGCTGTTGCGCAGGTCTTCGTGCATGCTGACCCAAGTGTCCATTTTAAACGCGAAGCCGTCAGGCAGCACTCGGCGCAGACGTGGGTCGCGCTGGGCCAGTTGTACCTGGCACCCACCGATGCCGGCACCGGCGCGGATCATTGCCAGTTGCGCCAGGTCGCTGTCGCTACTGATGGCGAAGGCGTTGCGCTCAAAACCCTTGATTGCCAGGCTGCGGATAAATGCATTGGCTTGATCAAAGCCGATGACGGAGTGGCCGGCCAGGTCGTGCATGTGTTGGGGGATGCCGTGTTGCTGCAGGTAATCGTCACGGGCATGCAGGCCGACTTCGATCAGGCCGATACGCCGCGCCAGCAGCTGCTCCTGGCTGGGGCGCACCATGCGCACGGCAATGTCGGCTTCCAGCTGCAGCAGGTCGCTCAAGCGGTTGGTCAGCACCAGTTCCACCTTCAGGTGCGGGTGTTCCCGGCGCAATTGCGTGATGATCGGCGGCAGTACCTCCACAGCCACCACTTCACTGGCCGATACTCGTACCACGCCGCGCACCTCATCGCCTTGGGACGAGGCGGCGCGTTCAAGGGCGGCGGCGGTACGCGCCATGGTTTCTGCATGCGCCCGCAGTGTGTGGGCGACCGTAGTGGGTAATAAGCCTGAGGGCGAGCGGGTGAACAACACGACGCCCAGCGCCGTTTCCAGCGCGGCGATGTGCCGCCCTACCGTGGGTTGGGTGATGCCGAGCTGCCGTGCGGCCCCCGACAGCGATCCTTCCTTGAGTACACCGAGAAATGACCGGTAAAGCTCCCAACCGATATTCGTAGCCATACATAAATGTATAGCGGCTCGATACTCTTGGGCAATTCCTCTATAGCTGTTCCGCATCCAACATACCCTCATCAACCAACAGTGGGAGAGGGTGATGAGCAAGGTTCTGGTTTTGGGTGCAACCGGTGGCATTGGTGGCGAAGTGGCGCGGCAGTTGAGCGCGGCGGGCTGGGAGGTGCGGGCGTTGACTCGGGATCTGATCAAGGCTCGCAGCCAAAATCCTGTTTTTACGTGGCTAAAAGGCGATGCCCTGAATCGCGACGACGTGATCGCGGCCGCCCGGGGCTGCGCGGTAATCGTGCACGGCGTCAATCCGCCGGGTTATCGCAAATGGGCCGAGTGGGTGTTGCCGATGATCGACAACTCCATTGCGGCGGCCATCTGCGAAGGCGCGACAGTCGTGCTGCCCGGCACGGTCTACAACTTCGGGCCGGATGCATTCCCTGTGCTGCACGAAGACTCACCCCAGCACCCGCTGACTCGCAAGGGCGCGATCCGTGTGCAGATGGAGCAGCGCTTGCGAGCCGCTTCCACTCAGGGCGCCCGGGTGGTGATTGTGCGCGCTGGGGATTTTTTCGGCGCCAGGGTGGCCAATAACTGGTTTGCCCAAGGCTTGGTCAAACCCGGCAAACCGGTGCACACCATCCGCTACCCAGGCGATTACGGCGTGGCCCATCAATGGGCTTATCTGCCGGACGTAGCGCGTACAATGCTTGAGTTGATTGAGCGTCGTGCCAGTCTTGGCGCCTTCGCCTGCTTTCATATGGCTGGGTACATGGATGCGGACGGTACGCAGATGGCTAAGACGATCCAGCGTGTGGTGCTGCGCAGGACGGGCCAGCAACCCAGGGTCGGCGCGTTTCCCTGGTGGTTGTTGAACTGGGCGGCGCCTTTTGTCGTCACCGTGCGTGAGATGCAGGAGATGCGCTACCTGTGGCAAACACCGTTGCGCCTGGATAACCAGCGCCTGCTCGCGACGCTCGGCCATGAGCCCCACACACCGCTGGAACAGGCGGTGGAGGCCACCCTGGTTGGCCTGGGTTGCCTGCCTACTTGCGTTTGATCAGGCGTGCATACACGGCGAGGTTGACCACCACCACCACGGCCCCCAGCACTAATTGAGTATTCGCAGTCAGCCCGGCTGGGTAGATCATCGTCAGAATGTAATGCTCGATAAACCCACCGCCATAACCATCCTGCCCGGCCAAGTGGCGAAACAGGTTTTCCCAACGTGTAAGGGGGCAGGGCAGGTGCAGCACCTCTACCGCGATGCCCCAGGCAACGGCGGGCAGGTGCAGCCACATTACCCGGGGCCACTTCAGGGTGAGCAGGCCGCCGAACAGCACGAACAGGATAAAGGCCAGGTGGAACAGCACAAGGCCGTCGGCGGCTAGGCGGTAGAGCATGTTTGAGCTCGATGTGAGGTGAAGGGGGACGTGAATTTTTGCAGCGCGCCGTTATAGCTCCAGTTGACTGGCATTGATACCGAACGCTTTGGCTATTTTTTCCCGCGTGGTGCGGCGGGGTTTGCTGACCGCTTCCTGCTGGGCAAATGCCGATTGTGAAATACCCAGGCGTTTGGCGACTTCTTCCTGGGTCAGGCTCAGGTGCTCGCGCCACGCGCGAATAGGTGTTGCGCCATCCACCAGGCGGCTGACTACCGCATGGGGGATCAGGTTTGGATCGTTTTGCTGCGCCACATAGTGTTCATAGGGAATCACCACATAGGCTGGCTCGCCCTGCGTATTGTGGATGATCTGTACGGCAGTAGGTTCGCTCGTCACGTTTTTTAACCTCTTGGATGCTGACGACCTGGATGCTGCCGTCCCAGTCGAAAAGGACCCGGTAATGACCTACCCGCAAGCGATAGCTGTGAGGATGGTTAACCAGTGCCTTGACGTTGATTGCATCGGGCATGTGTTCAAGAGCGGACACGGCATCGCGTACCTGTTGCTGATGATACGAATGCAACCGAAGCAATTGTTTGACGGCTTTTCGCGTCCATTGGATTGAATTCATGGGAGGTTAATAAGTCTTTTATAAGGTTTGCAATCGGTATTTTCAGATCCGCGTCAACGGGTCATGACGTTTTCCTCTCAAACCCTAGACGGCCGCCGTCAGCGCCGACGGGTAAAACTGTTGCGTGGTATGAATCAACGGAAGGCCCACGAAGGTTGCTTGCAGGCAACGAGGGCCGTTATTGTGCTGAATCCTTTTAGTCCTCGCCCCAAGGTTGTGTTGTGATGAATGCACCGCGTACCGCTGTCCCGATCAAAGCCGTGATTTTCGATATGGACGGGTTGTTGCTGGATACCGAAGGCATCTACACCGAAGTCACGCAGATCATTGCCGAACGCTATGGTCGTACCTACGACTGGGGCATCAAGCAGCACATCATCGGGCGGGGTGCCCAGGATTTGGCCGATTACGTGGTCAAGGCCCTGGACCTGCCGATCACGCCCGCCGAGTTTCTGGAAATACGCGAACCGCTGATGAGCGAGCGCTTTCCCAAGGCCTTGGGTATGCCCGGTGCCGAGGCGTTGGTGCGGCACTTGAAGGCGCACAATATTCCGATTGCGGTGGGCACCAGTTCATCGCGTAACTCGTTTGGCCACAAGACCACCCTGCACCGTGAATGGTTTGGCCTGTTCGACACCATCGTCACCGCTGACGACCCGGAAGTAGGCGCTGCCAAGCCCGCGCCGGATATCTTCCTCACCGCCGCGCGCCGGTTGGGTGTAGCGCCTGAGGATTGCCTGGTGTTCGAAGACTCGCCGTTCGGCGTGACGGCGGCGAAGGCTGCGCACATGACCGCTATTGCGGTGCCCGATGAGGCGATGGCTGACAGCAAGTACCAGCATGCTGACCAGATTATTCGCAAGCTCGCCGACTTTGATTTGGCCGCCTACGGCTTGCCTCCCATGGCCTGACCCCGCGCGGTCAAAAATGTGGGCGCTGGCTTGCCTGCGAAAGCGGTAGTGCAGTGACAGATGTCGCACTGACACACCGCCTTCGCGGGCAAGCCCGCTCCCACATTTGGTGTGCGGTTTTGCAAAATCAGGCGCTGAAACCACCGTCGATGGTCAGGCTGGCGCCCGTGATATAGCCGGCCTCCGGCCCGGCCAGATAGGCCACAAAACTGGCAATCTCCTCCACATGCCCATACCGTCCTACCGCCATCAACCCGATCAGGCTGTCGGCAAAATCACTGTTCGCCGGGTTCATATCGGTGTCCACCGGCCCAGGCTGCACGTTGTTGATGGTGATGCCCCGTGGCCCCAGGTCCCGCGCCAATCCCTTGGTCAACCCCACCAGCGCCGCCTTGCTCATGGCGTAGGGCCCGCCACCGCCAAAGGGCATGCGTTCGGCGTTGGTGCTGCCGATATTGATCACGCGGCCACCTTCGCCCATGTGCTTGGCGGCTTCCTGGGTGGCGATAAACACGCTGCGCACATTGATCGCCAAGGTCTGGTCGAAGTCTTCCAGCTTGAATTCGTCCAGCGGCGCGATGGCCAGCACGCCAGCGTTATTCACCAGGATATCCAGGCGTCCAAACGCCTCGACCGTGGCGTTGACCGCCGCGCGAATCGCCGTGGCATCGGCGCTGTCGGCGTGAATCGCCAGAGCCTGACCCCCTGCGCCGATCACCTCGTTCTGCAGTGTTTCAGCCTTGGCGGCCGAGCTGACGTAGGTAAAGGCAACCGCTGCCCCTTGGGCGGCGAGGCGCTTGACGATGGCGGCGCCAATGCCGCGGGAACCGCCTTGAATCAAGGCGACTTTGCCGGTGAGGTTGTGTGTGGTCATGTCGATCTCCGAGGTAGTTGATGGAGCGAGTATCGACCTCGCCCGCGCTGCTCGGTAGCCCGTGGTTGCTATAGTCTGTGTAAACCAAAAGTTTAGAGTGGAGCGATATGGAAAGCTTTGGCAGTATCGAATGCTTTGTGCGCAGCGCCGAGGGTGGCAGCTTTGCCGAGGCTGCACGGCACCTGAGCCTCACTCCCGCAGCGGTGGGTAAAAGCGTCGCCAAGTTGGAGGCGCGCCTCGGTGTGCGGCTGTTCCAGCGCAGCACTCGGCGTCTGGCGCTGACCGAAGCCGGCAAGGTGTTCCTGGCGGAAGTCAGCGGCAGCCTCACCACCATCCAGAATGCGGTCGCCAACCTGGCCAGTGCCGAAGGGCGGCCGGTGGGCACGCTCAAGGTCAGCATGGGGCCAGTGTTCGGCAATCGGTATGTGGTGCCGTTGTTGGGCGAATTCATGCAGCGCTGTCCGGATATCAGCCCGGACTGGCATTTCGATAACCGCCAGGTCGACCTGATCGGGCAAGGCTTCGATGCGGCCATTGGCGGCGGGTTTGAGCTGCCCCAAGGCGTGGTGGCGCGCAAGTTGACCCCGGCGCACCGGGTGCTGGTGGCGTCGCCGGATTACCTGGCGCGACGCTTGCCGGTGCGGGCGCCCGACGACCTGTCGCACTGCCTCGGCATCTTGATTCGCTCGCCGCAGACTGGCCGGGTGCGTTCATGGCAACTGACCCACCGTGAGCGCGAGCACAGCCCACTGGTACTGAAGCCAGCCATGACCATGAGCGACTCCGAAGCCGCCTGCTGCGCCAGTGCCCAGGGCCTTGGCATCGCGCTGGTGAGCATGCCAATGGCCGTGCCGTTCCTGGTCAGCGGTGCGTTGGTGCGAGTGTTACCCGATTGGTATGTGGACGACGGCAATATTTCCATCTACTACGCCGAGCATAAATTGTTGCCGGGCAAGACGCGGGCGTTTGTGGATTTCATCATTGAGCAGTTCGCCGAGCAGAAACTGGCTCAACGGTTCAGTGCTATCTGAGCAGGGCCTTACCTCGAGTCGTGGCCATCGCGGGCAAGCCCGGCTCCCACATTGGATTGCGATCACTGTGGGAGCCGGGCTTGCCCGCGATGCAGGCGCATCGGTCTACCGCCCGAACTTGCCCGGCCATCCAATGACTTTCTTCGGCCGCGGCGCGGCATACGTCCTGACCTTCGAGGTCGACAACCCCAACCGCACCAACGACTCGGCCACCATCACCGCCGCCGTCACTCCGTCCACCACTGGCACCCCGGTGCGCTGGCGGATCTGCTCATCCAGCCCGGCCATGCCGCCGCAGCCCAGGCAGATCACCTCGGCCTTGTCGTCGCGGATGGCCAGTTCGGCCTGGCGCACGATGGCCTCCGTGGCGCCCAGCGGGTCTTCTTCCAGTTCCAGCACCGCCATGCCGCTGGCGCGCACCGAAGCACAGCGCTGGTAGAGGCCGGCGAGTTTCAGCCGGTCTTCAATCAGCGGCACAGTGCGGTCCAGGGTGGTCACCACCGAGTAGGCGTGCCCCAGGAACATCGCGGTGCTGGCCGCCGCTTCGGTGATATCCACCACCGGCACATTGAGCAGTTCCTGCAGGCCTTCACGGCCATGTTCGCCATAGCCGGCCTGGATCACCGCATCAAAGGGCTGGTCGTAGGCCATTACCCGATCCATCACGGCGATGGCTGCCAGATAGCTTTCAAAATTGCCTTCCACCGATTCTGCGCCGAAGTACGGGGTGAGCCCGACAATCTCGGTGCCCGGTGAAGCCACGGCCCGTGCTTGCTGGGCAATGGTGTCGGTGATGGATTCGGTGGTGTTGACGTTGACCACGAGGATACGCATGGAAAGTCCTTGTTTAATGACTGACGTTATCGACGGCAATGCTTTCGCCGCTGACATCGGCGTAGTGCGGTTGACGCTTGGCAATCAGCAGGTACAGCAACCCTGCAATGCCGGCGCCAAACAACCAGGAAAACGGCGAGACGCTGGCAAACCCCGGCAACAGCGCCAGCAGGATGGCGATCACCGCCGCCGGAATGAACGCCGCCACCGCACGCATATTCACCCCCCGGCTGTAGTAATAAATGCCTTGGGGGTCTTCGCTGTACAGCTGCGGCACATCCACCTGGCTTTTACGGATCAGCCAGTAATCGACCATGATCACCCCGTACAACGGCCCCAGCAGCGCGCCGAGGCCAGAGAGGAAATACACGATCACCAGTGGGCTGTTATAGAGGTTCCACGGCAGGATCAGCACGGCAACGAAGGCGCTGATCAGTCCGGCGCGGCGAAAGTTCAGGTACTTGGGCGCCAGGTTGCTTAATACAAAGGCCGGGGCGACGAAGTTGGCCATGATGTTCACCGCCACGGTGACGATCAGGAAGGCCAGGCAGCCGAGCACGAGAAAGAAGGTGTTGGGGATCGCCGCGATGATTTCGGTCGGGCTTTCGATCACGCGGCCATTGAGCTGGAACTGCCCGCCGCACAGCAGCACGGTGATGGCGGCGAACACCAGGATATTCACCGGCAGGCCCCAGAAGTTGCCGACCTGGATAGTCCTGCGGCAGGGTGAGGAACGGGCGAAGTCGCAGAAGTTGAGGATCAAGGTGCCGTAGATGGCCAGCCACAGCGCGCCGCCGGCAAAGATATTGCGCCACATCTCGCCGCCACTCAGGGGCTCGCGGATCGACCAGGCAATTTGCCCGTTCGCCTGGAAGTACATCCAGCCGGCCAGTGCGGCCACGGTCAGCAGAATCACCGGCCCGGCGAAGCCTTCATAGCGACGTACCATTTCCATGCCATAGGCGAGGATCACCAACTGCACCAGCCAGATCGCCACAAAGCACGCCCAACCCAGGGTCGACAGCCCCAGAATCGAGTCGTGGTCATAATCGGCAAAGCCTGGATGAATGGCGGTCAGCAGCACGCGAAAAACTACCGAGGCCAGGTAGGTCTGGATCCCAAACCAGGCAATCGCAATTACCGCCCGAATCAACGCCGGAATCTGCGCCCCATGAATGCCGAAGCTGATACGGCTGATAACCGGAAACGGCACACCGGTCTTCTGCCCCATGTAGCCCGACAAGTTCATAAAGAAGTACACCAGCGCCGCGCCGATCCCCAGGGACAGCAATATTTGCCAGCCGCCCAGGCCTAATGCATAGAGGCCGATGGCGAATGAGTAGTTGGCGATGTTGTGCACGTCATTGGTCCACAACGCGAAGATGCTATAGCGCCCCCAGCGTCGGCCTTCGACCTTGGTGGGCGCCAGGTCCTTGTTGTGCAGGCGCGGGCTGAGTACCAGCGGACCGGGGCCGGCGGCCGCAGGGTTTAACGGGGAGGAGGGCAGATCCAGTGCGAGGGTGTTCGAGAGACTTGTACGCATTCCGGCAGGCTCCAGCGCATCTGCAGCAAAGCGGCGGATGGCAAAGTGTATGTAGGTTTTGTATTGATTGTATACAAAGCGCACTTCTGCCTAAGCCATATGCGTGCCAATTCTCGATATATGAAAATCTTGGCTAATTTCGTTTTTATATAGGTTGAGAATAACTCACTGAATTACGGACACTATAAGTTGACCGTTTGAACAGGTATTTATTTTTTTGTTAATTGGAGGGCTATTTATAGACGGCGCCATTGGCGCAGAGAGATGTTACGTTTTGGTGCGTTGTATATTAAGTTGCACACAAAAATGGCACTTATGGTTACAAGGTTGTGTACAAGATTTACCCGGCCGAAAGGAAATCTCGCTTTCTGTAGGAGCGAGCAAGTTCGCTCCTACAGAGGCGGTGGCATGAGAGGCTCAAGCCTTGCTGATGATATTCCCCGCATGCAGCCCGCATTCCTTCTGCGTGGCTTCTTCCCACCACCAGCGGCCTTCGCGCTCATGCTGGCGGGGCAGTACCGGCCGGGTGCAGGGCTCGCAGCCGATGCTGATGAAGCCGCGCTCATGCAGGCTGTTGTACGGCAGCTCCAGCATGCGGATGTAGCCCCACACCTCTTCGCTGGTCATCTGCGCCAGCGGGTTGAACTTGTACAGGGTGCGTTCCGGCGTGGAGAACGCCGTGTCGATTTCCAGCGCCGCCACCTGGCTGCGAGTGCCGGGGCTCTGGTCGCGGCGCTGGCCGGTGGCCCAGGCGCTGACACCTGCGAGTTTGCGGCGCAGCGGTTCGATCTTGCGGATGCCGCAGCATTCGCCATGGCCGTCCTTATAGAAGCTGAACAGGCCTTTCTCTTTGACGAAGGGCTCCAGCTTGCTCGGGTCTGGCGAGATCAGCTCGATGTCGATCTTGTAGAACTCACGCACCTGCTCGATAAACCGGTAGGTCTCCGGATGCAGGCGGCCGGTGTCGAGGCTGAACACCTTGACGTTCTTGTTCAGCTTCCAGGCCATGTCCACCAGCACCACATCCTCGGCACCGCTGAAGGAAATCCACAGGTCATCGCCGAACTGGCTGAACGCCAGCTTGAGAATGTCCTGGGCAGACTTGTTGGCATAAGTCGTGGCGAGTTCAACGACGTCGAAGGCTTGGTTCATCAGGACGGTTCCTACAGGTCAGTGGCGCTGAGCGCTCTCTAGGAGGGCGATGGTATCAAAAACTGTCCCGCGTTGCGGCGGCTGGCTTGAGTCGCTAGAGTTCGGCAGTCCTTTTGCTCGCTCAACTAACAACATCTAATAGGAGTGTCGTGTGGAAATTGCCTGCCTTGACCTGGAAGGGGTACTGGTTCCGGAAATCTGGATCGCCTTTGCCGAGAAAACCGGCATTGAGTCCCTGCGGGCCACCACCCGTGACATCCCCGACTACGACGTGCTGATGCAACAGCGCCTGCGTATCCTCGACGAGCATGGGCTCAAGTTGGCCGATATCCAGGCCGTGATCGCCACACTCAAGCCGCTGGACGGCGCGATCGAGTTCGTCAACTGGCTGCGCGAGCGCTTTCAGGTGGTGATCCTGTCCGACACCTTCTACGAGTTCTCCCAGCCGCTGATGCGTCAGCTGGGGTTCCCGACCTTGCTTTGCCACCGCTTGATCACCGATGAAAACGACCGGGTGGTCAGCTACCAACTGCGCCAGAAAGACCCCAAGCGCCAATCAGTGCTGGCATTCAAGACCCTCTACTACCGCGTGATCGCTGCCGGTGATTCCTACAATGACACCAGCATGCTGGGTGAAGCTGACCGTGGGATTCTGTTCCATGCGCCGGACAATGTGATTCGCGAATTCCCGCAGTTCCCGGCGGTGCATACGTTTGAAGACTTGAAAAAAGAGTTTATCAAGGCGTCGAATCGGCAGTTGAGCCTGTAAGTTATGCGGCGCGGCTGATTGCCCCATCGCAGGCAAGCCAGCTCCCACCTTCGACCCTGTAACGTCAAACGACGCGGTCAACTGAGGGAGCCGGGGTTGCCCGCGACGGCATCGGCTCCGTCACCGCCTAACCCTCGGCCAGCAAGCGCTCATAAGGAATACGCAAGCCTTCATGCAGGCGTTTGATCATCGCCAGGCTCAGCTTGCGCTTGTGGTTCAGCACCTCTGACACCCGCCCACTGGTGCCGATAAACGGCTCCAGATCGCGGGCGGTCATGCCCAATTGCTCCATGCGAAACTTGATAGCTTCTACCGGATCCGAAGGGGGCATGGGGTAATGCTCGGCTTCGTACTTCTCGATGAGGATTGCCAGGATTTCCAGCTCATCACCTTCAGGCGAGCCGGGTAGTGCTCCCCATATCTGCTCGACTCGTACGAGTGCCGCAGTCAGGTCTTCCTGGGAGTGAATAGGTTTGATGTTCATCACGCAGTCTCCGCGTTGATCTGGTCGTACTGAGCGTGGGTCCCCACGAACCGTATAAACCCTAGTTGTCGCTGGTAGTCGATGGCCATGATCACTCGATACTTGTTGCCGCCGACGTTGAACACGACCCTGCCGCCCTTAAGAATGCTCGCTGTTCTGAGCTCGGCCTTGAGTGCTTGCGGTGTTGGATAATTGGCCTTTTCCATGTGCCGATACCACTCGACCAGCGGTGTTCTGGCGTCGCTATAAGCTGAATGGCTTTCCCAGAATATTCGTAGGGTAGAGAGAGCGATTATCCGCATCGCTTCAACCTCCCGTTTTGGGAGATCATAGGTGCGATTGCGCGGTTAGGCAATCTCGGAAATATTTCCAGACGAGGAGGCAGTCGCTTCATGTGATCCTTCACAGGTGGCGGTGGACGGTCGATCCGGACGCTATCTGCAAGCGTCTATTCCGTCCACAGCGGTTCTGATTCAGGCTTTTTCTATCGCATGGCGTTCTACTCGAACGCTAGGCAGGGGCTGTGCCCTACAGGTTTTCCAACGTTTGTAACAACACCCGCACCTTCGTCAGCGACTCCTGATACTCCGCCTGCCACTGCGAATCCGCCACAATCCCGCCGCCACCCCAGCAACACACCTGCCCATCCTTGACCAGCAAGCTGCGAATCGCGATGGAACTGTCCATCTCGCCGCGCACGTCCAGGTACATCAGCGAGCCGCAATAGAACCCGCGACGGTTGGGTTCAAGCTCGTCGATGATCTGCATGGCGCGAATCTTCGGCGCGCCGGTGATGGAGCCGCCGGGGAAGCTGCCGGCGATCAGGTCGAGGGCGTCTTTGTCGTCGGCCAATATGCCAGTGACGCTGCTTACCAGGTGGTGCACGTTGGGGTAGCTTTCCAGGCTGAACAATTCCGGCACGTTCACCGAGCCGATGCGGCAGCTGCGGCCAAGGTCGTTGCGCAGCAGGTCGACGATCATCAGGTTTTCTGCGCGGTCCTTGGGGCTGGCCAGCAGTTCGGCGGCGTTGGCGGCATCCTCTTCTGGCGTCAGGCCGCGAGGGCGGGTGCCCTTGATCGGGCGAGTCTCGACCTGGCGTTCGCTGATGCGCACAAAGCGTTCCGGCGACAGGCTCAGCACCGCGCCGTCATCCGGCAGGCTCTGGAACCCGGAAAACGGTGTCGGGCAGGCCTCGCGCAGGGCGCAGTAGGCCGCCCACGGGTCGCCGCTACAAGGTGCGCGAAAGCGTTGGGTAAAGTTGACCTGGTAGCAGTCGCCGGCCTGAATGTAATCCTGAATACGCAGGATGGCCTGCTGATATGCCTCCAGGCTGAGGTCCGGCGCCATGGGGCCCTGAAGCTTGAAGGCGGTGGGCGCGCTGCCCGTTGCATGACTGAACAGAGCGATCAGCCGTTGCCGCTCGCTATCGGCCAGCACCGGGTGAAACACCAGCTGGCTGGTGCGCGCCTGGTGATCGCTGACCAGCGCCCAGGCATACAACCCCAGGCGCGCATCCGGCAGGTGCAGGTCGTCCACGGCCAGGCGTGCAACCTGTTCCAGGTGCCGGCCGAAGTCATAGCTCAAGTAACCGATCAAACCGCCGGCAAAGGGCAATTCAACCCCAGCAGGCAGGGCGGCCTCACCCAACTGCGCCAGGTTCTCTCGCAAGCGTTGCAGGAAATCGCCGCCGCTTTCATCCGGCCCAACCGTCAAGGTTGCTTCAGGCCAGGCGCTGAGCAGGTCATAGCGCCCCCGCTCGGCAGCCGGGCGGCCGCTGTCGAGCAGCACCGCGCCAGGCGCATGGCGAATAGCCGCAAAGTACTCGGCGGGGTTGGCCCGGTAGGGTAAGGGGTAAACGGAACAGGTCGACATGCGAGGGTGAATCAGCCAGTGGCGTGGGGGAGGGGATTGTAGTCCTCTGTAGGACTTGCTCCTAGGGGGGGATGTCGGTGATAGCTCGATAGAGGGCATAGCCTGGGGGATGGATGGCTTGTCAGAAAGCTATCGCAGGCAAGCCAGCTCCCACCTAGCGAGCCCGGGCTTGCCTGCGATGCGCTGCTTAACCTTCAACCGGCGGAATATGCCCGAACATCTCCTGCACGAACTTCACCCGTTCTTCTGGGGTTTCTGTCACCCCGGCCGCCTTGAGTTCTTCCAGCCGCGCCTCCACCGCATGGGTGCGCAAGGTCAAGCCGCAGTCGTTGGCAATCTGGATGTTCAGCCCTGGCCGTGCGTTCAGCTCAAGGATCAGCGGGCCTTTTTCCTGGTCCAGCACCATGTCCACGCCGATATAACCCAGCCCGCACAGCTCATAGCAGCCGGCTGCGAGTTTCATGAAACCGTCCCAGTTGGGCAGTTGCACGCCATCCACCGCGTTGGTGGTGTCGGGGTGCTTGGTGATGATGTTGTTCAGCCAGGTGCCGCGCAGGGTCAGGCCGGTGGCCAGGTCTACACCCACGCCGATCGCGCCCTGGTGCAGGTTGGCCTTGCCGCCGGACTGGCGGGTGGGCAAGCGCAGCATCGCCATCACCGGGTAGCCCATCAGCACGATGATGCGGATGTCCGGCACGCCTTCATAGCTGATGCTCTTGAAGATCTGGTCGGGCACCACGCGGTACTCGATCAACGCGCGGTCGCGGTGGCCGCCGAGGGAGTACAGGCCGGTGAGGATGCTGGAAATCTGGTGCTCGATCTCTTCATGGCTGATGATCTTGCCGGACACCGTGCGATAGCGCCCTTCAAAACGGTCTGCAACCACCAGGATGCCGTCGCCACCGGCGCCCTGGGCGGGCTTGATCACGAAGTCGCTGCGCCCACCGATGATCTCGTCGAGCTTGTCGATTTCCTTTTCGGTGGAGATCACCCCGTACATTTCCGGTACATGGATACCGGCGGCCAGCGCCCGTTCCTTGGTAATGATCTTGTCATCCACTATCGGGTACAGGCTGCGCTTGTTGTACTTGAGCACGTAGTCGGCATTACGCCGGTTAATGCCCATGATCCCCCGCGCTTCCAGGGCCTTCCAGGTCTTCCAGAAGCCGAACATCAAGAGTCAGCCTTCAGGAACGCCTTGAAACGCACCAGCTCGGTGAGGCGATAGCCGCGGTAGCGACCCATGGCCAGCATGAAGCCCACCAGGATCAACAGGATCGCCGGGAAGGTGAACACGAAGTAGACCAACTCCGGCACGCTCATGATCAGGTGCGCCAGGGACGCAGCGAACAGCGTGCCAATCGCCACTTTCAGCGCATGGTTGGCGCCACGCTCCTCCCAGGTAATCGACAGGCGTTCGATGGTCATGGTCAGGATCACCATCGGGAACAGCGCCACCGACAAGCCGCGTTCCAGCCCCAGCTTGTGGCTGAACAGGCTGATGGCGGCAATCAGCACCACCACAAAGGTCAGCACCACCGACAGCCTCGGCAACATCTGCAGTTTCAAGTGTTCCAGGTAGGACCTGAGTGATAACCCCAGTGCTGTGATAATTGTGAACAGCACAATCCCGAAGCCCAGTTGCGTCTCGCGGAACGCCAGGGCGATCAGCACCGGTGTGAAGGTACCCAGGGTTTGCAGGCCGATCAGGTTGCGCAGGATCAGAATCACCAGCACGCCAATCGGGATCATCACCATGATCATGAAGGTCTGCTGGGTTTGCAGCGGCAGGCCGTACAGTGAGTATTCGAGGAAGTTGGCGTCGGTGTTTTCGTCCGTCAGCTTGGCCAGGCGGATGGCATTCATCTCGCTGTTGTTCAGGCTGAAGGTCACCATGGCTTTCTTGCCGCCATCGACGGTGATCAGGTTTTCATCGCCGGTCCACCATAGCAGGCGGTCGGCGGGCAGGCCCTGTTCGCCAGTTTCCGGGTTGAAGTACAGCCAGTCGTTGCCGTTGAAACTGCGCAGCCACAGTTCCGGGGTTTGCGGCTGGTCGGCCACCAGGCGGATGGTGTGGACTTTCTCTACCGGCACGTGGGCGATGGACAGCAGCAGTTCGACGATCTTGGCTTTGTGCGGCGTCGAGGGGTCGCCGGCCAGCAGCAACTTCACATTGTCGTCGTTGAGGTTGTTGGTGCGCTTGATGGCTTCACTGATAAAGGTTTCGACGTCGGCCGAGTGCTGGCGAATCGGCGCCAGCAAGGCTTCGGCGGCGATCTTTTCCGGGCCTTCCACGGCGATGCTGTCGCGGAAGGTCGGGCCTTTGATCTTGATCTTTTCGCCGCTGTAGCGCTTGGTCAGCACCAGGCGGTAATAGAGGGTCTGGTTGCCCTTGGCCCGGCGCGCCGACCAGGTGACCTTGCGGTTGCCGTCGATGCGGTTGACGCTCACCCCGTAGTTGTTCGAGATAAAGCTCTCATTGAGGCTGACGAAGTCGCGGCTCAAGGGCGGCACGAACATCTGGATCTTGACCGGGTCTTTCGGGTTGGCGACGAACTCGACCTTGGCGTCGATGTTCCACAAGTCGTCGGTGGCATCTTCGGTGACGGGAATTCCCAGCACGAAGATCTGATAGGCGGTGACCGAAATGCCCAGCACCACCAGCAAGGTGATCAGGATTTTCAGGTGCAGGGTCAGAGAGCGCATTCGGTTTACTCGGCGGTATTAAGCGTCGGCGGCGCAGGCGGGTTTGCCTGCTGCATATTTAAGACTGGGGTCGACCAGCGCATCAAAGCGTTTCAAGGCTTCGGAGCCAATCAGCAGCGGGTATTGGAATGCGCTGCGGTCAGTCAAGTTCACTTCGATGCTGCGTAAAGCACTGCCCATGCAAATATCCAGCGCAATCACTGGGCGGGCGGTGTAGTTCTTGTCCTCATCGGGGTCGTAGTCGCCGGCGCGGCGCTTGATTTTGCTGACACGCGCCAGGGGCAGTTCGATGGGGTGGGAATGGGCGGTGTCGATGGCCAGGTAGAAGCGTACCCAGGATTCGCCATTACGCTTGAAGCGCTTGATATCGCGGGCACTCAACGAGGCGGTCTTGGCGCCGGTGTCGAGTTTGGCCGCCACTTCCAGGTCGATACCCGCAAGCTTGGCGTATTCATTCAGGCCGTACACGGTCTTCTCGGCGCCAGCGCCAAGGCTCGGTATGCACAGCAGGCACATCACTAGTAGGTAAGGCTTGAGTCTCATAAATCCTGAGGCAGGGCAGTGCACTGTTCATTTCATGGGGACTGGCATTGCTGCGCAATCTCGGGTGCGCCCTTTCATCATCTGATGTCAGGCAAAAGCGGCGGGCATTCTAACATGATGCTTTTTTGGCGCCAGCGCTGGCAGGCGGCCATGCCTGGGCGGGCGATTGATGGGGTTATTAGACGATTGTCGACAATGTGTATTTATTCTTTGACTATGAGAGGCTTATTGGCTAGTTTTTACGGCATTGATTTTAAAGGTGTCGACAATATGCTGGAGCAACTGGAAAAACCATCGGTGGCACCAGACGATTCCCAGACCATGTCAGAGAACGTCTTCCGGCGTATCCAGGCCGCCATCGTCAAAGGCGAAATCGCCCCCGGTAGCAAGATTTCCGAGCCGGAGCTGGCGCGCACCTACGGCATCAGTCGCGGCCCGCTGCGCGAAGCGATCCATCGCCTGGAAGGCCAGCGCCTGCTGGTGCGGGTGCCTCATGTCGGCGCACGCGTGGTGTCTTTGAGTCACGCCGAGCTGGTCGAACTGTATGAGATTCGCGAGTCCTTAGAGGGCATGGCCTGTCGCCTGGCCGCCGAGCGTATGACTGACGCAGAGATCGAGGAGCTGCGCCAGGTGTTGCACACCCACGAACGGGATGCGGCGTTCCAGGCCGGTGTCGGCTATTACCAGCAGGAAGGCGACTTCGATTTTCACTACCGCATCATTCAAGGTGCCGGTAACCGCACCCTCACCCAAATGCTCTGCGGCGAGCTGTATCAACTGGTGCGCATGTACCGCATCCAGTTCTCCGCCACCCCCAATCGTCCACGCCAGGCCTTTGCCGAGCATCACCGCATTCTCGACGCGATTGCCGATCGCGACGGTGAACTGGCCGAACTGTTGATGCGCCGGCATATCGGCGCCTCCAAACGCAACATTGCCCGTCACTTCCCGGACGGTGCGCCTTCATCACGAGGTGAGTCATGAGTTCCAACAACAACAGCACTCCCGGCCAGCGTTTCCGTGACGCCGTCGCCAGCGAACAGCCCTTGCAAGTGGTGGGCGCCATCAATGCCAACCATGCGCTCTTGGCCAAGCGCGCCGGCTTCAAGGCGATTTACCTGTCAGGTGGCGGTGTAGCCGCCGGCTCCCTGGGCGTGCCGGACTTGGGCATCACCGGCCTGGATGACGTGCTCACCGACGTGCGCCGCATTACCGACGTGTGCGACCTGCCGCTGCTGGTGGACGTGGACACCGGTTTCGGCTCCTCGGCGTTCAACGTGGCACGTACCGTCAAGTCGATGATCAAGTTCGGCGCCGCCGCCATCCATATCGAAGACCAGGTGGGCGCCAAGCGCTGCGGTCATCGCCCCAACAAAGAAATCGTGTCCCAGCAGGAAATGGTCGACCGCATCAAGGCCGCCGTGGATGCGCGCACCGATGACAGCTTCGTGATCATGGCGCGCACCGACGCCCTGGCGGTCGAGGGCCTGGAGTCCGCGCTGGAGCGTGCCGCCGCGTGCATCGAGGCCGGTGCCGACATGGTGTTCCCGGAAGCCATCACTGAACTGGAGATGTACAAGCTGTTCGCCTCCCGCGTGAAGGCGCCGATCCTGGCGAACATCACCGAGTTCGGCGCCACACCGCTGTACACCACCGAACAGTTGAAATCTGCGGATGTTTCCATTGTGCTGTACCCGCTCTCGGCTTTTCGTGCCATGAACAAGGCCGCCGAGAATGTCTACACCGCGATTCGTCGCGACGGTACCCAGCAGAATGTGATCGACACCATGCAAACGCGCATGGAGCTTTACGATCGCATCGACTACCACACCTTCGAGCAGAAGCTCGACGCGCTGTTCGCCGCGAAAAAATAAACCCTGTGGTTCCCTGAACAACTACAAAATTGGAGAACGAACATGGCTGAAGCAAAAGTATTGAGTGGTGCTGGCCTGCGTGGCCAGGTCGCCGGGCAGACGGCACTGTCCACCGTGGGCCAGGCCGGCGCCGGCCTGACCTACCGTGGCTACGACGTACGCGAACTGGCCGCCGACGCCCAGTTTGAAGAAGTCGCCTACCTGCTGCTGTACGGTGAATTGCCAACCCAGGCCGAACTGGCCGCTTACAGCAACAAGCTGAGCAAACTGCGTGACTTGCCCCAGGCCCTGAAAGAAGTGCTCGAACGCATCCCCGCCGACGCCCATCCGATGGACGTGATGCGCACCGGGTGCTCGTTCCTGGGCAATATCGAGCCGGAGAAAGATTTCAGCGTGCAGCGCGATGTCACCGACCGCCTGCTCGCCGCGTTCCCGGCGATCATGTGCTACTGGTATCGCTTCAGCCACGACGGCCAGCGCATCGACTGCGTGACCGACGAGCCGAGCATCGGTGGCCACTTCCTGCACCTGCTGCATGGCAAGAAACCGAGCGAGCTGCACGTCAAAGTGATGAACGTGTCGCTGATCCTCTACGCTGAACACGAATTCAACGCTTCGACCTTCACCGCACGGGTGTGTGCATCGACATTGTCCGACCTGTATTCCTGCGTCACCGCTGCCATCGGCTCCCTGCGCGGCCCGCTGCACGGCGGTGCCAACGAAGCGGCGATGGAAATGATCGAACGTTTCTCCTCGGCCCAGGAAGCGGTTGAAGGCACCCTTGGCATGTTGGCGCGCAAAGACAAGATCATGGGCTTTGGCCACGCGATCTATAAAGACAGCGATCCGCGCAATGAAGTGATCAAGGGCTGGTCGAAAAAGCTCGCTGACGAAGTGGGCGACACCGTGTTGTTCCCGGTCTCCGAAGCCATCGACAAGACCATGTGGGAACAGAAGAAGCTGTTTCCTAACGCCGATTTCTACCATGCCTCGGCGTACCACTTCATGGGCATCCCGACCAAGCTGTTCACGCCGATTTTCGTATGCTCGCGCCTGACTGGCTGGGCTGCGCACGTGTTCGAGCAGCGCGCCAACAACCGCATCATCCGTCCAAGCGCCGAGTACACCGGCGTTGAGCAGCGCAAGTTCGTGCCAATCGAACGTCGCTGAATGGGATGGGCTGTGCCCGCTGGCTCATATGCTTTTTTGTGGGAGCTGGCTTGCCTGCGATGGCATCACCTCGGTGTACCTGTCACACCACAGTGATGCCATCGCAGGCAAGCCAGCGCCCACAGGAAACAAAGCCAGTGTCGACAGTTCACCTTTCGAACTTACCGTGACCGAGTCCTGACGATGAACACTGAATTTCGCAAACCGCTCCCCGGCAGCCGCCTGGATTTCTTCGACGCCCGTGCGGCTGTTGAGGCAATCACCCCCGGCGCCTACGCCACGCTGCCCTACACCTCGCGCGTGCTCGCCGAGAACCTGGTGCGCCGTTGCGACCCGGCCACCCTCGACGCGTCCCTGAGCCAACTGATCGAGCGCAAGCGCGACCTCGACTTCCCGTGGTTCCCGGCCCGCGTGGTGTGCCATGACATCCTCGGCCAGACCGCTCTTGTCGACCTCGCCGGCCTGCGCGATGCCATCGCCCAGCAAGGCGGCGACCCGGCGCAGGTCAACCCGGTGGTGCCCACCCAACTGATCGTCGACCACTCCCTGGCCGTCGAGGCCGGTGGCTTTGACCCGCAAGCCTTCGAAAAAAACCGCGCCATTGAAGACCGTCGCAACGAAGACCGCTTCCACTTTATCGAGTGGACCAAAAAGGCCTTCAAGAACGTCGATGTGATCCCGCCGGGCAACGGCATCATGCACCAGATCAATCTGGAGAAAATGTCCCCGGTGATTCAAGTGCGTGACGGTGTGGCCTTCCCGGATACCTGTGTCGGCACCGACAGCCATACGCCTCACGTAGACGCCCTGGGTGTGATCGCCATCGGCGTCGGTGGTCTGGAAGCCGAGAGCGTGATGCTCGGCCGCGCGTCGTGGATGCGCCTGCCGGAAAGCGTTGGCGTGGAATTGACCGGCAAGCTGCAACCGGGCATCACCGCCACCGATATGGTGCTGGCACTCACCGAATTCCTGCGCCAGCAAAAGGTGGTCGGCGCCTGGCTGGAGTTCTTCGGCGAAGGGGCGTCGGCACTCACTTTGGGTGACCGTGCCACCATCTCCAACATGGCCCCGGAGTACGGCGCCACCGCCGCGATGTTCTACATCGACGCGCAAACCATTGCCTACCTCAAACTCACCGGTCGCGAAGACGAACAAGTCGCCCTGGTCGAGCAATATGCACGCCACACTGGCCTGTGGGCGGACGACCTGAAAGGCGCGCAGTACGAGCGCAGCCTGAGCTTCGACCTCTCCAGCGTCGTGCGCAACATGGCCGGCCCGAGCAACCCTCATGCCCGCCTGGCCACCCGCGACCTGGCGTCAAAAGGCATTGCCGGCCAATGGGATGACGTGCCGGGGCAAATGCCCGACGGCGCAGTGATCATCGCCGCCATCACCAGTTGCACCAACACCAGCAACCCGCGCAACGTGATCGCCGCCGGCCTGTTGGCACGCAACGCCAACAAGCTTGGGCTGACCCGCAAGCCGTGGGTCAAGTCGTCCCTGGCGCCGGGCTCGAAAACCGTGGCCATGTACCTGGAAGAAGCCGGACTGGGCCATGAACTGGAAAAACTCGGCTTTGGCGTGGTGGCCTTTGCCTGCACCACCTGCAACGGCATGTCCGGCGCGCTCGACCCGGTGATCCAGCAAGAGATCATCGACCGCGACCTGTACGCCACCGCAGTGTTGTCGGGTAACCGCAACTTTGACGGGCGCATTCACCCTTACGCCAAGCAAGCGTTCCTGGCGTCGCCGCCGCTGGTGGTGGCCTATGCGATTGCCGGTACCATCCGTTTCGACATCGAAAAGGACGTGCTCGGCCTGGATGCCGACGGCAAGGAAATCCGCCTGCAAGACATCTGGCCGAGCGATGAAGAGATCGACGCGGTGGTCAAGGCTTCGGTGAAACCCGAGCAATTCCGTGCGGTGTATATCCCGATGTTCGCCATCCACGAAGACACCGGGCCCAAGGTCACGCCGCTGTACGACTGGCGCCCACAAAGCACCTATATCCGCCGCCCGCCATATTGGGAAGGCGCGCTGGCCGGCGCACGGCCGCTCAAAGGCATGCGCCCGCTGGCGGTGCTGCCGGACAACATCACCACCGACCACCTGTCGCCGTCCAACGCGATCATGCCGGACAGCGCCGCCGGTGAATACCTGGCGAAAATGGGCTTGCCGGAAGTCGACTTCAACTCCTACGCGACACACAGGGGTGACCATTTGACGGCGCAGCGCGCCACCTTCGCCAACCCGAAACTGTTCAACGAAATGGTGCAGGAAAACGGCAAGGTCAAGCAGGGCTCTCTTGCGCGTATCGAGCCGGAAGGCAAGATCACGCGGATGTGGGAAGCGATTGAAACCTACATGGAACGCAAACAGCCGCTGATCATCATCGCGGGCGCCGACTATGGCCAGGGCTCGTCCCGCGACTGGGCGGCCAAGGGCGTACGCCTGGCCGGTGTGGAAGCGATTGCCGCCGAAGGCTTCGAGCGCATCCACCGCACCAACCTGGTGGGCATGGGCGTGTTGCCCCTGGAGTTCCTGCCAGGCACCGACCGCCACACCCTGCAAATCGACGGCAGTGAAACCTATGACGTGGTCGGCGAGCGCACCCCGCGTGCGCAACTGACCCTGGTGATCAACCGCAAGAATGGCGAACGTGTCGAGGTGCCAGTGACCTGCCGCCTGGACACCGCCGAAGAAGTGTCGATCTACGAAGCCGGTGGCGTGTTGCAACGTTTCGCCCAGGACTTCCTGGAATCAAAGGCGACCGCCTGAAGAGGATAACCATGGCACACGTAGCGCAAATCAAAATCCCCGCCACCTACATGCGTGGCGGCACCAGCAAGGGCGTGTTCTTCAGCCTCCAGGACCTGCCCGCCGCGGCGCAGGTGCCGGGCCCTGCACGCGACGCCTTGTTGCTGCGGGTGATTGGCAGCCCCGACCCCTATGACAAGCAGATCGACGGCATGGGGGGGGCCACCTCGAGCACCAGCAAGACCGTGATCCTGGCCAAAAGCAGCCGCGCCGATCACGACGTGGATTACCTGTTCGGCCAGGTCTCCATCGACAAGCCATTTGTCGATTGGAGCGGCAACTGCGGCAACCTGTCGGCGGCGGTGGGTTCGTTCGCCATCAGTGCCGGCCTGGTCGATGCGGCCCGCGTACCCCATAACGGCGTGGCCGTGGTGCGGGTGTGGCAGGCCAATATCGGCAAGACCATCATCGCCCACGTGCCAATCACTGACGGCGCGGTGCAGGAAACCGGCGACTTTGAACTGGACGGCGTGACCTTCCCGGCTGCCGAAGTGCAGTTGGAATTCATGGACCCCGCGGCGGAAGAAGAGGGCGGTGGTGGCTCGATGTTCCCCACTGGCAACCTCGTCGACGACCTGGAGGTACCCGGCGTCGGTACCTTCAAGGCCACGTTGATCAACGCCGGTATCCCGACGATTTTCATCAATGCCCAGGACTTGGGCTACACCGGAACCGAGCTGCAAGGCGCGATCAACAGCGACCCCAAGGCCCTGGCGATGTTCGAGACCGTGCGGGCGTATGGCGCGTTGCGCATGGGCCTGATCAAACACCTGGACGAAGCCGCCCAGCGCCAGCACACGCCCAAGGTGGCGTTCGTCGCCAAACCTGCCGATTACGTGGCCTCCAGCGGCAAGGCGATCAAGGCCGGCGATGTGGACCTGCTGGTGCGCGCCTTGTCGATGGGCAAACTGCACCACGCGATGATGGGCACCGCGGCGGTGGCGATTGGCACCGCCGCGGCGATTTCCGGCACCTTGGTCAACCTGGCGGCGGGCGGCGTAGAGCGCAATGCCGTGCGCTTCGGGCATCCGTCCGGCACCTTGCGCGTGGGGGCCGAGGCCAGCCAGGTGAACGGTGAATGGGTGGTGAAAAAAGCCATCATGAGCCGCAGTGCGCGGGTGTTAATGGAAGGCTATGTGCGCATCCCCGGCGACGCTTTCTAGCTTGATCGTTCCCACGCTCCGCGTGGGAACGCCGCCTGGGACGCAGAGCGTCCTGCTGTGACGCAGAGCGTCACGGGATGCATTCCCACGCGGAGCGTGGGAACGATCAACATCAACCTTGACCTCGAGGAACAACCCCAACTTTTAGGAGAACCGCCATGAGCGCCAACGTCGACCAGAACAACCGTCCCGACTACGACCCGGTGTTGCAGGACATCGCCGACTACGTCCTCAACTACCGCATCGACTCCCAGGACGCCCTGGATACCGCCCGCAACTGCCTGATGGACACCCTCGGCTGTGGCCTGCTGGCCCTGCGCTTCCCCGAGTGCACCAAGCACCTGGGGCCGATGGTAGAGGGTACCGTGGTGCCGTTTGGCGCACGGGTGCCGGGCACTTCGTTCCGCCTGGACCCGGTCAAGGCCGCCTGGGATATCGGTTGCATCGTGCGCTGGCTCGACTACAACGACACCTGGCTCGCTGCTGAATGGGGCCACCCTTCGGACAACCTGGGCGGCATCCTCGCCGTGGCCGATCACCTGTCGCAAAAGCGCCTGGCCAATGGCGACGCGCCGTTGACCATGCGTGCAGTGCTGGAAGCGATGATCATGGCCCACGAAATCCAAGGTGTGATTGCCTTGGAAAACTCCTTCAACCGGGTAGGCCTCGACCATGTGTTGCTGGTGAAAGTCGCTACCACGGCGGTCACCGCCAAGCTGATGGGCGCCAACCGCGAGCAACTGCTATCGGCGTTGTCACACGCTTTTGTCGATGGCCAGGCGCTGCGCACCTATCGCCATGCACCGAATGCCGGCTCGCGCAAATCCTGGGCCGCAGGCGATGCATCGAGCCGCGGCGTACGCCTGGCAGACATCGCCTCGCGTGGCGAAATGGGCATCCCCGGTGTATTGAGTGCGCCGCAGTGGGGCTTCTACGACGTGCTGTTCAGCCACACCAACAAGGACTTGGCGCTCAAGCCCGAGGATAAGCGCGCGTTCAGCCTGCCCCAACCCTACGGCACCTACGTGATGGAGAACGTGCTGTTCAAGATCAGCTTCCCGGCCGAGTTTCACGCGCAAACTGCCTGTGAAGCGGCAGTCGCCCTGCACCCGCTGGTCAAGCATCGCCTGCATGAAATCGACCGCATCGTGATCACGACTCACGAGTCGGCGATTCGCATTATTTCCAAGGTCGGCCCATTGGCCAACGCCGCTGATCGCGACCACTGCCTGCAATACATGACCGCCGTGCCGTTGGCGTTCGGCAACCTGGTGGCCGAGCAGTATGAAGATGATTTCCACGCGGCCCACCCGATCATTGATCAGCTGCGCGACAAGATGGTCATCGTCGAAGACCCGCGCTACAGCCGCGAATACCTGGAGGCCGACAAGCGCTCCATTGCCAACGCGGTGCAGGTGTTTTTCACGGATGGCACCTGCACCGAGCAGGTGGTGGTGGAGTACCCGATTGGCCATCGCCGCCGTCGGGTGGACGGCATTCCACTGCTGGAAGACAAGTTCAAGGCCAACCTGGCCACGCGGTTCACTGCGCAACGCAGCGCCGAAATCTTTGCGTTGTGCAAGGATCAGGCACGGCTTGAGGCGACGCCAGTCAACCGTTTCATGGACCTGCTCACGATCTGAAAAACAACGCGGTTAATGTGGGAGCTGGCTTGCCTGCGATAGCGGTGTGTCAGCCCCACATGAATTGACTGGATGTCAGCTATCGCAGGCAAGCCAGCTCCCACAGTTGATTGAAGTTCTGCTTCAGAATCTATTCAAACCGCAGTATCACCCGGCGGTTGTGCTTGCTCTTCTTCTCGATCTTTTCGCAGAACACCCGGCCGATTTCCTCGGTATTGAGTACATGGGTACCGCCGCAGGGCTGGATATCGATGCCGGGGATTTCAATCACCCGGACCGAACCGGAGACCACCGGCGGCGCAACCGCCTGGGTGCGGGTGATCTGCAGCAGGGTCGCGTACTCGGTGGCGGGCATCGACAGAGTTTTGACCGCGTGGGCTTGTTCGATAAGGGCGTTGAGGTCTTGGGTGAGGCGGTCTTTGTCCAAGGTCATTTCTGGCAGGTCGAAATCCAGGCGGCCTTTATCTGCGCTGATGCTGCAACCGGTCACGGGCGCGTCGATGAGCGAACACAGCAAGTGCAGGCAAGTGTGCATCTTCATGTGCTGGTAGCGCCGCTCCCAATCCAGCCCAGCGTCGACCTGGACGCCAGCGGCCAACTGTTCGGGGTAGTGGTCCACCTGGTGCCAGATGATCGAGCGCAACACCGGATCGCGCACGGTGCCGGTCACTTCCACCCGTGTGCCATCGGCCAGAGTGAGGTGACCGGTATCGCCTGGTTGCCCGCCGCCGGTGGGGTAGAACAGGGTGTGCTCCAGGGCGATACCCTGTTCGCTGACGGCAATCACCCGGGCGCTGAAGGCGTTCTGGTAGGGCGCGCTGTCGAACAGCGCCAGGGTTTCCATGGTATGCACGGACATGTTCAACCTCCGACGATCAATGGGGTGGCTTGCAAGAGGTGGCGCACCAGTGCGCTCAAGCCAGGGGGAGAGAGCAGGGTGATTTCAAATTCCGGCCCGCACACCTTCAGGTTCAGCGGCAGGCGTGGCAGTTGTTCGTCGTTGTCGAGGCGACGCAGACGAAACTGCAGGTGATGCCGCTCTTTCACCGTGGGTTCAAGCATCAGCCCTTGCAGTGGATGAAAGTCGGCGTCCAGCACGGTGACCTTGTGGCCGGCACTCACTTCGCCCACCACGTGCAAGCGCTCATCCAGGGCAAAGGCGCCGAGGTAGTTGCTGTGGTCCGATTCATCGTTTTTTTGCAGTTGGATCTGGTTGACCACCTTGACCTTGGTGCCTGCCGGCACGTCTTGGGTAATCACGCAGGAGGGGCTGATAAACACGTTATCGCCGATCGAAACATAGCCCAGCACCCGGGCGCCGGCGCCGACTTCGACGTTGTTGCCCAGGCGCGGGTGGCGTTTGCCGTCCGGGTTGTTGGCAATACCGCGCGCACCCAGGGTCACGCCGCAGAGGATGTAGCAGTCGTTGCCGATCACGCAGGTTTCGCCGATGACGGTGCCGTAGCCATGGTCCAGCACAAATCGGCGGCCGATGCGCGCTGCCGGGTGAATCTCGGCACCGGAGAGGATCTTGCCCTGGTTACTCAGCTTGAGGGCCATGCGCGAAAAATCGCCGTTGTCTGGGCCCTGGAAATGCCACACCAGGTGCGCAAGGCGGTAGAACAGCACGGCCTTGAACGAGGCGTAGGATTCCAGGATCAACTCACCGCGCCCACGGGACGCGGGGTCGCGATAGGCATAGGCAATCAGGTCCTCGGCCACCGCCTGCGCGGCGTTCTGAATCAACGGCGCCAGGTGCGGCTCCAGTTGCTTCATCTGTCTGGGCGTGAGGGTGGTGATGAGATGGGTGAGCAACTCATCGTGCAGCTGTTGCATGTCGATAAAGCCCCCCATGGAGACACCCCCGTATGTTGGATGGTTAAAAACCCGGTTACTCGAAACTGGGCAGGTAGCTGTCGGCATTGTCGTAGACCATGGTCAACACCACCGTTTCAGGCGGCAGTTCGGGGGCGAGTTGGGCGATGGCGACCATGTTGGCGGCCGAAGACAGCCCCAGGCTGATGGCATCGGTGCGCATGATGCGTTTGATCATGTCCAGGCAATCGGCGTGCGACACCTTGAGCATGCCGTCGATCACGTCCAGGTTGAGGATGCTAGGGATCAGGCCGATCGACAGGCCCTGGATCCCGTGCGCCGCGTGCCGGTCTTTGAGCAGGTCGCATTCTTCCGGTTCTACGCCCATCACTCGCAGCGCGGGCCAGGCGGCCTTGAGGGTTTCGCCGATACCGGTGATATGGCCCCCGGTGCCAATGCCGCTGACGAAGTAATCCACGCGCTGTTCACCGAAGGCGCGAAGGATTTCCGGGGCGGTGGTGTCACGGTGGGTTTGGGGGTTGGCGCCATTGCGTTGCTGGTTGAGCATCACGTAGTTGGGGTTTTCCAACTGCAGCTCCATGCACTTTTCGCCGTGGGAGTTATTGCCCAGGCGGCTATCGGACAGCACTACCCTCGCACCGTACAGACGCAGCAGCTTCTGTTTTTCCGGGCTGTAGTTGTCAGGGATCACCAGCACCACTTTGTAGCCCAGCACATTGCCGGCCATCACCAGGCCAATGCCGGTGTTGCCGCCACTGGGTTCGATGATGGTCTGCCCGGAATCACGGATCAGCACACCGCGGCGCTCGGCATCCAGGATCATGCCCAGGGCGATGCGCGCCTTGTGGCTGCCACCGGGGTTGAGCGACTCCAGCTTGGCGTAGACCTCGATGCCGAGGTCTTCGGAAAACTGGGCCAGACGCACGATCGGCGTCTGGCCGATCACGTCGAGAATGGAGTTATGCAGCATCAGCACGTCCCCACTCTCAGTAAAGCGGCATGTCAGGTTCGACGTCGCGAACCCAATGTTTCATGCCGCCCTGCAGGACTTTGGTGTTGGCAAAGCCAGCGGCCAACAGGGTGCTGGCGGCTTGCTCGGCGCGGGTGCCTGCGTAGCAGATCAGGTAGTGGGTGTTGTCGCGGCTCAGACTGGCGAGCTGCCCATCCAGTTCTGCCAGCGGGATATGCACCACGCCCGGTAATTTGCACACTTCCAGTTCGCTGGCGTCACGCACGTCCAGCAATACATCGGCGCTGCTAGGGTGTTCGAGCACTTGCTTGAGTACCTGGGGCTTGATGTAGCGTTCCGCGGCCAGGGAGGGCTGGCTCGGTAAGGCATCGGCGCAGGTGGCCGGCGCGACGGTTTCGCTGTGGCGCAGGTCCGAGCAGCAGGGGCAGTCAGCGCGGCGCTTGAAGCGGATCTCGCTGAACTTCATCGCCAGCGCGTCGAAGCGCATCAAGCGGCCGGACAAGGGTTCGCCAATGCCGATCAGTAATTTGATCGCCTCGGTGGCCTGGATCATACCGACCACGCCCGGCAACACGCCGATCACACCGCCCGCGCTGCAATTGGGCGCCAGCTCTGCGGGTGGGGCCTTGGGGAACAGGCAGCGATAGCACGGCCCACCTTTATAGTTGAGCACGCTGATCTGCCCGTCGAAACGGTAGATGGCGCCGTACACCAAGGGTTTACCCAGCTGCACACAGGCGTCGTTGACCAGGTAGCGGGTGTCGAAATTGTCGGTGCCGTCGATCACCAGGTCATAGGCGCCCACCAGTGCCAGGGCGTTGTCGCTGTTGAGCGCGGTGTTGTACGCGTTGATCTGGATATGCGGATTGAGGTCCAGCAGGCGCTGCTTGGCGGACTCGACCTTGGGCATGCCCAGGGTGCTGTTGCCATGCACGATCTGGCGTTGCAGGTTGCTGCTTTCCACCACATCAAAGTCCACCAGCCCCAGGGTGCCGATGCCGGCCGCCGCCAGGTACAGGCTGATGGGCGAGCCCAGGCCGCCGGTACCGATGACCAGCACCTTGGCTTTCTTCAGGTTCAATTGGCCTTCGCGGCCGACGCCTGGCAGGGTGATGTGGCGCACATAGCGCTGCACTTCTTCGTTGCTCAGGGCATCGATGTCCATGCCACCTGAAGTGGCGAGCAACACTTCGATCCGGGCTTTTGCTGGCAGGGGTTCATCGGCGTCGATCAACGCCTCCTCGGCGGTAAACAGGAAGTGTTCCTTGAGCTGGTCGTTCTTTTCATGGAACAGGTGCTGACGCAATTGGGGGTGATGGGTGCAGAGATTTTCAATGACTTCGCGCAATGTCGATCCGGCGCCCTCAAGGGTCGATTCCGGCAGCTTGGCCACGCGAACCAGAATGTCGGGGAAAGAGACAGCGTTCATGGACAACTCCGTGTGCAGGTCGTTGAAAGGTTGAAGGGAGAAATGCTTGCCATCCCAGGCAAACAGCTTGGAGCCCAGGGCCTGGCCCTGGCGGACATCCACCACCAAGTAGCTGACGGGGAAGATCGGCTCGCCCAGGAACAGTGCCTTGTCCTGGTCTTCGTCACTGAAATAGGCGCCCACATCCGGGTGTGAGTGGTAAATCACTACCACCGGGTTGTCACTGCGAAACGCCTTGTTCATCAGCAGGGTGTCGGCCACCGAAAAGGTGTAGCCATTGGCCGCGCTGCGTGGGTACATCTCGGGGTTCTTGCGGTGCAGTTCATTCTGGATATTGCTGCCCAGGTACACGCTGCCGTCGGCGAAGACGAAACCACAGCACTCCTCGGGGTAGCTGCGGCTGGCGTGGGCGTAGATCTGTTCCAGGGCGGTGGGGCGGAGGACGTCCATGTTTCTCTCGCGTTGATTGAGGGTCACTTTTTCTTGGCCATGAGTTTTTCGATCGGCAACTTGGTGATCGCAAAGCCGGCCAGCAGGATCGCCGAGTACAGCATCAGGTCGCGGGAAATTTCCACGCCTTCGTACCAGGCACCGATGATGACCGCGAACACCGGGAAGATGATGAACACGAACGACAGGATGATCGGGCTCAGGCGCTTGAGCAGCATGAAATACACAATGAACCCGCCCACCGAGGCCACCAGCCCCAGGTAGAACAGCGCGCTCCAGGAGCGCAGGGTAATGGCGTCGAACGTTGGTGTTTCAAACCACAGGCCGGCCAGGAACAGCATCAGCCCGGCAATGCCGATGGGCAGGGTGTTGTAGGTGATGACGCTGATGGCGCTGCCTTTTTGCTTGGTAATGACATAGCACAAGGCGTGCATGATCGCGGCGCTCAGAATGGCCAGTACCCCGAAGAACTCGGCGTGGTCCAGGTGCAGGCCCTGGCTCTTGATGATCATGTAAAGGCTGCCGAAACCGATGCCGATGCCGACCACCTGGGAAAAATAGATGCGCTCGCGCAGGAACAGCGCCGAGAAGATCAGGATGAATACCGGCATGCAACTGAACAGCAGGGCGGTGAGGCCCGACGACACATGCATTTCGCCGTAGTTGAGCAAATAGTAGGGAACGCTGAAGTAAGACAGGGTCACAAACACGAAGAACCAGCGGCTTTCCCGGGGAAACAGGATCGGCTCACGGCGCACCATGGCAAAACACAGGAACAGCGGAAACGCGATGAGAAAGCGCAGGCCGGCGGATGTCAGCGGCGGCACGCTCTCGACGGCGATCTTGATGCCCAGCCACGTGGTGCCCCAACTCAGGCACACGATCAGGAACATCACGCTGGTCACCAGCCCGGCGAGCCACTGTTTTTGCGTTTTTGTTTTTGCAGTGTTTTCGAGAACGGCGGACATTGGCATCGTTTATTGCTTCCCTGAGCCGGAATTGAACTCTATATTGAACTTGTAATGAGTTATGTTTATCGGCGATTGAACCCGTAAAAGCACACTATTAGGGCGAAAGATGGCTGTCAAAACAAATATTGACATGGTGTCAATTATGCGTGAGGGCTTGTCCAACGGGCAGGGCGTGAAGTACAAGCGCCTGTCCGATGTGATGGAACGGGGCATCCTCGAAGGCTTGATTGAACCGGGACGAAAACTGCCGCCCCATCGGGTGCTTTCCGACAATTTAGGCGTGACCATCGGCACCATCAGCCGGGCTTACGGTGAATTGGAGCGCCTGGGCCTGGTGGTTGCACGGGTGGGTGACGGCACCTTCGTGCGCAAGCGTGGGATGGAGCGCCAGCGTGATGAGGGCTTTCGTAATTTCAGCGAGGAGCCGCGCCAGTACTTCGACATGAGCCGCAACATGCACATTCCCGGGCAAGAGACGGTGTTTCTCGCCCAGAGCTTTCAAACCCTGTCGAATAATGCCAAGTTCCTCCAGGACATCAGCGCCTACACCCCCGACGCCGGCCTGCCGCGTTACCGTGAAGCGGGCGCGCAGTGGCTGGTGCAGCGCGAGTTTCATCCGATTCCCGAGCAGGTCATCTGCGTCAACGGCGGTCAGCATGGCTTGCTGTGCGCGATGATGGCGCTGCTGCGTGCTGGCGATACGGTGGTCACCGAGCAGTTGACTTATCCCGGGCTGATTACCGCTGCGCGTATGCTGGGGGTGCGGCTGATCGGCCTGGAGATGGACGAGGAAGGTGTGCTGCCCACGGCGCTGGATGAGGTCTGTCGCAATCACCGGATTTCGGCGTTGTATTGCACGCCGACTATCCAGAATCCGACCACCGCCGTGTTGTCGGTGGCGCGCCGCGAAGCCTTGGCCAGGGTGTGTCGCGAACATAACCTGCTGATTCTGGAGGACGAAGCCCACGGTGTGCTGGTGGAGGACCGTCCGCCGCCCCTCAGCTATTTCGCGCCTGAGCGTACGATCTTGATCAGCAGCCTGAGCAAGGCGGTGTCGGCTGGTTTGCGGGTGGGCTACGTGCATGCGCCGCCGGCGCTGGTCAGTCGCATTTCTGCGGCGCTGCGTTCGACCTGCTGGATGGCCACACCTGTGACTCTGGAGCTGGCGACCCAGTGGATTGAAAACGGCACGGCGGAATATTTGTTGCGTCAGCAGATCAACGAGATCAGCCGCCGCAAGACGTTAGTCGAAGATTTATTGAACGGCTTGGCCTATCGCACCCACCTCAACAGCCCGCACTTCTGGATCGAAGTACCGGAGCCCTGGCGGGCCTCGGAAATCGAGGCGGAGCTCAAGCAGAACAATTACCTGATCGCCACCGCCGAGGCTTTTGCCGTGGGGCAGACGGCGGTGCCGCAGTTTATTCGGGCGAGTATCTGCAACACGTCGGGCGATGATCAGTTATTGCGCGAGGGGTTTGACGCGCTGGCGACGGCGCTGGGGCAGGGGGGCGGGCGGTTTCATCTGTAAATCCGCGTTACCGTTGCTCGTTCCCACGCTCTGCGTGGGGATGCATCTTGCGACGCTCCGCGTCGCTATTGCGGGACGCGGAGCGTCCCAGGCGGCGTTCCCACGCAGAGCGTGGGAACGATCAGATCAGGCGACAGAGATCACTTGAAGCGCCGCTCCACACCCTTCTCCACCAGAATCTTCGCCGAAATCTCTTCCACCGAAAAATGCGTGGAATTGATGTGCGCAATATTTTCGCGACGGAACAGATTTTCTACTTCCCGCACTTCAAATTCGCACTGGGCATAGCTGGAGTAGCGGCTGTTGGGCTTGCGTTCGTTGCGGATGGCGGTCAGCCGGTCCGGGTCGATGGTCAGGCCGAACAGTTTGTGTGAGTGCGCGCGCAAGGCGGCGGGCAGGGTCAGGTGTTCCATGTCATCTTCGGTCAGCGGATAGTTGGCCGCACGAATACCGAATTGCATGGCCATGTACAGGCAGGTGGGGGTCTTGCCGCAACGCGACACGCCCACCAGGATCAGGTCGGCCTTGTCGTAGTAGTGGGTGCGGGCGCCGTCGTCGTTGTCGAGGGCGAAGTTCACCGCCTCGATACGCTCCATATAGTTGGAGTTATGCCCGATGGAATGGGACTTTCCGACGGAATAGGAGGAGTGTTCACTCAACTCCTGTTCCAACGGCGCCAGGAAGGTAGAGAAAATGTCGATCATGAAACCATTCGACGTTGCGAGAATCTCACGAATGTCTTGATTGACGATGGTGTCGAAAATGATCGGGCGAAAACCGTCTTTTTCAGCCGCCAGATTGATTTGTTGTACCATGGCCCGCGCTTTATCCACGCTGTCTATATAAGGCCGGGTGAATTTGGCGAAGGTAATGTTTTCGAACTGCGCGAGCAGGCTCTGGCCCAATGTTTCGGCTGTGATGCCGGTGCCGTCGGAAATAAAGAAAGCAGATCGTTTCATTTGAGCCCTGGGCCTTAAGCTGATGGCGAATCTTGGATATGATAGGCGCGATTTTGCCGTCCCGCAGTGGGCCGCATTCTCACTTATTTTCCAGGTCCAGGCCACAAGCGCTGGCGTTAGCTCCTACTGAGCAACCCGCCTCCTGAGCTTTTCCAACACAGAAAGTGGAGAGATCACCTTGGTAGAGTACGTAGTTTCCCTCGATAAGCTCGGCGTCCATGATGTAGAGCATGTGGGGGGCAAGAACGCATCCCTCGGCGAGATGATCAGTAATCTTGCAGGCGCTGGTGTCTCGGTGCCCGGTGGTTTCGCCACCACGGCCCAGGCTTACCGCGACTTCCTAGAGCTGAGCGGCCTCAACGCCCAGATCCACGCCGCGCTGGACGCCCTGGACGTCGATGACGTCAACGCCCTGGCCAAGACCGGCGCCCAGATCCGCCAGTGGATCATGGAAGCCGAGTTCCCCGAGAAGCTCAACGAAGAAATTCGCACCGCCTTCGCCACCCTGTCGGCCGGTAACCCGGACATGGCCGTCGCCGTGCGTTCCTCGGCCACCGCCGAAGACTTGCCGGACGCCTCCTTTGCCGGCCAGCAGGAAACCTTCCTCAACATTCGCGGCGTCGAAAACGTGATCCGCGCGGCCAAGGAAGTGTTTGCCTCCCTCTTTAACGACCGTGCGATCTCCTACCGCGTACACCAGGGTTTCGACCACAAGCTGGTGGCCCTGTCTGCCGGCGTGCAGCGCATGGTGCGTTCGGAAACCGGCACTGCCGGTGTGATGTTCACCCTGGATACCGAATCCGGTTTCCGTGACGTGGTGTTTATCACCGGCGCCTACGGCCTGGGCGAAACCGTCGTACAAGGCGCGGTCAACCCGGACGAATTCTACGTACACAAGGGCACCCTCGAAGCGGGCCGCCCGGCCATCCTGCGCCGTAACCTGGGCAGCAAGGCCATCAAGATGATCTACGGCGACGAGGCCAAGGCCGGTCGCTCGGTCAAAACCGTTGAAGTCGACAAGGCCGAGCGTGCGCGTTTCTGCCTGACCGACGCTGAAGTCAGCGAGTTGGCCAAACAAGCGATGATCATCGAAAAGCACTACAAGTGCCCGATGGACATCGAGTGGGCCAAGGACGGTGACGACGGCAAGCTTTACATCGTGCAGGCTCGCCCGGAAACCGTGAAGAGCCGCACTTCGGCCAACGTCATGGAGCGCTACCTGCTCAAGGAAACGGGCACCGTGCTGGTGGAAGGCCGTGCCATTGGCCAGCGCATTGGCGCAGGCAAGGTGCGGATCATCAAGGACGTGTCCGAGATGGACAAGGTCCAGCCGGGTGACGTACTGGTTTCCGACATGACCGACCCAGACTGGGAACCGGTGATGAAGCGCGCCAGTGCCATTGTTACCAACCGTGGCGGGCGTACCTGCCACGCGGCGATCATTGCCCGTGAGCTGGGGATTCCGGCAGTCGTGGGTTGCGGCAACGCCACCCAACTGCTCAAGGATGGCCAGGGTGTGACCGTGTCCTGCGCCGAAGGCGATACCGGCTTTATCTTCGAAGGTGAGCTGGGCTTCGATATCAAGCAAAACTCCATCGACGCCATGCCCGACCTGCCGTTCAAGATCATGATGAACGTCGGCAACCCGGACCGCGCCTTTGATTTCGCCCAGTTGCCGAACGCCGGCGTGGGCCTGGCCCGCCTGGAATTCATCATCAACCGCATGATCGGCGTGCACCCCAAGGCACTGCTGAACTATGACGGCCTGCCGCTGGACATCAAGGAAAGCGTCGACAAGCGCATCGCCGGCTACAACGACCCGGTAGGTTTCTACGTCGAGAAACTGGTCGAAGGCATCAGCACCCTGGCTGCGGCGTTCTACCCGAAAAAGGTGATCGTGCGCCTGTCGGACTTCAAGTCCAATGAATACGCGAACCTGATCGGCGGCAAGCTCTACGAGCCGGAAGAAGAAAACCCGATGCTGGGTTTCCGCGGCGCCTCGCGTTACATCAGCGAAGCCTTCCGTGACTGCTTCGAGCTTGAATGCCGTGCGCTCAAGCGCGTGCGCAACGAGATGGGCCTGACCAACGTCGAGATCATGGTGCCCTTCGTGCGCACCCTGGGCGAAGCGAGCCAGGTCGTGGACCTGCTGGCAGAAAACGGCCTGACCCGTGGCGAGAACGGCCTGCGCGTGATCATGATGTGCGAATTGCCGTCCAACGCCATCCTGGCTGAAGAGTTCCTGGAGTTCTTCGACGGTTTCTCCATCGGTTCCAACGACCTGACCCAGTTGACCTTGGGCCTGGACCGCGACTCTGGGATCATCGCCCACCTGTTCGACGAGCGTAACCCAGCGGTCAAGAAGCTGCTGGCCAACGCCATCCAGGCCTGTAACAAGGCTGGCAAGTACATCGGTATCTGCGGCCAAGGCCCTTCGGACCACCCGGACCTGGCTAAATGGCTGATGGAGCAGGGGATCGAGAGCGTCTCGCTGAACCCCGATTCCGTGCTGGAAACCTGGTTCTTCCTGGCTGAAGGCCAAGCGTCCGCCTAAGATCGCGTGGTCAAAAGTGCCGGTCACTCGTTGCGGGTGACCGGCATTCTTATCTGTACAGGGCGGGAATCCTTGCGGACGCCGCCCTTTTTTGTGCAAGAGCATTATGCAAAGCAGCAGCCATCTGTTTCCTGTCGCCCTGATCAGCGCTGAACGTCGCGGCGACCTGAGTGAAGACGTATACCGGCTCAAACCCGGTAACAGCCCGGACGGCACCGTCGAGTTGGCGGTTACCCGTTTGGGCCTGGCCGATGTCCCTGAAAACCGGGGCACGCCGATTATTTTGTTGCATGGCAGTTTTTCCAATCGGCGTTTCTGGTATTCGCCCAAAGGTATCGGCCTGGGGGCTTACCTGGCGCGTCGCGGATTTGATGTGTGGATCCCGGAAATGCGCGGCCATGGTTTGTCCAAGCGCAATCACGACTACGCCAGAAACCGTGTCGCCGATTACGCGCGCTACGATTTGCCGGCCGTGGGGGCGTTTGTGTGTGAGCAAAGTGGGCAGATTCCGCACTGGATCGGGCATTCCCTCGGTGCCACTACCCTGGCTGCGGCCTTGGGTGGGCAGCACTTGGATGCATCAGCGGTGGCCTCGGTGGCGTTGTTCGGCTGCCAGGTCAGTCGCACCCACTGGCCGTTGAAAATTCCACCGGTGGAGTGGAGCGGTCGCTTTATCCTCAAGCGCCTTGCCCATCTGTCCGGCCCGCGCTTCAAGCGTGGGCCCGAGGACGAGCCGGCCGGCGTGATGATCGAAGCGATGCGTTGGAACGGCCTGTTCGGCCGGTTTGGCGATGCCGAGCATGACTGGTGGAAAGGCTTGGCGCAGGTCGATGTGCCGCTGTTGGCGGTGAGCGCAGCGGGCGACCGGCAAGACCCGGACTGGGCCTGCCGCAAGCTCTTCGAGCAAGTGGGCAGCGAGCATCGCCAGTACCTGTGCCTGGGGCGTCAGCAGGGTTTCAGCGAGGATTTCGGGCATGTGCAGATGCTGGTCAGCAAAGCCGCACAGGCCCAAGTGTGGCCTTTGGTCGAGCGCTGGGTGAACGACCCGCTGACACCCTTGCTGGGTACGCAGCCCGAAGTGTCCGCAGTGGTTTGACGAAACGCTCTACCAAGGGCGTTTCACTCTTGAATGGTTGCGGCTAAGATATGACGCGCCACGCGCTTCTGGTCATATTCAGTCGCGCAACGTGTATTGCGTTACGCTGAACCGGGTTTGATCATGGCCGCCGCCAACGCCCAGGCATTTAAAGAATGCCTGTCGCGGGGCGTTTTCTTGATGTACACCGTGGATGTTCGACCTCTTCTTTGATGACAGGAGTTTCTCGATGAACCATTACGTGACCCCCGACCTGTGTGACGCCTACCCGGAGCTGGTGCAGGTAGTGGAGCCGATGTTCAGCAACTTCGGTGGCCGAGACTCCTTTGGTGGCGAGATTGTCACCCTCAAATGCTTCGAGGATAACTCCCTGGTCAAGGCGCAGGCTGACCTGCCGGGCGCTGGCAAAGTGCTGGTGGTCGACGGTGGTGGTTCCCTGCGCTGCGCGTTGCTGGGTGACATGATTGCCGAGAAAGCCGCGAAAAATGGTTGGGAAGGGCTGGTGATCTACGGGTGCATCCGTGACGTCGACGTCATCGCTCAGACCGACCTGGGTGTGCAGGCCCTGGCCTCTCATCCGAAAAAAACCGACAAGCGCGGCCTTGGCGACCTGAACGTCCCGGTGACATTCGCAGGCGTGACGTTCCGCCCCGGTGAGTACATTTATGCCGATAACAACGGGGTGATCGTGTCACCCAGCCCGCTGAAAATGCCTGAATAAACTGCCGCAACCGATCGGGGTGAGGATGTTCGAAGAAGAAAACGCGCAATGGGGACTGGTGCATGCCCTGGTGCTGGACGGTAAAGGCGGTGCGCGTTCGATTGCCCGGACTGAGCTCGACGATTTGCAGCTGCAGCCCCAGGAAAGCCTGTGGCTGCACTGGGATCGCAGCCATCCTCAAACCCAGACCTGGCTGCGCAAATCCAGCGGCCTGAGCGAGTTTGCCTGTGACCTGCTGCTGGAGGAAAACACCCGTCCACGGCTGTTGCCGCTGCCGGACGCCGAATTGCTGCTGTTTCTGCGCGGGATCAATCTCAACCCAGGCGCGGAGCCGGAAGACATGGTGTCGGTGCGCATTTTCGCCGCCGCCAACCGAGTGATTTCCCTGCGTTTGCGCCCCTTGCGCGCTACCGATGAGTTGCTGGTGCAACTGGCAGACGGCAAAGGCCCCAAGACGGCGTCTGAACTCATCCTTTATATGGCTCAGTACCTGACCAACAAAGTGCAGGATCTGGTCGCCGGCTTGTCTGAAATCGTCGATTCCGAGGAAGAAAAACTCGATGCCGACGAACGGTATACTCCGGAGCACGGCAGCGTTCTGCAGATCCGTCGAAGAGCCGCCGGACTCAAGCGCTTCCTGGCCCCCCAGCGGGATATTTTCGCCCAGCTGACACGAATCAAATTGGCGTGGTTCTGCGACGACGATGCCGACTATTGGAACGAACTGCACAACAGCCTGACCCGTTACCTGGAAGAGCTGGAATTGGCCAGAGAGCGCGTGGGGCTTGTGCTGGAGGCTGAAGACCGGCGCTTGAGCCTGCGCATGAACCGCACCATGTACCGCTTCGGGATCATCACCGGGATCTTCTTGCCGATGAGTTTTCTTACCGGTTTGCTCGGTATCAATGTGGGCGGCATTCCGTTCTCTGCCAGCCCTTATGGATTCATGATCGCGTGCCTGTTGATGGTGTCTGTGGCACTGGGGCAATGGTGGTTATTTCGACGATTGCGCTGGGTTTGACCTGAATATGACCTGAACGTAAGAAAGGGCCGATGTGACCCGATGAATTTTACCCTCGTCTTTTAAATCACTTGCGAGAGGTCTCTATGCACGATCCGTTCGAACAGTCTTTGCGTGACATGCTCAATGCTTCGCCATCCAACCGTGATGACGATGCCTGCCTGGGCCGCGTACTGAAAACCGCCAACCGTCAGGTAGGGGCGGGTGACCTGTTCGGTCTGCTCGGGCGTTGGTTGCCGGCGTTGATGATGGCCCTGAACAACGGTTCGGCCCATGTGTCACCGGTTTCCCGTCGTAAACCTCTTGCTAGCACTGCTGATAAGGCTGATTGAATATGGAACTTGATCTCTGGACCCAGAGCCTGGTCACCGCGATGACCGCATTGTGGACCAAGGTGGCGAATTTCATTCCCAACCTGTTTGGTGCCCTGGTCCTGGTATTGCTGGGTTTTGTCGTGGCCAAGCTGCTCGATACCCTGCTGTCCAAATTGCTCGCCAAACTGGGGCTCGATCGCCTGATGGCTGGCACTGGCCTGACCAAATTGCTCGGCCGCGCGGGGTTGCAAGTACCGATTTCGACTCTGATCGGCAAGATCGTCTATTGGTTCGTTCTACTTATTTTTCTGGTTTCTGCAGCGCAGTCCCTTGGACTTGAGCGAGTTTCAGCTACGCTCGACATGCTGGCACTGTATTTGCCGAAAGTTTTCGGCGGCGCGCTGGTGCTGCTGGTGGGGGTTCTACTCGCGCAACTGGCCAACGGGCTGGTGCGCGGGGCCGCCGAAGGCGTGGGGTTGGACTACGCAGCGGGCCTGGGACGAATTGCCCAGGGGCTGGTGATCATCATCAGTATTTCCGTCGCGATCAGCCAGCTGGAGGTCAAAACTGACCTGCTCAACCACGTGATTGTGATTGTTTTGATTACCGTTGGTCTGGCAGTTGCGCTGGCCATGGGGTTGGGAAGCCGGGAAATTGCCGGTCAGATTCTTGCGGGAATCTATGTGCGTGAGCTGTATCAAGTTGGGCAACAGGTGCGTGTGGGCGAGGTCGAAGGGCAAATCGAGGAGATCGGCACAGTCAAGACGACCGTGCTGACCGATGACGGGGAACTGGTGTCGCTGTCCAACCGGATTCTCCTGGAGCAGCAGGTCAGTAGCCGCTAATCCGGCAAATCCTGCTAATGTACGCCGCCGCAAACCCGGGTGACCGGGTTGCAGCGGACATTGACCTGACTGTCGGCACGACTTGTTTTGAATAAAGCCCAAACGCTGTCCACGCGCTATGACCCCCGTGAGCTCTCTGATGAGGAGTTGGTCGCGCGCTCGCACACGGAGCTGTTTCACGTAACACGCGCGTACGAAGAATTGATGCGCAGGTATCAACGCACTCTGTTCAACGTTTGTTCAAGGTATTTGGGGAACGATAGAGACGCGGATGATGTCTGTCAGGAAGTGATGCTCAAGGTGCTATACGGCCTGAAGAACTTCGAGGGCAAATCGAAGTTCAAGACCTGGCTGTACAGCATCACCTACAACGAGTGCATCACGCAGTATCGGAAGGAACGGCGAAAGCGTCGCTTGATGGACGCTTTGAGTCTGGACCCCCTTGAGGAGGCGTCTGAAGAGAAGGCGCCGGCACCCGAGGAAAAGGGCGGACTTGATCGCTGGTTGGTGCATGTGAACCCGATTGACCGCGAAATTCTGGTGCTTCGATTTGTCGCAGAGCTGGAATTTCAGGAAATCGCTGACATCATGCATATGGGTTTGAGTGCTACAAAAATGCGGTACAAGCGTGCTCTTGATAAATTACGTGAGAAATTTGCGGGCGAGACTGAAACTTAGTGCGTAGCAAATATCTCTTACGTGTAGGCAAGTTCTGTTAGACTTGTCGCCGAGTTGTCCCCCGGTTTGTGGGACTGCTTTACAATCACCAGATGGGGATTTAACGGATGAAACTGAAAAACACCTTGGGCTTGGCCATTGGTTCTCTTATTGCCGCTACTTCTTTCGGCGTTCTGGCACAAGGCCAAGGCGCAGTTGAAGGCGAGCTGTTCTACAAGAAGCAGTACAACGATAGCGTTAAGCACATCGAAGACGGCTTCAACCCAGGCGCTCGCATTGGTTACTTCCTGACCGACGATCTGTCGTTGAATCTGTCGTACGACAAGACCAACCACACCCGTTCGAACGACGGCACTGGCAACCAGAAGATCAAAGGTGACACTGGCAGCCTCGTTGCTCAGTACCACTTCGGTCAGGCTGGCGTTGATAGCCTGCGTCCATACGTTGAAGGCGGTTTCGGCCACCAGAGCCGTACCAACGTTCAGGCTGACGGCCACAGCGGTCGCGACCAGACCACTTTCGCTACCATCGGTACCGGCGTGAAGTACTACTTCACCAACAACCTGTACGCTCGTGCTGGTGTTGAAGCTGACTACGGTCTGGACAACGGCAAGTGGGACTACTCCGCACTGGTTGGCTTGGGCGTGAACTTCGGCGGTAACGCTGGCGCAGCTGCTCCAGCTCCTACCCCAGCACCAGCTCCAGAGCCAGTTCCAGAGCCAGAAGCTCCGGTTGCTCAGGTTGTTCGTGTTGAGCTGGACGTTAAGTTCGACTTCGACAAGGCCGTTGTTAAGCCTAACAGCTACGGCGACGTTAAAAACCTGGCCGACTTCATGGCTCAGTACCCAGCTACCAACGTAGAAGTTGCTGGTCACACTGACTCCGTAGGTCCAGACGCTTACAACCAGAAGCTGTCCCAGCGTCGTGCTGACGCTGTTAAGCAAGTCCTGGTTAAAGACGGCGTTGCTCCTAGCCGTGTAACTGCTGTTGGTTACGGCGAATCCCGCCCAGTTGCTGACAACGCAACTGAAGCTGGTCGCGCTGTTAACCGTCGCGTAGAAGCGTCGGTTGAAGCTACCGCTCAGTAATTACTGAGTAGTAAAGAAAAGCCCGGCTCAGGCCGGGCTTTTTTTCGCCTGCGATTTGCCTCAGGCGCTTGCCGCAGCGGCGATGCTAGCCATCTGTGCGGCGCCGGCAACCTGGCCAATCACCAGGATGGCCGGGCTCTTCAGCGCAAAGGTTTTTGCCGCTTCATGCATGGCCGCCAAGGAGCTGCGGCATTCGCGTTGCTGGGGCAATGAAGCGTTTTCGATCATTGCCACCGGCATATCCGCAGCCATGCCGCCGTTGAGCAGCTGTTCGCGGATTTCTTCCAGCTTCGCCACACCCATATACACCACCAGCGTGGTTCCACCCTCCGCCAGCGCACGCCAGTTCAAGCTACTGTCATCCTGGGTATGCGCGGTGACCAAGGTCACTCCACGGCTCACCCCGCGCAAGGTCAACGGGATATCGCACTGGGTTGCTCCGGCCAGCCCTGAGGTGATGCCATTGACCAATTCCACCTCGACACCACGCTCGCGCAGCCAGGTTGCCTCCTCGCCACCGCGGCCAAAAATACACGGGTCACCGCCTTTAAGGCGTACTACGCACTTGCCCTGGCGTGCATAACGCAACATCAGGCGGTGAATGAAATCCTGCGGGGTAGAACGACATCCCCCGCGCTTGCCGACGGTAATCACCCGAGCGCTGGTGCAGTGTTCCAGTACTGCCGGGTTGACCAGATCATCAATCAGCACGACGTCCGCTGCCTGCAGGGCCCGGACCGCTTTCAGGGTCAGCAACTCCGGGTCACCCGGACCTGCGCCTACCAGCCACACTTTTGCGCTCATGTTGTTCCCCTTACACACTGATGGCGATTGGCTGCGAGTTGCTGGCCAAAAGACGTTTGATTTCCGGCACGCAGGAGCCACATTGGGTGCCGCAGCCCAGGGCCTGTTTGAGGCCATCCAGGTCCAGGCCGCTGCCGATACCGGCACATACGGCGTTTTCGCTGACGTTCTTGCAGTTGCACACAATCTTGTTGCTGGCCGTGGTACCGCCCGGTGGCGCGCTCAAGGGCGCCAGCAACCAGCGCCGCAGTTGCTCGTCGGCCCGGCCTTCCAGCCACAGGCTTTGCAGCCAGTGACGGGCCAGGGTTTCGCCGGCCAGGCGCAGGGCGGTGATGCGGCCTTTCTCGATCTTCACGCGCTTGCCGATTGAGCGGCGCGGGTCGTCATAGGCCATTACCGGGCCGTCGTTGAGGCCCAGCAGGTGGTCGATACGGGTCAAGAGTTGCAGGTCGGGCGCCTCGGTATGCGCGGCGCGCACCAGCAGCGCGGGGCGTTCACGGCCAGCCAGGCTCAGGCTGACGTAGGCAAAGGTTTCACACAGTGGGCGCAAGGCTTCGAAGTGCTGCTGTACATCGCCTTCGATCAGCGCAAACAGCTGCCACGGCAGTTGCACGGCTTCCAGGCGCACGCCGCTGTGCTTGAGCTCCGGCTGCTTGGACAAAGGGTCGAACGCCGGTTGAGTGAGGGTATTGACGCCGCCCTTGAGAAAGCGGTCGCCCCAGTGCATGGGCAGGAACGCTTGGCCGGGACGCACACTGTCATCGCTGCCGACGGCGACGATCACGCTGCCGCGACGGCTTTTCAGGCTGACCAGGTCACCCTCTTTGAAGCGGTGGCGGCGTAGCTCATCCGGATGCAGGCTCAACAATGCTTCACTGACGTGCCCGAACAACTGCGCTGCCGTGCCGGTGCGGCTCATCCCATGCCATTGATCACGCAGGCGACCGGTGATCAGGGTCAGGGGAAATCGCGCATCGCGCTGTTCCTTGGCGGCGCGATAAGGCTCGGCGACAAACTGCGCCCGCCCAGTGTCAGTGGGGAAAATACCGTCGGTGTACAAGCGCGACGTACCCGCTTGCGCACCCTCGGGAAACGGCCATTGCTGCGGGCCGAGCTGGTCGAGCAGGGCGTGGCTGATGCCGGACATATCCAGGTCACGGCCTTGAGTCAGTGGCTTGAATTCATCAAACAGCTGCGCCGCGTGCTCAAAGGCGAACAGGCTCGGCAACCCCGGCCGTAGACGGCGCTCCAGGCGTTGTGCGAAATCCACGGTGATCGCCCAATCCGCGCGTGCTTCACCCGGTGGGTTGATGGCGCGGCGCACGTGGGAAATACGTCGCTCGGAGTTGGTCACCGTGCCGTCTTTTTCACCCCAACTGGCGGCGGGCAGTAGCAGGTCGGCATAGGCGGCGGTTTCGGTGGTACGAAAGGCTTCCTGCAACACCACGAACGGGCACGCTGCCAAAGCGGCGCGCACCGCGTTCTGGTCGGGCAGCGATTGGGCCGGGTTGGTACAGGCGATCCACAACGCCTTGATCTTCCCCGCCTGCACCTGTTCAAACAGTTCGATGGCGGTAAGGCCGGTGGTCGCGGGCAGTTGTTCCACGCCCCAATAGGCCGCCACTTCAGCGCGGTGTTCAGGGTTGGCCGCTTCGCGGTGGCCCGGCAGCAAATTGGACAGGCTGCCGGTTTCGCGCCCACCCATGGCGTTCGGTTGGCCGGTCAGGGAAAACGGCCCGCAGCCCGGCCGGCCAATGGTCCCCGTGGCTAAATGCAGGTTGATCAGTGCACTGTTTTTGGCGCTGCCGGCGGTGGATTGGTTAAGCCCCATGCACCACAGCGACAGAAAGCTGCTGGAGGTGCCCACCCACTGCGCGCACAGGCGCAACTGTTCGACGCTGATGCCGCATAGCTGCGTGACCATCTGCGGCGTGTAGTCATGCACCAGGCGCTTGAGTTCGGCCAAGCCGCCGGTGTGGGCCTGGATAAACGCGCGGTCGACCCAGTCTTCCCACAGCAACAGATGCAGAATCCCGTGGAACAACGCCACATCCGTTCCTGGCAAGATGGCCAAGTGCAGGTCGGCCAAGTCGCAGGTGTCGGTACGCCGAGGGTCAATCACCAGCACTTTCATCTGCGGGCGTTGCGCCTTGGCTTGCTCCAGGCGCCGGAACAATACCGGATGGGCGTAGGCCATATTGCTGCCGACGATCATCACGCAGTCGCTGTTTTCCAGGTCTTCATAGCTGCACGGCGGCGCATCGGCGCCCAGGCTGCGCTTGTAGCCGACCACTGCCGAAGACATGCACAGCCGGGAGTTACTGTCGATATTATTAGTGCCCACCAACGCCCGCGCCAACTTGTTGAAGCTGTAGTAGTCCTCGGTCAACAGTTGCCCGGAGATATAGAACGCCACGCTGTCGGGCCCGTGTTCGGCAATCGTCTCGGCAAACACGTTGGCCGCGTGTTCCAGGGCGGTGTCCCAGTCGGTGCGAGTGCGTGCCAGTGCTTTGCCCAAGCGTAATTGCGGGTACAGGGCGCGGGCGCTCACGTCGCCGGTCAAGTGCAGGCTGGCACCTTTGCTGCACAACTTGCCGAAGTTGGCCGGATGGCTGGGGTCGCCTTGCACCCCCAAGATCTGTTCGCCGTCATGCTCGATCAGCACGCCGCAGCCCACCCCGCAATAACAGCAGGTGGACGCGGTGGTCTGGCGGTTCATCAACCCGCGTCCCGCAGGGCCAGCATCACCCGGCCGTTTTCGACCCGGGCCTGATGATGGTGAGCGCAGCCGATATCCGGGGCCTGGGCTTGGCCAGTCGCCAGGTCAATCTGCCAGTTGTGCAGCGGGCAGGCCACGCGCTTGCCGTAGATCAAGCCTTGGGACAGCGGCCCGCCCTTGTGCGGGCAGCGGTCGTCGAGGGCAAAGACTTCATCGTCACTGGTGCGAAAAATCGCGATGTCACCTTTGGGCCCGCTGATGATGCGCGAGCCCAGGGCGTTGATTTCATCGAGGGCGCAGATATCCAGCCAGTTCATAGCGAGACCTCCAGTTGTTTGACGGGGATCACGTCGAATTCCTTTTTCAGCAGCGGCTGCTCCAGGCGTTCCTTCCACGGGTCCTGCTCGAATGACAACGAGAACTGCAAACGCTCATTGAGGGCTTGGCGGCGCGCCGGGTCTTCCAATACGGCCTTCTTGATATGCTCCATGCCCACTCGCTGCAGGTAGTGCACGGTGCGCTCCAGGTAGAAGGCTTCTTCGCGGTACAACTGCAGGAACGCGCCGTTGTATTCACGCACTTCCTCGGCGGTTTTCACCTTGACGAAGAACTCCGCGACTTCGGTCTTGATCCCGCCGTTGCCGCCGATGTACATCTCCCAGCCCGAGTCGACACCGATAATGCCTACGTCCTTGATGCCCGCTTCCGAGCAATTGCGTGGGCAACCGGACACCGCCAACTTGACCTTGTGGGGCGACCACATGTTGAACAGGTCATGCTCCAGCTCGATGCCCAGTTGTGTGGAGTTCTGCGTACCAAACCGGCAGAACTCGCTGCCCACACAGGTTTTGACGGTACGGATGGATTTGCCATAGGCATGCCCGGACGGCATATCCAGGTCCTTCCATACCCCAGGCAAGTCCTGCTTCTTGATACCGAGCAAGTCGATACGCTGGCCGCCGGTGACCTTGACCATCGGCACGTTGTACTTGTCGGCCACATCGGCGATGCGGCGCAGCTCCGAAGGGTTGGTCACGCCGCCCCACATCCGTGGCACCACAGAATAGGTGCCGTCTTTTTGAATATTGGCGTGGGCCCGTTCGTTGATCAGCCGCGATTGCGGGTCGTCCTTGGCTTCGCCGGGCCAGGTGGAGATCAGGTAATAGTTGAGCGCCGGGCGGCAGGTGGCGCAGCCATTGGGGGTGCGCCAGTTCAGGTAACGCATGGTGCTGTCGATGGTCAGCAGGTGCTGCTCGCGGATGGCCTGGCGGATCTGCCCGTGGTTGAGGTCGCTGCAGCCACAGATGGCTTTTTCACTTTTGGGTTTGACGTCGGCGGCGCCGCCCACGGTGTTGATCAGGATCTGCTCGACCAGCCCGGCACAGGAGCCGCAGGAACTGGCGGCCTTGGTGTGTTTTTTCACCTCATCGACACTGAACAGCCCTTGTTCCTGGATCGCCTTGACGATGGTGCCCTTACACACGCCGTTGCAGCCGCAGACTTCGGCGCTGTCGGCCATGCTCATGGCTTTGTCCTGGCCTTGGTGGCCGACATCGCCGAGTGCATTTTCACCGAACATCAGGTGATCGCGGATTTCACCGATGGCGTGGTTCTCACGGATCTGGCGGAAATACCAGCCGCCATCGGCGGTATCGCCGTACAGGCAGGCGCCGACCAGGATGTCGTCCTTGATCACCAGCTTCTTGTACACGCCGCCAATCGGGTCGGAGAGCGTGATGGTTTCGGTGCCTTCGCCGCCCATGAAGTCGCCGGCGGAGAACAGGTCGATGCCGGTGACTTTCAGCTTGGTGGAGGTCACCGAGCCCTTGTAAGTGGCAAAGCCCAATTGGGCCAGGTGGTTGGCGCAGACCTTGGCCTGTTCGAACAAGGGTGCCACCAGGCCATAGGCGATGCCGCGATGGCTGGCGCATTCACCGATCGCATAGATACGCGGGTCGTAGGTTTGCATCGTGTCGTTGACCAGGATCCCACGGTTGCAAGGGATGCCGGACTTTTCCGCGAGTTCGGTATTGGGGCGGATGCCGGCAGCCATCACCACCAGGTCGGCCGGGATGATGTCGCCATTTTTGAACTGCACCGAGCCGACGCGGCCATTGCCGGCATCGTGCAGGGCCTGGGTCTGCTCGCACAGGCGAAACACCAGGCCGCGACTTTCCAGTTCGGTTTGCAGTAGCTGGCCGCTGGTCTTGTCCAGTTGCCGCTCCAGCAGCCATTCACCGATGTGCACCACCGTCACGTGCATGCCGCGCAGCATCAAGCCGTTGGCCGCTTCCAGGCCGAGCAGGCCGCCGCCGATCACCACCGCATGCTTGTGGGTCTTGGCGGTGTCGATCATCGCCTGTGTATCGGCAATGTCACGGTAGCCAATCACACCCTGCAACGTGTTGCCGGGAATCGGCAGGATAAACGGCGTGGACCCGGTGGCGATCAGCAGGCGGTCATATTCGGCCTCGGTGCCGTCTTCGGCGATGACTTTGCGCTTGACCCGGTCGATCTGCACCACTTTGCGGTTGAGCAGCAGTTTGACGTTATTGTTCAGGTACCAATCCAGGTCGTTGAGCACGATCTCTTCGAAGGTTTGCTCACCGGCCAGTACCGGCGACAGCAGGATGCGGTTGTAGTTGGTGTGAGGCTCGGCGCCGAACACGGTGATGTCGTACAGCTCGTTGCTCAGCTTGAGCAGTTCTTCCAGGGTGCGAACCCCGGCCATACCGTTGCCGATCATCACCAGTTTGAGTTTTTTCATGTCGTTCTCCGCAATGGCTCGACAAATCGTGCGCAAACAAAAAAGGCATCCCCGCTAGTCAGCTAGCGAGGACGCCTTTGTCCTGGTCCCGTTCTCTCGGGAAGCTCGGCCCTTCGTCGTTGAAGGAGCGGCTATATGTGGGGTGTTGGCAAAGCTAATGCAGCAGCTGTGCCAAGTCCCTATAGCCCCAGCTTTACTGGGCGTTTACACAGAGAGTCGGCGGATTCTGCCCGTTAGTGGTGCATCAACCAGTACAACAGCACCAGATTGAGCAAAAGCGAGGCCATCGCCAGGGTCTGCCAGACTTTCAAGGGTTCGCGTTCGAGCAAAGGCCGTGGGCGTAGGCTCAATTCGCGGCGGTCGGCCTGCTCCAGCACCAACAGCCATTCTTCGGCGGTTTCATAGCGTTGGCCCGGGACAGCGAACAGCGCTCGTTCCAGACTGTGCGGCAACCACTCCGGCAAGTCGGGGCGATAACGGCTGGCGCTGACGGGTTGGGAAAACCTGGGCCGTTGGAAGGCCTCGATTTCACCGTAGGGGTAATGCCCGGTCAGCAGGTAATACAAGGTCACGCCGACGCTATATAAGTCCTGTTGTACCGTAGGCTGCTCGCCAGCGAACGCCTCGGGTGCGATAAAACTTGGGGTACCAGGCAGCAGGTGGGCACGGTCCTCGGAGAGCCCGGGGCAATAGGCCAGGCCGAAGTCCAGCACTCGCAGTTCGCCATCTTCTCCCAGCAGCAGGTTTTCCGGCTTGATGTCGCGGTGCAGGATCTGCCGGCGATGCAGCAGGCCCACGGCGCGCAGCAAGCGTTCTGCAATCGACTGCCATTGTGCCAACGGAAGAGGGCCCTGTTGTTGGAACAGTTGGGCCAGGGTTTGCCCGGCGTATTCGCGCATCACGTAGTACAAATGCTGACGGCCACTGGCGGCATGCACTTCGGGAAAGGCACGGCCGGCGACCCGGCGCAGAAACCATTCCTCCGATAACAAGGCCTGGGCCGCATCGGTATCGTCGCAACGCAACGGCAAGGTCTTGAGCAGCCAGGGGTGCCCCTGGGCGTCGTGCACGCGGTACAGCAACGACTGCCGACTCTGCGCCAGCACGCTTTGCACCTGCCAGCCTTCAAAGGTTTGCCCGACTTTCAGCGGTGGCGGCAGTGGCCATTGCTGCAACTGCACCAGGGCGTCGCCGAGGGTGGCCGCGCCGAGTTGATCGATGCGCACCAGCAAGGCGCTGGCATTGTCTTGGCTACCCGCCAGGTGGGCGGCGCTGACCAGCGTGTTGACGGCCAGGTCGAGGTCGCTTTGCTCGCGCAGGATCGCGCCGATGCTGTGATCGCCCAGCGTGGCCCACACCCCGTCGCTGAGCAGCAGGAAACACTCGCCCTCGCGCAATGGACCATCGAGGAAGTCCAGCACCAGGTGCTGATCCAGGCCGAGGGCGCGCTTGAGTACATGCTGCATGCCCGGCTGTTCCCACACATGGTCTTCGCTGATGCGTTGCAACTCGCCGTCAAGCCAACGATACGCCCGGCAATCACCGACATGGGCCAGGGTGAAGCGTTGGCCGCGAAACACCAGGGCGCTGAGGGTGGTGAGCAACGGTTGGCCGCCGCCGTTGGCTTGCAACCAGCGATTCTGCGCGACCAACAGACGTTCGAGCGACTGGGCCACGCCCCAAGTCTGCGGCGTGGCGTAGTAGTCCACGGCCAGCGCCTGCAAGGTCGAGCGTGCGGCCAGGCCGCCGTCGGCGCACTGGCTGACGCCGTCGGCCAGCGCGCACAGGTAGCCTTTGCTCGCGGCCAGTTCCGCCATGGGCGTGACCACCCGCAGCGCATCCTGGTTCTCGCTGCGCGGGCCGATGGCACTGGCCTGGGCGACGCTCAGTTGTAGGCTCATCAGACGCGGGCGGCGGTCACGGCGGCCGAACCCCAGGTGGTTCTCCAGCGCCGTTTCACCCCATGCAGGCCGAACCAGGCCAGCACACCGAGGCTGGCGAACAACCACAGGGCCAGTTGATAGCTGCCAGTACTCTGCTTGATGGCGCCCATGCCCGCCGCAAGGGCGAAGCCACCGATGCCGCCGGCCATGCCGATCAGGCCGGTCATGACGCCGATCTCACTGCGAAAACGCTGCGGCACCAGTTGGAATACCGCCCCATTGCCAGCGCCCAGACCGAGCATGGTGCAGACGAAAAGCGCCAGCGCGGCGTAGGAACTGGGCAAGTTGAACCCCACTGCCGCAATGCAGATCACCGCCACGCTGTACATGCCGAGCAGGGTCTTGATCCCGCCGAACCGGTCTGCCAGGGCGCCACCCAATGGGCGCATCAGGCTGCCACCGAACACACAGGCGGCGGTGTAATAGCCGGCGGTCACCGGGCTCAGGCCGTACTGGTCGTTGAAGTAGCCGGGCAGGGCGCTGGCCAGGCCGATAAACCCGCCGAAGGTCACGCTGTAGAAGAACATGAACCACCAACTGTCGCGGTCGCCCAAGGCCTTGAAGTAGTCGGCCATGGCTTTGGCTTTCGGCCGTTCAGGCGCATTGCGCGCAAGCCAGGCGAATACGATCAGGGTCAGCACCAGTGGGATCAGCGCAAAGCCGAATACATTGCTCCAACCAAAGGCGGCCGCCAGCACGGGCGCCAGCAACGCCGCAAACACGGTGCCGGAGTTACCGGCGCCGGCGATGCCCATGGCCTTGCCCTGGTGCTCCGCCGGATACCACTGTGATGCCAAGGGCAGGGCGACGGCGAAGGACGCACCGGCCATGCCCAGGAACATGCCCAGCAGCAGCGCTTGTTCGTAGCTGTGGATCCCCAGTTTCCAGGCGCAGAACAGCGCCACGATCACAATCACTTGGCCAATCAGCCCGGCGGTCTTGGGCGACAGCTTGTCGGCCAGCATTCCCATCAAAAAGCGCAGCACCGCGCCCGCCAGGATCGGGGTGGCCACCACCAGGCCGCGCTGTTGGGTGGTCAGGTGCAAGTCAGCGGCAATCTGCACCGCCAGGGGGCCCAGCAGGTACCAGACCATGAAGCTCAGGTCGAAATACAGGAACGCGGCAAACAGGGTCGGGGTGTGCCCGGATTTCCAGAAGCTTGATTTCATCACGCACCTCAACGGTTGGGGGTCTAGAAACGAAAAAACGCCGCCACCGGGTTCGCAAGCGCAAACCGGGTGGGCGACGTCTTTGTCGTGAGGGGGCAACCGCCGTTGGCTACCTGTGGTGAATGCTTAGCAAATCCTGCGCCAACCCGAATTATTCACACCTGTCGCTTGGACCTCTGGCGCTTTGCGTCATCAGCGGCGCATGGCGGGACGCGGAGCGTCCCTGGCGGCGTTCCCACGCAGGAGCGTGGGAACCATCAAGCTGAGCCAGATCAGCCGAGCAACTCGCTCATGGCAATAATCTGCTCCGCCACCTGGATCAGTTTCTGTTGACGGCTCATGGCCTGGCGGCGCATCAGGGTGTAGGCCTCTTCCTCGTTACAGCTTTTCATTTTCATCAGCAGGCCCTTGGCCAACTCGATGCGCTTGCGTTCGGCCAGTTGCTGGTCGCGGGCATGCAGCTGGGCGCGCAGGGCCTGGTCACTCTCGAAGCGCGCCATGGCCACATCGAGGATCGGTTGCAGGCGCTGGGCCTGGATGCCTTCGACGATATAGGCACTGACGCCGGACTTGATGGCCTGGCGCATCACATTCGGGTCGTGCTCGTCGGTGAACATCACGATGGGCCGGGGCTGATCGCGGCTGACCAGCACCACTTGCTCCATCACATCGCGCCCGGGTGACTCGGTATCGATCAGGATCACATCAGGACGCACTGTTTCGACGCGTGCGGGCAGGTCGATGGTCAAGCCGGACTCATCGATCACCTCGAAGCCGGCCTCGGTCAATGCGGCCTTGAGGCGCCCTACCTTGCGCGGGGTGTCGTTGATCAACAGGATTCGCAGCATCGTCCGGCTCCTGTCAGCGCAGCGCTTGGCGATTGGCGTCATCGGCCAAGGCGTGAAGGTGGAAGCTGCGGGCATAGCCGGCGGGATCGCTGCCGTCCCAGGTCTTGCCGTCGAGCAACTGGCTGCGGCGCATGTCCGAGTTGCCCGGGGTAATGCCCAGCGTCTCGGCCGCCTGGCGGTACAGCGCCAGTTGCTGCACCTGCCGGGCGACGCCCAGGTAGTCCGGGTCTTCACGCAGCAAGCCCCAGCGCCGAAACTGGGTCATGAACCACATGCCATCGCTGAGGTAGGGCAGGTTCACCTCGCCGTCGGCGAAAAAGCGCAGTGCATGGGGATCTTGCCACTGGTTGCCCAGGCCATCGTCATAGTCCCCCAGCAAGCGTGGTTCGATGCAAGCCACAGGCGCATCGAGGTATTCAGGGGCACTGAGCAACTGGGCGGTAGAGCGGCGGTTTTCACGGCTCTGCTCGATAAACCGGCTGGCCTCCAGGATCGCCATGACCAGCACGCGTGCGGTATTGGGGTAGGCGTCAACGAAGGCTTGGGTGCAGCCCAGGACTTTTTCCGGGTGGTCCGGCCAGATCGCCTGGCTGGTCGCCAGGGTAAAGCCCTGGTTCTGTTGCACTGCGCTGGCGCACCAAGGTTCACCCACGCAAAGGCCGTCGATGCGGCCGGCTTGCAGGTGCGCCACCATTTGTGGCGGCGGCACTACTACGCTGTTCACATCCTGCAAGGGATGAATGCCTTGGCTCGCCAGCCAGTAATACAACCACATGGCGTGGGTGCCGGTGGGAAACGTCTGGGCGAAGGTGAGTTTTGTCCGGCTTTGGTGCACATGGCGCTTCAACGCCTCAGGAGTGATCATCCCTTGCTGTTGCAGGCCATGGGACAGGTTGATGCCCTGACCATTCTGGTTCAGCCCCATCAGCACCGCCATGGGGCTGGGGGCGACGCCGCCGATGCCCAGGTGTACGGCATAGATCAGCCCGTAGAGACTGTGGGCGGCGTCCAATTCACCGCTGACCAGCTTGTCGCGCAGGTTGGCCCAGGACGCCTGGCGCTTGAGGTTGAGTGTGAGGCCGTAGGGTTGGGCGAAGCCCTGGGTGGCGGCGACCACCAGCGAGGCGCAATCGGTCAGGGCCATGAACCCCAGGTCCAGGCTGCTCTTTTCCGGGGCATCGCTGCCGTTTACCCAAGCCAGCGGATCGTTCATCAATACCTGCCTTTTTCTAAAAAAAAGCGCCGTTTCCCTGGTTGGCGTATAGGCCATTGCAGGGGAACGACGCCTTTGTCCGTAGGCCCGTGCCGCCTTTGGTGCGAGCCTGATACAGAGTGCAAAGCAAGGCACATGCCATGGGTGGGGCGGTTGCAACAGGCCGTCAGCTTTCGATCATGATTGAACCTCGTGCGCCTCGCAGTATGGCCGCTTCTTCAGGCCAGACCGCCAGGCATACCCACGGTGCACGCTGATTACCTCGCAACCCTCAATTGCCGCTGGCTGTACAGCGCGCTGCTGTGCGCCGTGCTGGTACTGGGCAGTGCCACGGCCCGTGGCGAGGAGTTGCCGCTCTACGGCGCCGAAGACGAGAGAAGCTCGGCGGTGGTGCTGCGGCATATTTCCGTCAATAGGCTGCGCGGCATCATGCGGCGTGCGGGGCTGGATGAGCCGCGCTACCCCCTGCGTGAAAACGGCGCGCGTACGTTCTATGTAACCGGGCCTTCCCGTTATGTCGACCAGGTATTGCGCCTCGCTCAACTGATGGACCGCCCCCCACGCAAGGTGCCAGAGCATGCGTCGTTATTCGGCGTGGTGAAAGTGATCAACGTCCTCGTGGACGATCACCTGCAGGGCGCAGGTGCCAACAGGATCCTTGTACCGGGCATGGCTTCAATGATCAAAGCTCGGTTATCCCAGGCGCAGAAGGACCAACTGGCCGATGGCCGCCTTGTGTTAATGGCTTATCCGGATACCAACAGTCTGTTGATCAAGGGTTCACCTGCCCAAGTGAAGGTTATCGAAAAACGGGTGGCCGAGTTGGATGTCGCCCAGCCGCTGGATGAAGCCTCGCCGGGGCCGGCGCAGGCTGTCGGTGGAGACGTGCAACTGGTCGGCGCACCTCAGTTGACCGCCGCGCAATATGAGTACGTGCGACGTGCGTTCCTGCGAGCGGACCCTGAGTCTTCCCCCTGAAAAAGGCGTTTGTCCATGCACCTGGAAATATTGCTGCAGGAGCAACTGATCAGCCGCAAGCGTTTGGCCGCATTCGCACCGGGGAAGGTGCTGCCCTTGGACCCAGGCGTCACCCGCTGTGTGGAGGTGCGGGTCAATGGGCAACTGATGGCAGTGGGAGAGTTGGTGCAGTTGGAGGATCGGCTAGGGGTTGAATTGCAGGAAACCTTTCAGGAGTGGCTGCCGCGATAAGGGTGCGAGCGAATTATCTGACCGGCTTCGGCCCAAAAAAGGCAAATGAATGGGTTTTTTCCTAACGCAGGTACGGGGCGCGGTTTTTATAGTCATGCCAATGGCAGATGAATTGGTTCACACAGTATGGATTTGAATGTCAGTAGTCGACTACAGAGGTGCGTATGGCCGTCGTAATGGATGAAACGACGACGTCCCTGGTCTTCGCTCGTTGGACCTTGCATGGCGATGGCCGGTTGACGGGTGTGGAGGCGGATATTCAGTTGGCTCCCAAGGAGGGGCATGTGCTGCGGTTGCTGCTGGCTTCCGGCGGCGCGCTGATGACCAAGGACCGCTTGCTGGAACTGGCCTGGCCTCGGGGGGAAGTGGCCGATGAGTCACTCACGCGGTGTATCTATTCCCTGCGCAAGCACTTGAGGGCCGACAAAGGCTTTATCAAGACGATTTATGGCAAGGGCTATCGCTTTACCTGCCCGGTGCGCACAGGTGATCAACCCAGGGCAGTGGCGCACGTGTGCGCCGTCTGTGGTCAGGCCAGCAATGTCCAGAGTTAAGGCATGGGGCAAAGGCCTGGTGCTCGGGGTATGGATGGGCAGCAGCCAGGCCTGGGCCTTTTGCTGGGAAGAGGCGGCCAGCCGCCACGACCTTGAGCCGGAGTTGCTGCAAGCTATCGCCTCGGTCGAATCGGGTTACCGGGCGCAAGCGATGAACTACACCAACCGCAATGGCACGCGGGATATCGGCTTGATGCAAATCAACAGCATCCATTTGCCGCGCTTGCTCAAGCAGGGCATTACCGAAGAACGGCTGTTGAGCGAGCCCTGCCTGTCGGTAGAAGTAGGCGCCTCGATTCTTGCCGAGTTCATCCAGCGTTTTGGCTATAACTGGACGGCGGTGGGGGCTTACAACGTGGGGCCGGGGCCCGGGCCACAGCGTGAGGCATTACGCCTGCGCTACGCCGAAAGGATCTGGGTGCGTTATGAGGCGTTGACGGCGCAACGTCAATGAGATCAGGTGGCACGCCTCGCATGCAGGCCGCCACCCCGGCTATAATCAGCGTCACCTTTTGCCGCCATCCGAGTCTAGCCCGCCCATGTATACCCTGGCCCGCCAGCTGTTGTTCAAACTCTCCCCGGAAACCTCCCACGATCTGTCCCTGGACCTGATCGGTGCCGGTGGCCGTCTGGGGCTCAATGGCCTGGTATGCAAGGCACCGGCGAAAGTGCCGGTGTCGGTGATGGGGCTCGACTTCCCCAACCCGGTCGGTCTGGCTGCCGGCCTGGACAAGAACGGCGCGGCCATCGACGGGTTTGCGCAACTGGGGTTCGGCTTTGTCGAAATCGGCACCGTGACCCCACGGCCGCAACCGGGCAACCCCAAGCCTCGCATCTTCCGGCTGCCGGAAGCGGAGGCGATCATCAATCGTATGGGCTTCAACAACCTCGGCGTCGACCATCTGCTGTCGCGGGTTCAGGCGGCAAAGTACACCGGCATTCTGGGTATCAACATTGGCAAGAACTTTGACACGCCCGTGGAACGTGCGGTGGATGACTACCTGATATGCCTGGACAAGGTCTACGCCCACGCCAGCTATGTCACCGTCAACGTCAGCTCGCCCAACACCCCGGGGCTGCGCAGCCTGCAATTTGGCGATTCCCTCAAGCAACTGCTCGAAGCCTTGCGCCAGCGCCAGGAAGACCTGGCCGTGCGGCATGGCAAGCGTGTGCCGCTGGCCATCAAGATCGCGCCGGACATGAGCGATGAAGAAACCGTCCTGGTGGCCCAGGCCCTGGTGGATTCTGGGATGGACGCGGTGATTGCGACCAACACCACCCTCAGCCGCGTGGGCGTCGAAGGCCTGGCCCATGGTGACGAGGCCGGCGGCCTGTCGGGCGCGCCGGTGCGGGACAAGAGCACCCATATCGTCAAGGTGCTGGCGGCCGAGTTGGCTGGGCGTTTGCCGATCATCGCGGTGGGCGGTATCACCGAAGGCAAACACGCGGCTGAGAAGATCGCGGCCGGCGCCAGCCTGGTGCAGTTGTACTCCGGCTTCATCTACAAAGGCCCGGCATTGATTCGCCAGTCGGTGGATGCCATCGCTGCCTTGCGCTGATCAGGCAATAAAAAGGGCTCCATAAAGGAGCCCCTGGGCCGAAGCCCGCCGCCCGGATGGGGCGCGCGTGGTTAAGTCGCTACAAGTTCAAAGATGTGTGTGTCGCAATTAAATCCCCTGATTAGCCGACGGCGTGAAGTTCGTTGAGTCTGTGGATGCCCGCAGTGCCAGTCATACCGTCCCAGTTGTCGCCGCGTCCTTCTCGCCAGCCGTTGATCCAGGCTTGGCGTACCGACGGTAGAGTAAATGGGCAAAGCTCACGGGATTTTCCATGAACGCCATATTGATATCCGCGTAAAAATGCTCTTTCCAACGGATCACGCTTAAGTCTTCTCATAGGGTGTTTCCCTCACTTGTTGACTGTCTAGATATCCTTCGGCCTTGTCCAAGGCCGGGCAGAGTTTTTCTGCCGTTGGTGGGCTCGCTGCCGGCGTGGCGAGCCAATGTGTTGGCACCGTTACGGCGCCAACCTGTGTTGAGTTCTAACCAATAGGTCACATGTATTCAATGATCGTTTTGTCATAAGCACGTAACGATAACGATGCTATAGCCATAAGCTGGGCTGGTTATTCGCCCCTTTTATAGGGCAAAGCCAGCTATGATGTGCCCTGTAAAGAGGAAAGGTTTAATTCCTTAGTGAGAATGCCCGCCTATTGCAGTCGGTTATTATTCGACGAAGGGTCGGAATATTTCTTTTTGTTGCGCAACATTCTTCTTCTGCCTCGCCAATAAAGGCTCAAGAGCCCGCCAGACGGGGTGGAACGGCACATTCGTGCCACGCGAGCACTCTTCGAGAAAAGTGCTTGATTGAAAACCGAACCGGCGATGCGTCGCCGGTTCACTTATTGCTGAAAAGCCTGGAATGCCCCATGTCGGACCGTTTTGAACTCTTCCTCACCTGCCCCAAGGGCCTCGAAGGCCTGCTGATCGAGGAAGCCGTCGGGCTTGGCCTTGAGGAAGCCCGCGAGCACACCTCGGCCGTGCGCGGCATGGCCGACATGGAAACCGCCTACCGCTTGTGCCTCTGGTCGCGCTTGGCCAACCGCGTGTTGCTGGTGCTCAAGCGTTTCCCGATGAAAGACGCCGAGGATCTTTACCACGGCGTGCTGGACATCGAGTGGGCTGACCACATGGTCCCCGACGGTACCCTCGCGGTAGAGTTCAGCGGGCACGGCTCGGGCATCGACAACACCCACTTCGGCGCGCTGAAGGTCAAGGATGCGATCGTCGACAAACTGCGCACCCCGACCGGCGAACGTCCGTCCATCGACAAGATTAACCCTGACCTGCGCATTCACCTGCGCCTGGACCGTGGCGAAGCGATCCTGTCCCTGGACCTTTCCGGCCACAGCCTGCATCAGCGTGGCTACCGCCTGCAGCAGGGCGCGGCACCCCTGAAGGAAAACCTGGCAGCGGCGATCCTGATTCGCGCCGGCTGGCCACGTATTGCCGCCGAAGGCGGCGCGCTGACCGACCCGATGTGCGGTGTCGGCACCTTCCTGGTTGAAGGCGCAATGATCGCCGCCGACATGGCCCCCAACCTTAACCGCGAGCTGTGGGGTTTCACCACGTGGCTGGGTCACGTCCCGGCGTTGTGGAAAAAGCTGCATACCGAGGCGACTGAGCGGGCGGCCATCGGCATGAACAAGCCGCCGCTGTGGGTACGTGGCTACGAAGCCGACCCGCGCCTGATCCAGCCCGCACGCAACAACATCGAACGCGCCGGCCTGAGCCACTGGATCAAGGTGTACCAGGGCGAAGTGGGCACGTTCGAGCCGCGCCCGGATCAGAATCAGAAAGGTTTGGTGATCTGCAACCCACCCTACGGTGAGCGCCTGGGTGACGAAGCCAGCCTGTTGTATCTCTATCAGAACCTCGGCGAACGCTTGCGCCAAGCCTGTATGGGCTGGGAAGCCGCAGTGTTCACCGGCGCGCCGGACCTGGGCAAGCGCATGGGTATCCGTAGCCACAAACAATATTCGTTCTGGAACGGCGCATTGCCGTGCAAGTTGCTGCTGATCAAGGTCAATCCGGACCAGTTCGTCACCGGCGAGCGCCGCACCCCGGAACAGCGCCAGGCCGAACGTGAGCAGGCGGCTTACGACCAGGCCCCGAGCGAGCCGGCAGAGCGTCAGTACAACAAGAACGGCAACCCGATCAAGCCCGCCCCGGCCCCCGTGGTGGAGCAGGCGCGCCTGAGCGAAGGCGGGCAGATGTTTGCCAACCGCCTGCAGAAGAACCTCAAGCTGCTGGGCAAATGGGCCAAGCGCGAAGGGGTGGATTGCTACCGTGTGTATGACGCCGACATGCCTGAGTACTCCATGGCGATCGACCTGTACCACGATTGGGTGCACGTGCAGGAATACGCGGCGCCAAAATCCATCGACCCGGAAAAAGCCTCGGCCCGCATGTTCGATGCCTTGGCGGCAATTCCCCAGGCACTGAACGTCGACAAGAGCCGTGTGGTGGTCAAGCGTCGTGAGCGTCAGAGCGGCACCAAGCAATACGAGCGTCAGAGTGCCCAAGGCAAGTTCACCGAGGTCAGTGAAGGCGGCGTTAAGTTGCTGGTCAACCTCACCGATTACCTGGACACCGGCCTGTTCCTCGACCATCGCCCGATGCGCATGCGCATCCAGAAGGAAGCGGCGGGCAAGCGCTTCCTCAATCTGTATTGCTACACCGCCACAGCCAGTGTGCATGCTGCCAAGGGCGGCGCGCGCAGCACCACCAGCGTCGACCTGTCCAAGACCTACCTGGACTGGGCGCGTCGCAATTTCTCCCTCAACGGCTTCTCCGACAAGAACCGCCTGGAACAGGGTGACGTGATGGCGTGGCTGGAAGCGAGCCGCGATGAATTCGACATGATTTTCATCGACCCGCCGACCTTCTCCAACTCCAAGCGCATGGAAGGCATCTTCGACGTGCAGCGTGACCATGTGCAGTTGCTCGACCTGGCCATGGCACGCCTGGCGCCGGGTGGCGTGCTGTACTTCTCCAACAACTTCCGCAAGTTCCAGCTGGAAGACAACCTCAGCGAACGCTATGCGGTCGAGGAAATCAGCGACAAGACCATCGACCCTGATTTTGCGCGCAATGCCAAGATCCACCGCGCCTGGAAAATCACCGCACGCTGATTTTTCTCTGTAGGAGCGAGCTTGCTCGCGAAGATCGTCAACGATAGCGCTGCGTATCCGGTTTAACGCAGCGCTCTCAGGTTCTTCGCGAGCAAGCTCGCTCCTATTGTTTTTGCACTGGTCAAACCCATGACCGATGGCTATAACTTAAGCCCTAGCCAAAGTGACACCCCCGCACACTGGCGCTGTGAGTGTTGCCTATGCCGATGCAAGTCGTTCGCCCGAAAATCCTTGGTTTTATCAGTGAGCAGGCATCGGCTTGGCTGGTGGCATTGGTGGTGTTACTGGTCGGTAGCGCGCTGACGGTGGTCGTCGCGTGGGCGGCTTCGGACCTGTATCAGCAGCAGGTGCGCCAGCGGTTCCAGTTGCTGGTCAACGAACGCTACAGCCGCATCCAGGAACGTTTTGAAGATCAGGAACAACGCCTGGGCAGCCTGCAGCGTTTCTTCGTCAATTCCGCAGAGGTATCCCGCGCCGAGTTCGACGGTTTCGCCAAACCGCTGTTGTTGCATGCCCGTGCCTATGCCTGGGCACCACGGATATTTCGTACGCAGCGCAGCTTGTTTGAGCAGGACATTTCTCGCCAGCGTGGCATTCCCTTCAGTATCCGCGAACTGAATACTGCAGGTGAGTTGGCGCCCGCGGCCGAGCGCGATGAATACGTACCGGTGCTGTACAGCCAGACCCAAAGTTTGCTGGGCTCGCCGCTGGGCTTTGATCTGCTGGCCCAGCCCCTGCGCCGGTCAGCGCTGGCGCGTGCGCAAGAAAGCGGCCAGTTGGCGGTGTCACAGCCCATGCAATTGGTGGGTGTGGAGCCCGCTTATGCGGCAGGCGTGTTGTTGGTGGCGCCCGTGAGCAAAGTCGCAGATGCCGAGCCTTACGGCTTTGTGATGGCGGTGATCAGCATGCGCCAGCTGGTGGCCGAGGGGTTGCCCAGGCCCAACCGGGACAACCTGGTGATGCAGATCGTAGACACCTCCGACACCCAGCAACGGGTGTTGTACGCGTCCAGTAACGCCTTGGGCAGCAGTGGCTTGACGGCTGCACGTCGCCTCACCCTGGGCGATCATGTCTACGCCCTGAGCCTGAGCGCCAGCGAAGTGTTCGACAAGGCCAACCATTCTTCGATGCACGCCATTCTGGCGATGGGCGTGTTGCTCAGCGCCTTGCTCAGTGCGCTGCTTTACATGCTGGTCAGCCAGCGCCAGCGCGCACTGAAACTGGTGGAGCAACGCACCGTTCAATTGCGTGCCCGTGAGCAGGAGTTGCGCGGTGCCCATGGGCAACTGCGCAGCGTGCTGAATGCGGCGACTCAAGTGGCGATCATTGCCACTGACCTGCGCGGTGTGATCAACACCTTCAATGCCGGTGCCGAACAGATGTTGGGCTTTACGGCCGAGGAGGTGCTGGGGCATATGACCTTGGACCGCCTGCACGTGGCCGCGGAACTCGACGCCCGCGCTGAGCCGTTGAGCAGGGCGCTGGGCAAGCGCATTCCAGCGAGCCAGGCGATGCTGGTGGAGAGCCCGGACAGTCAACATGAAGGGCGTGAGTGGACGCTGGTGCGCAAGGATGGCAGCCAACTGACGGTCAACATGTTGCCGACCGTGCTCTTGGATGACCATGGCCTGTGGGTCGGGCACTTGGCGATTTACCTGGATGTCACCGAGCAAAAGCGCGCCTATGAGGCCCTTGCGGTACGCGACCGCCTGCTGAAAAAACTCAGTGCCCATGTACCGGGTGGAATCTTCCAGTTCACTTTGGAACCACAGGACAATTGGCGTTTCATCTATGCCAGCGAAGGCATGCGCGATATCTATGAAATCGAACTGGGCGTGCTGCAGCAGGATGCGGGCAAGGTGCTGGAGCGCATTCACCCTTTGGACCTGGAGCGAGTGCGTGCCTCGATACGCCTTTCTGCGTTGCAACTGAGCCATTGGCGCGAAGAGTACCGCGTGCAATTACCTCAGCGAGGCCTGCGCTGGATTCGCGGCGAAGCGACGCCGGAAGAATTGCCGGGAGGCGGTACGCTTTGGCACGGTTATGTATCGGATATTTCTGATCTCAAACGGGTCGAGGATGAACTGCGCGCACTGTCCATTACCGACTCCCTGACAGGGATCTATAACCGGCGCTATTTCCAGGATCGTCTCAAGGGCGAAATGCTCCGGCTCAACCGTACCTCTGGCGCGCTGTCGTTGATCATGCTCGATATCGACCACTTCAAGCGCATCAACGATCAGCACGGCCATGCTGTGGGCGACGGCGTGTTGCAGGAGTTGTGCAAGCGTATCGGCCAACGCTTGCGCCGTACCGATGTATTTTGCCGGCTGGGTGGGGAAGAGTTTGTGGTGCTGTGCCCCAACACTGATGGCGCACAGGCTTACAGCCTGGCGATGCAGTTGTGGCAGTCGTTGCGTGATGCGGCGATGGAGCCGGTGGGGGTGGTTACCGCCAGCTTCGGCGTGGCCAGTTGGCGGATCGACGAAGGTATCGATGGCTTGCTGCTGCGCGCTGATTCGGCGGTGTACGTGGCCAAGCAGGCGGGCAGGGATCGCGTCGAGGAAGCCCTGACGCTTGAATGATCGTTCCCACGCTCTGCGTGGGATGCATCCTTACACGCTCCGCGTCACGCCTTGAGCGCGGACGCAGAGCGTCCAAAACAGCATTCCCACGCAGAGCGTGGGAACGATCAGACAGGGTGATGTGGTGCTTTAGAGAACCGGTGCGGCTGCAACGGCCTTCGGCTGGCGATACAGGTCCAGCAGCACCTGATCCAACACCGACGAGGCTCCCCAAGGCTTGGAGTCGTTGAGAATCGCCACCACCGCCCAGGTATTGCCATTGTTGTCGCGGCTGTAACCGGCAATGGCGCGCACGGTGTTCAAGGTGCCGGTCTTCACATGGGCTTCGCCGCGCAGGGCGGTGGTTTTCAGGCGTTTACGCATGGTGCCGTCGGTGCCGGCGATCGGCATCGAGCTGATGTACTCCGCCGCATAAGGGCTTTTCCACGCGGCTTGCAGCATGGCCGCCATCTCGCGGGCGCTGACCCGTTCGGCGCGGGACAGGCCGGAGCCGTTTTCCATCACCAGGTGCGGCGCGGTGATGCCTTTCTTGGCCAGCCACTGGCGCACGACGCGTTGCGCGGCCTTGGCATCGTCGCCATCGGCATCGTTGCGAAACTGCGCACCCAGGCTCAGGAACAACTGCTGGGCCATGGTGTTGTTACTGTACTTATTGATGTCGCGGATGATCTCCGCCAGGTCCGGCGAGAAGGCGCGGGCCAGCACCTTGGCATCCTTGGGCACCGGAGCCTGGATGTCACGGCCCTGGATGGTACCGCCCAATTCCTTCCAGATCGCCCGTACAGCACCTGCGGTGTAGGTGGCGTGGTCGAGCAGCGACAGGTAAGTCTGCGAGCTGCAGCCATCACCCAGTTGGCCGCTGACGGTCACGGTCACGCTGCCGTCGGCAGCGGTCACCGGGCTGTAGCGCACGTCACCGGTGCACTGCTTGGCGTTGGTGACTTTCACCTGGTTGTCGATGCGAATGCTGGCAATCGGCGGCTCGACCGATACGATCACCCGCCCCGAATCATTGCGGGTCACGAAGCGCAGGGCCTTGAGGTTGACCAGCAAGGCGTCGGGCTTGACCAGGAACGGCTTGTTCTCATCGTTGCCGTCGTCGTTGAACTCGGGCAATTGCGGCTGGTTGAAGAAATTGCGGTCTAGCACCAGGTCGCCAGTGACTTGCTGCACGCCATTGGCACGCAGGTCGCGCATCAGCAACCAGAGCTTTTCCATGTTCAGTTTGGGATCGCCGCCGCCCTTGAGGTACAGGTTGCCACGCAGCACGCCGCCGCTGAGGGTGCCATCGGTGTAGAACTCGGTCTTCCACTGATGGTTGGGGCCGAGCATTTCCAGGGCCGCATAAGTGGTGACCAGCTTCATGGTGGAAGCCGGGTTCACCGAGACGTCGGCGTTGAAGACCGTAGGGGTACCAGGGCCGTTCAGGGGCAGCATCACCAGGGACAGCGCGGTATTTTGCAGCTTGGCCTTCTGCAAGGCCTGCGCAACGCTGGGTGGCAGGGTGTTATTGACGGGAGCGGCGCAAACGGAAAAGGCCAGGGGCAAGACAACACTGGCAAGTAACACTGAGCGCAAAGATTTGATCATAAGAAATAAAACCCTACTGCTGAGGAGGGTGAAAAAGGCGAGGGGTATGGAAGAAAATCCCTCATTGGTCACGAAAGTGTCGGCATTATGCCCCAAGCTGGCGCCACGTGTAGCTGAACGATAGCTGCTAATCATGGTTTTTTTGCGCGCATTTGCCCGTCGGTCCCAGAGAGTCGGGCAATTGCCGCCTTAAACTGCTAAAGTGCCGCCCGTTAATACTTATGAGGATTGTTCCAATGGCGACTAACCGTTCCCAGCGTCTGCGCAAAAAACTGTGCGTTGATGAATTTCAAGAGCTGGGTTTCGAACTGAACCTGGACTTCAACGAAGGCCTGAGTGAAGAAGCTATCGACGCTTTCCTCGAAGCATTCATCAAAGAAGCCATGGAAGCCAATGGCCTGGGCTATGTCGGCGGCGATGACTACGGTCTGGTTTGCCTGCAAAAGCGTGGCTCGGTCTCCGAAGAGCAGCGTGCTGCCGTGGAAGCCTGGCTGAAAACCCGTTCCGAGCTGACCAAGGCTGAAGTCAGCCCGTTGCTGGACGTGTGGTATCCGGAAAAGCCGATCAACGCGGCTAAGTGATACTGAAAAAAACGGCGACCTGAGGGTCGCCGTTTTTTTATGCCTTGCGCCAATTCAGAATCAGCAGCGTCAACACCCCCGCCACAATCCCCCAGAACGCCGAACCGATGGAAAACAACGTCAAGCCTGACGCCGTGACCATAAAGGTAATCAGCGCCGCTTCCCGTTCCTTCGGCTCATTCATGGCGATGCTCAAGCCATTGATGATCGAGCCAAACAACGCCAACGCCGCAATCGACAGCACCAGTTCCTTGGGAAGGGCTGCGAACAATGCTGCCAGCGTGGCGCCGAATACCCCGGCAATCCCATAGAACACCCCACACCACACCGCAGCGGTGTAGCGCTTGTTGCGGTCTTCATGGGCGTGCGGCCCGGTGCAGATCGCGGCGCTGATCGCCGCCAGGTTGATGCCGTGGGAGCCGAACGGTGCCAGCACCAATGACGCCAGGCCAGTGGCAGTGATCAACGGCGACGCCGGCACGGTGTAGCCGTCGGCTCGCAGCACGGCTACGCCGGGCATGTTCTGCGAGGTCATGGCCACCACGAACAGCGGAATGCCGATGCTGATGGTCGCCGCCAACGAGAAGTGCGGCGTCGTCCAAACAGGCGTCGCCACCTCCAGATGAAAACCGCTGAAATCCAGCAGCCCCATCAGCCCTGACAAGGCGGTACCGATGAGCAAGGCGGCCAGCACGGCATAACGCGGCGACAGGCGCTTGATGATCAGGTAGGTGAAGAACATCCCCAGCACCAGCCCGGTACGATGCTGGGCGGCGACGAAAATCTCGCTGCCGATCTTGAACAGGATCCCCGCCAGCAACGCCGCCGCCAGTGACGCCGGAATCCGCTTGACCAGTTTCTCAAAGCTGCCGGTCAACCCGCAGAGCGTCACCAGTACCGCGCAGGTGATGTAGGCACCGATGGCCTCGCCATAGCTCACGCCGCCCAGGCTGGTGATCAGCAGCGCCGCGCCAGGGGTGGACCAGGCGATGGTGATCGGTGTGCGATAGCGCAGGGACAGGCCGATGCTGCACACCGCCATGCCGATGGAAATCGCCCAGATCCACGAAGAAATCTGCGCCGTGGTCAAGCCGGCGGCCTGGCCGGCCTGGAACATCAGCACCAGGGAGCTGGTGTAGCCGGTCATCATGGCGATAAAGCCGGCGACGACGGCCGACGCAGAAGTGTCGGCCAGTGGGCGCAAGGGCGCTTGGGTGGCGTCGGTCATGGAGAGGTGTTCCTTATTGCCGGGAATTTGCCGCTGGCGGCTCTGATTCAAGCCTAAACTCAAACGTAACGAGTCATTGCAATACAGCCGAGCCCGCAAACAGCCGTACAGTGTGTTGGCGCAGTGGGTTGTGTACAATGTGCGCTGTTTTTAGGTGATACTTGCCAGCGACACGCTGTTGCCGTATTACCGTTAATTCGCCGTTCTCAAACCCGAGTGCCCATGAACGAACAGTTGCAACCTCTCAAGAAACAACCGCGAGCCGGCAAGGCCGGTCGCAGCGGAACCCAGGACGATATCGTCTATGCGCATATCTTCGAGGCGATCCTTGAACAACGCCTGGCGCCCGGAACCAAATTGAGTGAAGAGGCACTGGGCGAGATCTTCGGCGTGAGCCGCACCATCATTCGCCGCGCGCTGTCGCGCCTGGCTCATGAAAGCGTGGTACTGCTGCGGCCCAATCGCGGTGCGGTGGTTGCCAGCCCAAGCGTCGAAGAAGCACGCCAGGTGTTTATGGCCAGGCGCCTGGTGGAGCGGGCGATCACAGAATTGGCGGTGCAGCACGCCACGGCCGAGCAGCTGGCCGAGTTGCGCCAGATGGTCAACGACGAGCGCGACAGCTTCTCGCGCGGTGACCGTGGCGCCGGTATCCGTCTCTCTGGCGAGTTCCACTTGAAGCTGGCCGAAGCCGCGAAGAACGCGCCGCTGATCAGCTTCCAGCGCAGCCTGGTGTCCCAGACGTCATTGATCATCGCCCAGTATGAAAGCGGCAACCGCTCGCACTGTTCCTACGATGAGCACACCCAGTTGATCGACGCGATCGAAGCCCGGGATGCGACGTTGGCGGTGAACTTGATGATGCATCACATGGATCACATCGACAGCAAGCTCAACCTCGATGAAGAGAGTGCGTCGGATGATTTGCACGCGGTGTTTTCGCACCTTTTACAGACTAAAAAACCTGGGCGTTCGTCTGTAAAGTTGTAAACCCAATCAAATGTGGGAGCAGGCTTGTGTGGGAGCTGGCTTGCCTGCGATAGCATCACCGCGGTGTAACTGACATACCGCGGTGCCTGCATCGCGGGCAAGCCCGGCGCCCACATAAGCCCCTCCCACATTGGTTTTGTGGGGGGCTCTGAGATCAGCGCTGGTGAACGAGCTGCCCGGCTGCATAGGTTTGCAGCACCGTCCGGTCATCCCCCAACGTCATCAGTACAAACAACGTCTCGGCAATGTTATTGGCCTGTTTCAGGCGATAGCTCAGCAGCGGCGTGGCGTTGTAATCCAACACCAGGAAGTCTGCATCGGTGCCTGGTTGCAACGTGCCGATCTTGTCTTCCAGGCGCAGCGCTCGAGCGCCGCCCAGGGTGGCCAGGTACAGCGACTTGAACGGGCTCAGCCGCGCACCTTGCAGTTGCATGACCTTGTAGGCTTCGTTCAGGGTTTGCAGCAGCGAGAAGCTGGTGCCGCCGCCCACGTCGGTGCCCAGGCCCACGTTCAAGTTGTGTTTTTCGGCCATCGGCAGGTTGAACAGACCACTGCCGAGGAAGAAGTTCGACGTCGGGCAGAACGCGACTGCCGAGCCGGTCTCTGCCAGCCGTGCGCATTCGTCATCGCACAGGTGTACGCCGTGGGCAAACACCGAGCGCTCGCCGAGCAGCTTGTAGTGGTCGTAGACATCCAGGTAGCCGTTGCGCTCCGGGAACAGCTCATTGACCCACTCGATTTCCTGCTTGTTTTCGCTGATGTGGGTCTGCATGTACAAATCCGGGTATTCGCCCAGCAACTGACCAGCCAGCGTCAATTGCTCCGGCGTACTCGTAGGGGCGAAGCGTGGCGTCACCGCGTAATGCAGGCGCCCCTTGCCGTGCCAGCGTTCGATCAGCGCCTTGCTTTCCTGGTAGCCGGATTCGGCGGTGTCGGTCAGGTAATCAGGCGCGTTGCGGTCCATCATCACCTTGCCGGCAATCATGCGCAGGTCGAGTTTCTCGGCCGCTTCAAAGAATGCATTCACCGATTGCGGGTGCACGCTGCCGAACACCAGCGCTGTGGTGGTGCCGTTGCGCAGCAACTCCTTGATGAAAATATCCGCGACTTCTTCGGCGTGAGCCTTGTCGGCAAACTGGCTTTCACAAGGGAAGGTGTAGGTGTTGAGCCAGTCCAGCAGTTGCTCGCCATAGGCGCCGACCATCCCGGTCTGTGGCAGGTGGATATGGGTGTCGATCAAGCCAGGGGTAATCAGCGCGTCCTGGTAATGGGTGATGTCGATATCGGCGGGCAGGCTCGGCAGCAGGTCGCTGGCGTGACCAAGGGCGCTGATCTGGCCGTTGTCGATCACCAGCAGGCCGTCCTCGAAATATTCATAGGAGGCTTCGATCCCGACCACGGCAGGGTCGGCGATGCTGTGCAGGATGGCGGCACGGTAGGCTTTGCGAGTCAAAGGCATGATCGTCTCGATTTAGATAGCTTGGCTGCGGCGTGAAGCCGGCAGCAGTTTGGCAATAGGTTCGGCGCCGGCAAGGTGCTGGCCGAAATTGGCGTTATAGGTGGCAATGATTTCGCCGGCGATGGAGATGGCGATCTCCACCGGGAGCTTGCCCTTGACCTCGGGGAGGCCCATGGGGCAGCGCATGCGTTGCAATTGCGCGGCGTCAAAGCCGCGATCACGCAGGCGGTGTTCGAATTTGACCCGCTTGGTTTTCGAGCCAATCAGGCCGAAGTAGGCGAAGTCGTTGCGCTTGAGCAGGGCGGCAGTCAGTTCCAGGTCCAGCGCGTGGTTGTGGGTCATGACGATGCAGTAACTGCCTGCTGGCAAGTCGGCAATTTCGTCGACCGGCTCTTCGCTGACGATTTTACGCACGCCTTGGGGGATGTGCTGCGGGAATTCCTGCTCGCGGGAATCGATCCAGCGCACCCGGCAGGGCAGGCTTGCCAGCAATGGCACCAACGCACGGCCGACATGGCCGGCGCCAAACACGGCGATGTGCGCCTGCGCCTGGCCCATGGGCTCGAACAACAGCACGGTGACGCCACCGCAGCACTGGCCCAGGCTGGCGCCGAGGCTGAAGCGCTCCAGATGAGTGTTCTGCTGGCCGCGCACCAACATGTCTCGGGCGATCTGCATCGCCTTGTATTCCAGGTGCCCGCCGCCGATGGTGTCGAAGGTGTGCGCGGCGCTGATGACCATCTTGGAACCGGCGTTGCGCGGGGTTGAGCCGAGTTCCTCGATAATGGTGACGAGCACGCAGGGTTCGCCCTGGTTGTGCAGGGTGGCGAGGGCGCTGATCCAGTTGTCCATGTCTACCTCAACATTTCTGCTGTTAGTTCGGCCGCTATCGCAGGCAAGCCAGCTCCCACATTTGATCGGGTTAGCACCTCAAAATGTGGGAGCCGGGCTTGCCCGCGATGGCAGCGCCTGGGTCTAGAGCGAAGCCAATTCAGTGTCAGCCTCGACAGCCTTCGCCGCCCGCAACTGCCGCATCTGCTCACACCCCCACAACACCCGCTCGGGCGTGGCCGGCGCATCGATCTTGGGCTGCTGGCGATAGTCAGCCAAACTCGCCACCGCGTCCTTGATCGCACACCACGACGCAATCCCCAGCATGAACGGCGGCTCGCCCACGGCCTTGGAATGGAACACCGTGTCTTCCGGGTTCTTGCGGTTCTCTACCAGCTTCACCCGCAGGTCCAGCGGCATGTCGGCCACTGCCGGGATCTTGTAGCTGGCCGGGCCGTTGGTCATCAGCTTGCCTTTGTTGTTCCATACCAGCTCTTCCATGGTCAGCCAGCCCATGCCCTGGATGAAGCCGCCTTCCACCTGGCCGATGTCGATGGCCGGGTTCAGCGAGGCGCCCACGTCATGCAGGATGTCGGTGCGCAGCATTTTGTATTCGCCGGTCAGGGTGTCGACGATCACTTCGCAGCAGGCCGCGCCGAACGCGTAGTAGTAGAACGGCCGCCCGCGTGACTGGCTGCGGTCGTAGAAGATTTTCGGGGTTTTGTAGAAACCTGTGCTGGAGAGCGATACCTGGGCGAAATACGCCTGCTGGATCAACGCCTCGAAGCTCAGGATCTGCTCGCGCACGCGCACATGGCCGTTGCGAAACTCCACGTCCGCCTCGCTTACGTCGTACTTGCGCGCCGCAAATTCCACCAGGCGCTGCTTGATGGTTTCGGCCGCATTCTGCGCGGCCTTGCCGTTCAGGTCGGCGCCGCTGGAGGCAGCGGTGGGCGAGGTGTTGGGTACCTTGTCGGTGTTGGTGGCGGTGATCTGGACGCGGTCGATTTCTACCTGGAATACCTCGGCCACGACTTGCGCGACCTTGGTATTCAAGCCCTGGCCCATCTCGGTGCCGCCGTGGTTCAGGTGGATGCTGCCATCGGTGTAGATATGGATCAGCGCGCCGGCCTGGTTGAGGAAACTGGCGGTGAACGAAATACCGAATTTCACCGGGGTCAGCGCCAGGCCTTTTTTCAGGATCGGGCTGTGGGCGTTGTACAGGCGGATCGCTTCGCGGCGCTCTGCGTATTGGCTGCTGGCCTCAAGCTCGGCGGTCATTTCTTCGAGCATGTTGTGCTCGACGGTCTGGTAGTAGTGGGTAACGTTGCGCTCGGTCTTGCCGTAGTAGTTGGCCTTGCGCACGGCCAGCGGGTCTTGGCCTAGATGGCGGGCGATGGCGTCCATCACCTCTTCGATGGCGACCATGCCCTGCGGGCCGCCGAAGCCGCGATAGGCCGTGTTGGAGGCGGTATTGGTCTTGCAGCGATGGCCGTTGACCGTGGCGTCGCCCAGGTAATACGAGTTGTCGGCGTGGAACATGGCGCGGTCGACAATCGAGTTGGACAGGTCCGGCGAACAACCGCAGTTACCCGCCAGTTCCAGGTTGATGCCGTGCAGTCGGCCGTTGTCGTCAAACCCTACGTCGTATTCGATATAGAAGGGGTGGCGCTTGCCGGTCATCAGCATGTCTTCGACCCGTGGCAGGCGCATCTTGGTCGGCTGGCCAGTGAGGCGCGCCACCACGGCGCACAGGCACGCCGGGCTGGCGGCCTGGGTTTCCTTGCCGCCAAAACCACCGCCCATGCGGCGCATGTCGACCACGATCTTGTTCATCGACACATCCAGCACTTCGGCCACCAGCTTCTGCACTTCGGTGGGGTTTTGCGTGGAGCAGTAGACGATCATGCCGCCGTCTTCGGTGGGCATCACCGAAGAGATCTGGGTTTCCAGATAAAAGTGTTCCTGGCCGCCGATATGCAAGGTGCCCTGTATGCGATGCTTGGCGCTTGCCAGCGCAGTGGCCGAGTCGCCGCGTTGGTGGGTGTGGCTGTCGAGCACGAAGTGCTTGTTGCGAAACGCCTCGACCACATCCAGCACTGGCTCCAGGTCTTCATATTCGATCACTGCCGCCATTGCCGCCTTGCGTGCGGTCTCCAGGTCGCGGGCGGCCACGGCCAGCACCACCTGGCCGACGAACTGAACGGTGTCGATGGCCAGCAGTGGGTCGCCGGGCATCAACGGGCCGATGTCTTTCAGGCCCGGTACGTCTTCATGGGTGATCGCAATGCGCACGCCGTCGAAGGCGTAGCAGGGCGCGGTGTCGATGCTGATGATCCGGGCGTGGGCGCGGTCCGACATGCGCGCATACAGGTGCAACTGGTTGGGAAATTCCAGGCGGTCGTCGATGTACTGTGCTTCACCGCTGACGTGTTTGGCGGCGCTGTCATGCTTGACGCTGCGCCCGACTCCGGTGGTGAGGTCCTGGGCAAACAGTGCGGCAAGTTCGGCCTGGGTTTTTACCACGGCGTGATGGTTAGACATAAGCGGTCACCCGAGTCTCGATGTGCGGCGTTTGCAGTTCGATGAAGTATTTGCGCAGCAGGTTCTGCGCGCTGAGCAGGCGGTATTCCTTGCTGGCGCGGAAGTCCGACAGTGGGGTGAAGTCGCCGGCCAGGGCGGTGCAGGCTTTTTCTACCGTGGCCGCATTCCAAGTGGCGCCTACCAGCGCAGCCTCGCAGCGGGTTGCGCGTTTTGGCGTGGCGGCCATGCCGCCGAACGCAACGCGCGCTTCGCTGACCACGCCGTTGTCGATCTTCAGGTTGAACGCTGCGCATACGGCGGAAATATCGTCGTCCAGGCGCTTGGACACCTTGTAGGCCCGGAACAGCGTGTGGCCCTTGGGCACGATGATGGTCTCGATGAACTCGCTGTCCTGGCGCGCGGTGACGCGGTAGTCGATGAAATAGTCTTCCAGCGCCAGGGTGCGGCGGGTGTTGCCCTTGCACAGTACGATCTGCGCGCCCAGGGCAATCAGCAGCGGCGGCGAGTCACCAATCGGCGAAGCGTTGCCGATATTGCCGCCCAGGGTGCCTTGGTTGCGAATTTGCAGGGAGGCGAAGCGTTGCAGCAGTTCGCCGAAGTCCGGGTATTCATGGTGCAGCGCGGCGTAGCAGTCGGAGAGGGCGGTGGCCGCGCCGATTTCCAGACGGTCGTCGAACTGCTCGATGCGCTTCATGGCTTCAATGTTGCCGACGTAGATCATCACCGGCAGGGTGCGGTGGAACTGGGTGACTTCCAGCGCCAGGTCAGTGCCGCCGGCCAGCAGCCGGGCTTGTGGGTAGGCGTCATAGAGGTCGGCCAGGTCGGCAACGGTCAGTGGCACCAGGCAGCGCTTGTCACCACTGTTGAGTTCGCCGGTCTGGGTCGGCGCGATAGCCTTGAGGCGGGCGATGGTTTCAGCCTGGCGGCTGTCGAATTGATCCAGGGGCTTGTTGCAGCAGGCCTGTTCGGCGGCGGCGAGAATCGGGCGATAACCGGTGCAGCGGCACAGGTTGCCGGCCAGGGCTTCATGGGCTTTGTGGCTGTCGGGGGCGTCGCTGTTCTTTTGCAGGGCAAACAGCGACATCACGAAGCCCGGGGTGCAAAAGCCGCACTGTGAGCCATGGCACTCGACCATGGCCTGTTGCACGCTGTGCAGTTGACCCTTGTGCTTGAGGTCTTCAACGCTGATCAGTTGTTTGCCGTGCAGCGACGACACGAACGTCAGGCAGGAATTGAGGCTGCGGTAACGAATCTGCTCGGCGCCTTGCTCGTCGGTGTGCAGCTCGCCGACCACCACGGTGCACGCGCCACAGTCGCCGCTGGCGCAGCCTTCCTTGGTACCGGGTTTGCCCACATGCTCGCGCAGATAGTTGAGCACGGTCAGGTTGGGGTCCAGGGCGTGCTCGCTACGGAGTTCCTGGTTAAGTAAAAACTGGATCACGGAAGGCCTCGCAGACTCATTATTGTTGTTAACCGCTTTGCGCCGAATCTAGTCATGTCTGACTTTTCGGTCAATGGTTTTCTGACCTAAGGGTCAAGAAAATCCGGTCGCAACACTTTCAATTATGGTCCAGTCTTCTGGAACCGGCGTTTTTGGCGGCTTACAGGCTTCAACTTTGCTTATTTCATGCCAAATTCGCCACGGTGGGCGTAGCGCCATCAGCGGGCCAATGCGCTACACTGCCGCGCTTGTACTGATAGAAGATTTTGAAGGGAAAACATGACGTTCAAGGCGCCGGACAGTCTCGCCGAGCAAATTGCTCACCACCTCGCCGAACGTATCATTCGCGGCGATCTCAAGCCTGGGGAGCGGATCCAGGAACAGAAGGTCACGCTGGCGCTCAACGTCAGCCGTGGTTCCGTGCGCGAAGCTTTGCTGATCCTTGAGCGCCGCCATTTGATTGCGATCCTGCCGCGCCGTGGCGCTCACGTCACCGAACTTACCGCGCACAAGGTGCAGAGCCTGTGTACGTTGATGGGCGAGATGTACATCCTGCTCGGCAATGCGGTTGCCGAAGGCTGGCAGACCCAGGCCGACATGGCGCCGTTTCTGCAGATCCAGCAACGCCTTCAATTGAGCCTGGAGCGTGAGGACATCCGCGCTTTCGTCGAAGAAAGCTTCAGCGTGATGCGCGCCGCGTACCCCTTCGCCAACAACCCTTATTTGCAGGAAACCGTCGAAAACCTGCAGCCGGCGATGAACCGCGCTTATTACCTGGCCCTGGATCAGCGCAAGGCGTCCATGAGCGAGTTCCTGGCGCTGTTCGAGCAATTGCTCGCCGCAGTACTGGCCCGTGACCTGGTGCAGATTCGCCTGGTGCTCACAGCCTATTGCCAGCGCAGCAGTTCGCTGGTCATCGCAGCCTTGGCGGACGCCTAAGCGTGCGGCTCAAGTGCATCAAGTTGGCGGGGTTCAAATCCTTCGTCGACCCCACCACCGTCAACTTCCCCAGCAACATGGCGGCGGTGGTGGGGCCCAATGGCTGCGGCAAGTCGAACATCATCGACGCCGTGCGATGGGTGATGGGCGAGAGCTCGGCGAAAAACCTGCGCGGCGAGTCGATGACCGACGTCATTTTCAACGGCTCCACCAGCCGCAAGCCGGTGAGCCAGGCCAGTATCGAACTGGTATTCGATAACTCCGACGGCACCCTGATCGGCGAATACGCCGCCTACGCGGAAATTTCCATCCGTCGTAAAGTCACCCGCGACAGCCAGAACAGCTACTTCCTCAACGGCACCAAGTGCCGCCGTCGCGATATCACCGATATTTTCCTCGGCACCGGCCTGGGCCCGCGCAGCTATTCGATCATCGAGCAGGGCATGATCTCCAAGCTGATCGAAGCCAAGCCCGAAGACCTGCGTAACTTTATCGAAGAAGCGGCCGGCATCTCCAAGTACAAGGAGCGCCGTCGCGAGACTGAAAACCGTATCCGTCGCACCCACGAAAACCTCGCCCGCCTGACCGACCTGCGCGAAGAGCTGGAGCGCCAGCTCGAACGCCTGCACCGCCAGGCGCAGGCCGCCGAGAAGTATCAGGAATACAAGGGCGAAGAGCGCCAGCTCAAGGCGCAACTGTCGGCCCTGCGCTGGCAGGCCTTGAATGACCAGGTGGGCCAGCGCGAAGCGATTATTGGCACCCAGGAAGTCAGCTTTGAAGCGCTGGTGGCCGAGCAGCGCAATGCCGACGCCAGCATTGAGCGCCTGCGTGACGGTCACCATGAGTTGTCCGAACGCTTCAATCTGGTGCAGGGCCGCTTCTATTCGGTGGGCGGTGATATTGCCCGGGTCGAGCAGAGTATCCAGCACGGCCAGCAGCGTTTGCGCCAGTTGCAGGATGACTTGAAGGAAGCCGAACGCGCACGCCTGGAAACCGAATCGCACCTGGGCCATGACCGTACCTTGCTGCTGACCTTGGGCGAAGAGCTGGACATGCTCACCCCCGAGCAGGAAATCACCAGCGCCGCCGCCGAAGAGGCCGCCGCCGCCCTGGAAGAATCCGAAGCCACCATGCACGGCTGGCAGGAGCAGTGGGACGCCTTCAACCTGCGATCCGCCGAGCCACGCCGCCAGGCCGAGGTGCAGCAGTCGCGCATCCAGCAGCTGGAAACCAGCATGGAACGCCTGGCCGAGCGCCAGCGCCGGCTGCAGGAAGAGCGCGTACTGCTCGCCGCCGACCCGGAAGACGCGGCGATCATGGCGCTGAGCGAACAACTGGCCGAAAGCGAAATGACCCTGGAAGAGCTGGAGGCCAGCGAAGAGCAGCAAGTGGAGCGCCTGGAGCAACTGCGTCAGCAATTGCACACCGCGACCCAGGCGCAGCAGCAAGCCCAGGGCGACTTGCAGCGGCTCAATGGTCGGTTGGCTTCGCTGGAGGCCTTGCAGCAAGCCGCGCTCGACCCCGGTACCGGCACCGCCGAATGGCTGCGCGACCAGCATTTGGCCGAACGCCCCCGCCTGGCCGAAGGCTTGAAAGTCGAAGCCGGCTGGGAATTGGCGGTGGAAACCGTGCTGGGCGCCGATCTGCAAGCTGTGCTAGTGGATGATTTTGGCGGCTTCGACCTGGCCGGGTTTGCCCAGGGCGATTTGCGCCTGCTCAGCCCGGCGCCCGAGGGTGCGCGGGTGCCGGGTAGTTTGCTGGACAAGGTCGAGGCGGCGATGGATCTGTCGCCTTGGCTGGGCCAGGTCAGGCCGGTGGAGTCTCTGGAGCAAGCCTTGGCCCAACGCGGCCAATTGGCGGCCGGCGAAAGCTTGATCAGCCGCGATGGTTATTGGGTCGGCCGCCACTTCCTGCGCGTGCGCCGCGCCAGTGAGGCGGAAAGTGGCGTATTGGCCCGTGGCCAGGAAATCGTCAACCTGAGCGCTGAGCGTGAAGAACGCGAAGCCACACTGGAAAGCCTGGAAACCGAACTGCAAACCCTGCGTGCTACCCAGCGTCAGCAGGAAACCGGCCGCGAACACCTGCGTCGGCTGTTGCAGGACGAAGCGCGCCAGCAAGGCGAATTGAAAGCCCAGTTGTCTGCGAGCAGGGCCAAGGTGGAGCAATTGACCCTGCGCCGCACCCGTCTTGACGAAGAAGTGGCCGAGATGGGCGAACAGCGCGCCCTGGAACACGAACAGATCGGTGAAGCGCGCCTGCACTTGCAGGAAGCCCTCGACAGCATGGCCCTGGACACCGAACAGCGCGAGTTGCTGCTGGCCCAGCGCGACAGCCTGCGTGAGCGCCTTGACCGCGTGCGCCAGGAAGCCCGGCAGCACAAGGACCACGCCCATCAGTTGGCCGTACGCTTGGGCTCGTTGCGCGCCCAGCATGATTCCACGCGCCAGGCCCTTGAGCGCCTGGAGATGCAGTCCGAACGCCTGACCGAAAAGCGCGAGCAACTGAGCCTCAACCTGGAGGAGGGCGAGGCGCCGCTGGAAGAGCTGCGCCTCAAGCTTGAGGAATTGCTCGACAAGCGCATGACCGTCGATGTCGAACTCAAGACCGCCCAGATCGCCCTGGAAGACGCCGACCGTGAACTGCGCGACGCCGAAAAGCGTCGCACCATGGCCGAGCAGCAATCGCAGTTGATCCGCGGCCAGCTCGAACAACAGCGTATGGAATGGCAAGCCCTCAGCGTGCGCCGCAAGACCTTGCAAGACCAATTGCTGGAAGATGGCTATGACCTGCACGGCGTGCTCAACACCCTGACCGCCCAGGCCAACGAGAAAGACGCCGAAGAAGAACTTGAGCGAATTGCCGCACGTATTCAACGCCTGGGCGCGATCAACCTCGCCGCTATCGATGAGTACCAGCAGCAGTCCGAGCGTAAACGTTATCTGGATGCCCAGGACGCTGATCTGGTTGAAGCCCTGGACACCCTGGAAAACGTGATCCGCAAGATCGACAAGGAAACCCGCAACCGCTTCAAAGATACCTTTGATCAGATTAATGGCGGTTTACAGGCGTTATTCCCAAAAGTTTTCGGTGGTGGCAGCGCCTACTTGGAACTGACGGGCGAAGATCTACTCGATACAGGGGTAACGATCATGGCGCGGCCTCCGGGCAAGAAGAACAGCACCATCCATTTATTGTCCGGCGGCGAAAAAGCCCTGACCGCATTGGCCCTGGTATTTGCCATCTTCAAGTTGAACCCGGCCCCGTTCTGCATGCTCGACGAGGTTGACGCACCGCTGGATGACGCTAACGTTGGACGCTACGCTCGGTTGGTCAAAGAGATGTCCCAGACCGTGCAGTTCATCTATATCACCCACAACAAGATCGCCATGGAAATGGCCGACCAGTTGATGGGGGTGACGATGCATGAGCCGGGCTGTTCGCGATTGGTCGCAGTGGATGTGGAAGAGGCGATGGCGATGGTGGAATCCTGAGCCACGCTGGGAGAGAGAATTTACAGCACGCTGTAGGGCGATTTACCGGCCTGGGGAAAGTGGCAAATGGACATATTTGTTCAAGGCATTTTGACAGACGGTGTAAAGTTATCTTTGGTCGTGCTAGTTTAATGTCAATTTTTCGTGTGCGTGGGCAAAACGTCAGTCAGAACATAGAGTTGGCGCCACGTTTTAAAGCGGTTTGCACGGTGCTAAACCCCTTATTTTTCAGCATTTTTTATTAGAGGCACGGGATTACATGGAAATCGGTCTGCGCGAGTGGCTGATCGTCATCGGCATCATTGTCATTGCCGGTATTCTTTTCGATGGCTGGCGCCGTATGCGCGGTGGCAAGGGCAAGCTCAAGTTCCGTCTGGACCGAAACCTGTCCAACTTGCCTGACGACGACGGCGCCGCCGAGCTGCTGGGGCCGCCCCGTGTGCTGGATACCCATAAAGAGCCGCAACTGGACGAGCACGACCTGCCGTCGATGAGCGCCCCGCTGCGTGAAGCCCGCGAACCGTCCTCCAAGCGCGGCAAGCGTGGTGGCGCGGCGGTTGCCGAGCCACACCAGGGCGACCTGAACCTCGACGTTGACGACGGCCCGAGCTTCAGCAGCCGTGATGATGATTTCCCGGACGAGACCGCGACCAAAAGCGCGTCGCGCCAATCGGTGAACGATCAGCCGGCTGCCGAAGAAGTGCTGGTCATCAGCGTGATCTGCCGCGACGCCGGCGGTTTCAAAGGCCCGGCACTCTTGCAGAACATCCTCGAAAGCGGCCTGCGTTTTGGCGAGATGGATATCTTCCATCGTCACGAAAGCATGGCCGGTAACGGCGAAGTGCTGTTCTCCATGGCCAACGCGGTCAAGCCGGGCACGTTCGATCTGGACGATATCGACCTGTTCAGCACCCCGGCGGTGAGTTTCTTCCTTGGTCTGCCAGGCCCGCGTCACCCCAAACAAGCGTTCGACGTGATGGTGGCCGCCGCCCGCAAGCTGTCCCAGGAACTCAACGGCGAGCTCAAAGACGACCAACGCAGCGTGCTCACCGCCCAGACCATCGAACACTACCGTCAGCGCATCGTCGAGTTCGAGCGTCGCGCCCTGACACAGAAACGCTGAGGAACGATCTTAAGCGTTGTCTGTAGAATCCGTGCACTAACATATTGAGCAGCTTCGGCTGCTCTTTTGCTTTATGAGAGAACACCCATGACCGCCGCCCATACCCGCATCCTCGAACTGCGCGCTGAACTGGATCAGCATAACTACCGCTACCACGTCCTCGACGAGCCGAGCATCCCGGACGCCGAATACGACCGCCTGTTCCACGAGCTCAAAGCCCTGGAGGCCGAGCACCCGGAACTGGTGACGCGTGATTCGCCGACGCAGCGGGTCGGCAGTGCGGCATTGTCGGCGTTCACCCAGGTCAAGCACGAGATCCCGATGCTCAGCCTGGGCAACGCCTTCGATGAAACCACCATGCTGGAGTTTGATCGCCGGGTCACCGAGGGCCTTGACCTGCCGGTGGGCGATCTGTTTGGCGCTGGCGCGGCGGTGGAATACAGCTGCGAGCCGAAGCTGGATGGCCTGGCGGTCAGCCTGTTGTACCAGGATGGCGAGCTGGTGCGCGGTGCCACCCGGGGCGACGGCACCACGGGCGAGGACATCAGCGTCAACGTGCGCACCGTGCGCAATATCCCCCTGAAACTGCACGGCACGGGCTGGCCAGCCACCCTGGAAGTGCGCGGTGAAGTGTTCATGTCCAAGGCCGGTTTCGAGCGGTTGAACGCCTCGCAACTGGAAGTGGGTGGCAAGACCTTCGCCAACCCGCGCAACGCTGCGGCGGGCAGCCTGCGCCAACTGGATTCGAAGATCACCGCCAGTCGCCCGCTGGAGTTCTGCTGCTATGGCATCGGCCAGGTGACCGCGGATATCAGCGACACCCATATCGGCAACCTCAAGCAGTTGCAGAAGTGGGGCATGCCCATCAGCCACGAGTTGAAGCTGGCCAAGGGCATTCAGGAATGCCTGGACTACTACCGCGACATCGGCGAGCGCCGCAATGAGCTGGGCTATGAAATCGACGGCGTGGTGTTCAAGGTCAACAGCATTGCCTACCAGCGTGAACTGGGCTTCCGTGCCCGCGAGCCGCGCTGGGCGATCGCGCACAAATTCCCGGCCATGGAAGAACTCACCGAGCTGCTCGACGTGGAATTCCAGGTCGGCCGTACCGGTGCGGTCACGCCGGTGGCGCGCCTCAAGCCGGTCAAGGTGGCCGGTGTGACCGTGTCCAATGCCACCCTGCACAACATGGACGAAGTGGCACGCTTGGGGCTGATGATCGGTGACACCGTGATCATCCGCCGCGCCGGTGATGTGATTCCGCAGGTGGTCTCGGTGGTCACCGAACGCCGCCCGGAAAACGCCCGCGCTGTGCAGATCCCGCAAAATTGCCCGGTGTGCGGTTCCCATGTGGAGCGCACGCAGTTGGTCAAGCGCAGTAAGGGCAAGGAAACCGTCAGCGAAGGCGCGGTGTACCGTTGCGTCGGGCGTCTGGCCTGCGGTGCGCAACTCAAGCAGGCCATCATTCATTTCGTCTCGCGCCGGGCCATGGACATCGACGGCCTGGGCGACAAGACCATCGAGCAACTGGTGGATGAACAGCTCATCGGCTCGCCGGCCGATCTCTACAAGCTCAAATACGAACAGATCATCGACCTGGAAGGCTTTGCCGATACCTCCAGCAAGAAGCTGATCAGCGCCATCGAAAACAGCAAGACCCCGACCCTGGCACGCTTTATCTACGCCTTGGGCATTCCCGATGTGGGCGAGGAGACGGCCAAGGTGCTGGCGCGCTCGCTGGCGTCCCTGGAGCGTGTTCAAAAGGCGTTGCCAGAGGTGCTGACGTACTTGCCGGATGTAGGGCTGGAAGTGGCCCATGAGATCCATAGCTTCTTTGAAGACGGGCACAACCAGCAGGTGATTGGCGCACTGTTGTCGCCAGACGAATGCGGCCTGCAATTGCAGGAGCAGGGCGAACTCAGCGCGGAATTCGCCGCCAGCACCACCTTGGGCGGTTTGCTCGACAAGCTGCACGTGCCTTCGGTGGGACCGGGCGCGGCGCAGAAGCTCGCGGACAAGTTCGGTTCGCTGGAGGGCATCATCAAGGCTGACTGGCTCGACATGCGCCAGGCGCTGCCCGAGAAGCAAGCCAAGGCTGTACGGGAGTTTTTCGACAATGCCGACAACGCCAACCATGCCCTGGCCATCGAGCAGCAGCTCAAGGACTTCGGCATGCACTGGCAGAGCGAGAAAAAGGTCGTTGAAGGCTTGCCCGAAGCCGGGCACACCTGGGTACTCACCGGCTCCCTGGAGTTGATGAGCCGCGATGTGGCCAAGGACAAGCTCGAAAGCCTGGGGGCCAAGGTGGCCGGTTCCGTTTCGGCGAAAACCCACTGCGTGGTGGCGGGACCGGGCGCCGGCTCGAAATTGGCCAAGGCCAATGAGCTGGGCCTGAAAGTACTGGACGAAGAGGCCTTCGTCGCCTTCCTGGCCAAGCACAACATCACCGTCTGATTGATCGTCCCCACGCTCCGCGTGGGAATGCATCCTGTGACGCTCCGCGTCACGGCCTTCGCGCAGACGCAGAGCGTCCAAGGCGGCATTCCCACGCGGAGCGTGGGAACGTTCTCTCCCGAGAAATGATCTAGTCTCTGTCACCCCAGGGAGAGATCGCCATGTTCCGCTACTTCGAGCAACTCAGCACGCGCATCGCCGCTCCGTTCATGGCCGAAACCTCGCGCAACAGCAAGGTGTGGCGATGCCGGTGTGGCCAGTCGCTGTTCTTTCGCAACAGCCAATGCCTGGCCTGCCAGGCGGCGTTGGGTTACCAGCCGCAGCAAAGCCGCCTGTCGTCCCTGCAACCTGGGCCGGTGGTCGGTACTTGGCTGGCCGACGACAATCTTGATGCTGGCGCTTTTCGGCGCTGCGCCAACCTCGAATCACCGGCTGCGTGCAACTGGCTGATTCCTGCCCACAGCACCGCGCCGTTGTGCGTGGCCTGTAGCCTGAACCGCACCATTCCTGACCTATCAATTGCGGAAAACCCCGAACGCTGGCGCAAGGTCGAAACCGCCAAGCGCCGCTTGGTGGCGCAACTGATCAGCCTGGGCCTGCAAGTGGTGCCCAAGAGCGTTGACGAAGAGACTGGCCTGGCCTTCGACTTTATCGGTATCGACCTGGAAGGCAACGCGCCCACCACCGGCCACGCCAATGGGCTGATCACCCTGGACATCAAGGAAGCCGATGACGCCCACCGCGAAAAAGTCCGCGTACAGATGCGCGAGCCGTACCGCACCTTGCTCGGCCATTTTCGCCATGAAGTCGGTCATTACTACTGGGACCGCCTGATCGCCAACAGCCACTGGCTCCCTCATTTTCGCAACCTGTTCGGCGACGAACGCGCCAGTTATGCCGAGGCCCTCGACCAGCACTACCAGAACGGCCCGCGCCCCGACTGGCAACTCACCTGCGTGAGCGCCTACGCCACCATGCACCCCTGGGAAGATTGGGCTGAAACCTGGGCCCACTACCTGCACATGATGGACGCCGTGGACACAGCCCTGGGCTTTGGCATGAGCGCCCGCGAGATGGACCTGGATTACCAGCCATTCCCCCTGACCACGCTCTACGACCCGCAACACCCAGGCGGCCCGGCATTCCTTTCCTTCGTCAATGCCTGGATCGAACTGGCCGGCATGCTCAACGAACTGTCCCGCGCCATGGGCCAGCCGGATTTCTACCCCTTCGTGCTGCCGCCCGCGGTGATTGCCAAGCTGCACTTTATTCACCTGGTCATCCAGGAAGAGGGCGGCAGGGCTGATGGGGTTATGGCAAGTGCTTGAGCCTTCTCATTTTTTAATCCGGAACCAACGGTTGTAACTTCCGATGAGATGGGTACAATGGCGCGGCTTGCCGAGAGGCAGCGTCGTTATGGTGACCCCATCGGTCCCCCCGCAACGATTACCCGTGAACCTGGTCAGAGCCGGAAGGCAGCAGCCACAGCGGGAACATTGTGTGCCGGGGTGTGGCTGGTGGGGTTGCCTCCATAACGCTCCCTTCTGCAGTCCCTTCTAAATCTCAAGTTATTTTCAGCCCGTCATCTGTGATGCTTCCTGCACAGTGCATGACGGTCATTTCCCGTCTAGTGGCATACTCCCAAGCGTCTCTTCCCCTGGCTACGAGGCTCTATGCACTCGGAACATTTCAATTTATCCAGCCCTGTTTTCTTGCCGATCACCGAGCACACCTGTGCGGGGTTGTTGGGCAGTGAGGGTTTCGATGCGCTTGTAGCCCTGAGTGAGCCCCAATTGGCGGCGGTGTTGGTGATCCAGAACCTGGCGCAGGTGCCGGAAAGCGACCTTAGCGCCAACGGTGCTGAAAAAGTGTTGGCCAAGCTGATTGACTGGGCAGTCGATGCCCGCCATTCGGCCAGTGTGTCCCTGCTCTCTGAAGCGCAGCGGCTGTTCGATCAGAGGAAGCTGTACTTCGGCCTCAATGTGGTCAAAAGCCTGAAGCTGCGCTTTCTGCTGGAGGAGGAAGTCCAGGCGCAGGACTACCTGTTACCCAGTGGCAAATGGGACGTCGAGTATAAAGTCCGCCATCTCAAGGCCAATGATCCGTTCAGCCAGCAGGTGATCACGCCCAGGCATCGCGAGCGCTGGTTGAGCGCCGAGCAGGACAAGCTGCTCAGAACCTTCCGTGCCAACCTGAACGAAGACCTGCATGTGCAAGGCTACGCAGGCATTGGCAAGAGTCACCTGCTGGTGGCCTTGCTGGAGCACCTGCGCCCGGAAAAGACCTTGCTGCTGGCACGCACCCCGGCAAAACTCGAAACCCTGCGTGCTCGCATGGTGGGAGCGCGGGAGCGTAAGGCCGGGCATACCTTTCAGGACTTCGCCCATGCTCTATTGCATGGCCCCAGGCCAAAGCCGCTGAATGCGCCGGTGAGGGTGCCGACCAAGCAGGCGCTCGCCCAAGAACTGAATATCTTTGGTTTTCGTCGCCTGGAAGGGCAAGCGGTAGTGGAGGTGTGCCTCAAGGTGCTTGAAGCCTACTGCCGCTCTTGGGAGTACAGCTTGTCGGCCCAGCATTTGCCGCATTTCAAGCAACCGCTCGCCGGCGTCGATGCCAGGGTGCTGCTCGAATATGCCAGCCGGTTGTGGGGCTACCTTGAGGCGAACCCGGCCTGGGGCCGGCATACCGGGTTTGAAGCCTTGTTGATGATCAAGCGCGCCAGCCTTGCAGGCTGCGTCGTCCCCGAGCGCTATACCCACGTGCTCATCGATGAGAGCCAGGACATCCCCGCGCCGTTGCTGCAAATCATCGAGCGCGGCCGCCAGGTGCTGATCACTTTGGGGGATGAGTATCAGCAGGCCAGTGGCGGCGTGGTCAAACGCGCCCGTGAGGTTCGCCATACCGACGTGTGCTACTCCGTGCGTTCCGGGCGCAATGTCGAGCGCCTGGTCAACCCGTTGATCAGCTTGCATTCGGAAAAAAGCAAATCGCTTTTCGAGGGCGCACGCGATGCCGATGTCGGCATTGAGTTTTATCCGCAGGGTTTTGTACCCCCGCAAGGTTGCGTGGTGTTGACCGCTTCCCATTGGGACACCATGCAGTGGGCGATCCAACTGAGCCACGCCCGTTGTGCGTTCGGCCTGGCGAGCAAAGAGGCCCAGCAGTCGCTCAAGCATTTCATGGACACGGTCATCGCGTTGTTCAAACCCGATTTCTATAGCAATGAGTTCAATGACCTCGGCCCCCATGCGTTTTTCAGTGACATGGCCGATTGGCAGCAGGTGCGCGAAGCCTGCCAGTTCGATGAGGCGTTTCTGTGGGTCGAGGCCGAACTGGAAAAAGGCTTTAACGTGGCGGATGTCACGCGTTTGAACAGATTGATCGGCCATCCGGACGAGCGCGTCCTGTTGATGCTGGCGCAGGATGCGGGCGGCATGGAGTTCGACCGGGTATTGCTTACGCCGGAACTGTTGACCAACGTGAAGTTCCAGGACGCCTACGCGTTCGATCAACGACTCTGTGCGGTGTATATCGCGATTTCACGAGCCCGGGTGCAGTTGTACCTGCCCTACGATGTGGTCGAGTGGCTCGACTACCACAAGTATCAAAAGGCCCGTGAATCCCACGGTTACTGACGGATTTAATCCGGCTGTTTCACAACTTTCATAAAGCCCTCTGGACAACCCGCAGACCGCCTTGTTAGCTTCCGCCGGCCACTTGTTTCAGAGTATGACAAGGGCATGGATTTGATATTGAAGTGCTATCGCTTCTTTCACTCACAAGGATGTCTGTCATGAAAAGCCTGCAAGGGTTGCCTCGTCTTATCAGTGCTTCGGTAGGGACGCCCGGCAAAGCCCGCAACTTGCCCGCCGATGTTCAGTGCATCCAGTATCTATTCAATTTGATCATTCCCAAGATGGGGTTTGCCTTGCTGGAAAACGGCAAGTGCGACGGCCAGTTGGTGCAGTGCATCAGCCAGTATCAGTTTCGCCATCTCAAGTACGCCCATCCCGATGGCGTGATCGACCCCACCGGGCGAACGTTCAACAGTCTGATCGAAGAGGCGCTGAAGGTGCCGGTGCGGGCTTTTCCTAACACGCGCATTCCGACGTTTCTCAACATTTTCGGCAATAACAACATCGATGCGGTACAGGCCACGGTCAATGTGTACCTGGACCGTGTGCGTGCGGTGATCGAGGCCGAGCGGCGTAACCGGCAGTTGATGATGCAGTCCACCTGCGACGGCGGGACGACCTTGAGCGATACGGATTTCCAGAACGCCGCCAAGCAATTGGGCAACGGTATTTCGGTGAATGTGGTCAAGGCGTTCGCCACGGTGGAGTCGGGCGGGAAGGTGGGGTTCGGGCCTGCCAAGTTGCCGATCATCGCCTTTGAAGGGCACCACTTTCGCAAGTACACCAAGCACATCTACGACCAGTCGCAGCCGCTGCTGTCGTATGTCTACAAGAAAAAAGCCGGCCCGCAATGGCAGACGAACAACAAGGATCAGGTCAAGGCCTGGGAGACCATGGCCACTGCCTTTGCGCTGGACCAGGAAGCGGCCTTGATGTCGGCCTCCTGGGGCATGTTTCAAATCATGGGGTTCAATTTCGCGGCGTGCGGATTCAAGACGGTGTTTGAGTTCGTGGCGTCATTGAAGGTCAATGCCGGTAATCAACTCAAGGCCTATCTCAGCCTTTGCAGCCACAACTCGGCCTTGTTGAGCGCGATGAAAAACAAGGATTTTACCGCCATGGCCCGAAACTATAATGGCGACGATTACGGCAACTATGACGTCCTGATGAAACAAGCCTACGAAGCCTTTGAAGGGAAGAAATAAGATGATTCGTTATCTGGCGATGGGAGTGTTGTCGTGGTGCGCCGTGGCGCCCGCGTTGGCCGGCTCGGCGGCGTTGCATTCAGGTAAATATGAAGGGCTGATGCTGGCGGTGACGCCTGGGCATCAGGTCGAGGGGTTCTATCAGGAATCGATGGGCGAGGGTGTGGCCCGTGGTTGCACGTTCTACCTGCAAGGCAAGCCCGAAGCGCTCACCACCTGGCGGGACGCTGCCTACCCAGGCAGTGTGGCCGCGGCGCCCGACGGGGTGACCCTGACCGTGGCGCAGGGCCGCCAACACCCTGGCTGCATCAATGTGCTGATGCCGGAAATCGCCACGGGCCTGGAGCTGAGCCAGACCGCCAGCAAACAATGGATCGGCTTGGTGACGGTGTCTGCCGACAAGGCTTACCTGCTTAAAACGCCGGGCGCCAAAGCGGCAAAGCGGCCCTACATCGTCAAGCATGACGTGGTGGGCGTACTGGCGTTCAAGGACGGTTGGGCGCAGGTGGAATTCATCAACGCTGACGACCGCTCTTTCACGGGCTGGATCAGCCAGGGCCAGTACGCACGGTTGGCTGCCCCGAAGCCCTAAATTGTAGGAGCGAGCAAGTCAGCCAAAGGTCTCGCGCAGTAGCCCGGCGAACGCATCTCGCGCCAGGTGCCGCTGGGTGTCCGTATGCCAGAACAACAGGTTGTCCACGGGCGTCAGCGCTTCAAAGCGATAAGACGCCAACTGATTGGCCTGTTCATAGCGCGCCAGGATCCCCTCGGGTGCCAACGCCACGCCAATCCCCGCGCTGACGCAACCGATGATCGTGCCCCAGCTTGCATAGCTGGCAATCGCTGGCTTGACGTTATGGGGCTTGAGCCAGTTTTCCAGGGCGGCGCGATAAGGGCAGCCCGGCGGCCATACCAGCAATGTACGGCCGGCCAAGTCCTCGGCGCTATTGATAGGCGCGCTGCACGCGCTGGCGATCAGCACCAGGCGTTCGCTGTAGACCACGCTCTGTTCCAGCTTCGTGCGTTTGCCGCCGGCGGCCACCAGCGCCACGTCCAGGCGGTGGTGCTGCAGGTCGTCCAGCAGTTGCGCCCAGGCACCGGTGACCAGTTCCAGGCTGACATTGGGATAACGCCGGTGGTATTCCGCCAGCAGCGGCGGCAAGCGCCCGCTGGCACTGGATTCCACCGCACCGATGCGCAAGGTGCCACGGGGAATGGCGCTGGCATCCACCGCGCGTTTGGATTCATCCACCAAGGCCAGGATACGTTCGCAGTAATCCAGGAAGATTTCTCCCGCAGCGCTGATCGCCAGCCCTCGGCCAGCACGGATAAACAGCGGCGTGCCCAACTCGCTTTCCAGCTGCTTGATGCGCGTGGTGATGTTGGACGGCACACAGTGCAATTGCAGTGCCGCCTGGGCCACGCTGCCGGTTTGCGCCACGGCTCGCACCATTTTCAGTTGGGCCAGTTCCATTGCTCAGTTCCAATGATTTCAGAAGTCAGAAACGCTTAATTGTCCTATGCCTGGCCTGGGCCAAGACTGGCAGCATTCCTTTTGCGTGGATGCTGTCGATGAATACTCCGTCACCTCTGAAGCTTACGCTAGTCATTGCCAGCGTCATCCTCTGCTGGGCGTATTCGCCCATCGGCGTACACATGGGGTTGCACAGTTATAGCCCCGGCCAATTGGCGCTGCTGCGGTTTTTGATCGCGTCGGTATTCATGGGCTGCGTGGCCTGGGGGGTGGGAATTGGACGGCCACCATTGCGCGACCTGCCGTGGTTGTTGGTGCTGGGCTTTTTCGGGGTGTTCCTGCACCACACCAGTCTCAATCATGGGCAGCAATGGGTGACGACGGCAGCGTCGAGTGTGTTGGCACAGTCGGCGCCGTTGTTCAGTGTGTTGATCGCGTTTTTCTGCTTGAAAGAGCAGGTCAGCGCCTGGCGCTGGGGTTGCGTACTGTTGGGGTTGGCTGGCGTACTGGTGGTGATCTGGGGCGACCAGGGCATGGGCGATCTCAACCCACGGGGTTTGCTGATCTTGTTGGCGGCCTGCTCATGGAGTGTGTACTTCGCCATCCAGCGACATTACGCCCATCGCTACAGCCCGTTGACGATGGCGTGCTACATGGTGTGGTCCGGTACGCTGATGCTGTGCGTGAACCTGCCGGGACTGCCCGCCGCCATCGTGCAGGCACCGATGGGGGAGAATCTCGCCGTGCTGGTGCTGGGTATTTTTCCCAGTGCCTTGGCCTATCTGGCCTGGGGTTATGTGTTGAAGCACGTCGAGGTCAGTCGTGCGTCGGTGGCGATGTACCTGATTCCACCGGTTGCCATGCTGATGGCCGCCACGCTGCTTGGCGAACACGTCACCCTGCAGGTGATGCTGGGCGCAGTGGTCGTGCTGGCCAGCGTCGCCGCTATCAGTCTGGAAGGGCGTTGGCGCTCCAAGGTGCCAGCAAAACGTCCTCAGGTGCCCTCTGGGAGGCCAATCGAACAAGCTTCGTCAGATTAGACGAGCGTGCCGGATGCAATTTCCCCCTTGCTCCGCTAGCATTACCGGCTTCTGCTTCCCAGTTGCGACGGTTTTCGATGAGTTATCAGGTTCTTGCACGTAAATGGCGCCCGCGCTCGTTCCGCGAAATGGTCGGCCAGACCCATGTGCTCAAGGCTCTGATCAATGCCTTGGACAGCCAACGGCTGCACCACGCCTACCTGTTCACCGGTACGCGCGGGGTGGGCAAGACCACGATTGCGCGCATCATCGCCAAATGCCTGAATTGTGAAACCGGTATTACCTCGACGCCTTGTGGCACCTGTTCGGTGTGCCGTGAGATCGACGAAGGGCGTTTCGTCGACCTGATCGAGATCGACGCCGCGAGTCGTACCAAGGTCGAAGACACCCGCGAACTGCTGGACAACGTGCAGTACGCGCCGAGCCGTGGCCGCTTCAAGGTCTACCTGATCGACGAAGTGCACATGCTGTCCAGCCACTCCTTCAACGCCTTGTTGAAAACCCTGGAAGAGCCGCCGCCCTACGTCAAATTCATCCTGGCCACCACCGACCCGCAGAAACTTCCGGCAACGATTTTGTCGCGGTGCCTGCAGTTCTCCCTGAAAAACATGACCCCCGAGCGTGTGGTCGAGCATTTGACCCACGTGCTGGGCGTCGAGAACGTACCGTTCGAAGACGACGCGCTGTGGTTGCTGGGCCGTGCCGCCGATGGTTCGATGCGCGATGCCATGAGCCTCACCGACCAGGCCATCGCGTTTGGTGAAGGCAAGGTCATGGCCGCCGACGTGCGCGCCATGCTCGGTACCCTGGACCACGGCCAGGTGTTCGACGTGCTGCACGCGCTGATCGAGGGTGACGCCAAGGCGTTGCTCGAAGCGGTGCGCCACCTGTCGGAGCAAGGCCCGGATTGGAATGGCGTGCTTTCGGAAATCCTCAACGTATTGCACCGCGTCGCCATCGCCCAGGCCCTGCCGGAAGGCGTGGACAACGGTCATGGCGACCGTGATCGCGTATTGGCCCTGGCCCAGGCCTTGCCGGCCGAAGACGTGCAGTTCTACTACCAGATGGGCCTGATCGGTCGCCGCGACTTGCCCCTGGCACCCGACCCGCGGGGTGGCTTTGAAATGGTGCTGCTGCGCATGCTGGCGTTCCGGCCGGCAGATTCGGCAGACGCACCGAGACAGCCGCTAAAGCCAGTGGGGATCAGCCAGGCCACAGTTGATTCCGCCAAACCCGTGGCTGGGGCGGCCGTTGTCGCGCCAGTAGTTGCAGCGCCTGCGGTTGCTGTGCCTGAGCCGGTTGCGCCGGCACCTGAGCCTGAACCTGCGCCGGTTGCCGTCGCACCGGTGGTCGAGCCCGAGCCGGTCATTGAGCCCGAGCCCGAACCCGTGGTCGACTTGCCCTGGAATGACCCGGTCGAAGCGCAAGTAGAGCCCGAGCAACAGCCCGCCGTGGAGCCCGTGCTGGAAACCACCGGCGAGCAACCCGAGCTGACGCCGATGCCTACGCCGACTCCGGACAGCGTGGTGCCGGATGCCCCTGAGTGGGTATCGGCGCCCGTTCCTGAACCGACGGTCGCCCAGGTCGACGCGGCCACGCCGGGCATTGACCTGGATGACGAACCGCCGCTGGACGAAGACTACATCGAGCCGGACATGGATTCGGCCTACAGCTACCTGGACGAACTGGCCAGCGAGCACACCGCGGAACCGGCGCCCGAGCCCGAGGCAGAACCTGCCGCGGCCCCGGCTACCGGTCTGGCCCTGCAATGGCTGGAATTGTTTCCGAAATTGCCGATCTCCGGCATGACCGGCAGTATCGCCGCCAACTGCACCCTGATTTCCATCGAAGGCGACCACTGGCTGCTGCACCTGGACCCGGCCCATAGCGCCTTGTTCAACGCCACCCAGCAGCGCCGGCTCAACGATGCGCTCAACCAGTACCATGGGCGCACGCTGACCATTGCCATCGAGCTGATCAAGCCCGAGCAGGAAACGCCGGCCCAGGCCGCGACCCGTCGGCGCCTTAACCGCCAGCGCGAGGCTGAGGATTCGATCCACGCAGATCCGCTTATCCAACAAATGATGCAACAGTTCGGTGCGGTCGTCCGCCACGATACTATTGAACCTGTCGAAGCCCCGGTGCCCCAAGCGTCATGACACCGGGCTATTCATTGATCCACGTACTTTTGAGGTGATTCCCATGATGAAAGGTGGCATGGCCGGCCTGATGAAGCAGGCGCAGCAGATGCAGGAAAAAATGGCCAAGATGCAGGAAGAGCTGGCCAACGCCGAAGTCACCGGTAAAGCCGGTGGCGATATGGTCAGCGTGGTGATGACCGGTCGTCACGACATCAAGCGTGTCAGCATCGACCCAAGCGTATTGCCGGGCGTGGGTGAAGATGACCTGGAAATGCTCGAAGCGCTGTTCGCCGCAGCCGTCAACGACGCTGTGCGCAAGATCGAAGCCAACAGCCAGGACAAAATGTCCGGCGTGACCGCTGGCATGCAACTGCCACCGGGCATGAAACTGCCGTTCTGATACACGCTTTAGCTAGACTCAAATGCCAGGCATCGTGCCTGGCATTTTTTTCGCCGGTCGAAACATCGAACCCCAAGCCTTCACCGATGGTCTGCACCCTATACCGTTGAAACCACTCACCGATAAAGGAGCCCCGCTGATGCCTCAAGAAATGACGCTCAACCAACGCATCGTTCTGGTCTCACGCCCTCAAGGCGCCCCCACGCCGGAAAACTTTCGCCTGGAACGTGTCAGCCTGCCGGACCTGGCAGACGGCCAGGTGCTGCTCAAGACCCTGTACCTGTCTTTGGACCCCTACATGCGTGGACGCATGAGTGACGCGCCGTCCTACGCCGCACCCGTGGAAATCGGTGAAGTGATGACCGGTGGGGCTGTCAGCCGTGTCGAGCAATCGCGCAACCCGAAATTCGAAGTGGGCGACCTGGTGGTCGGCGCCACTGGCTGGCAAAGCCACTGCATTTGCGAAGGCCATAACCTGATCCCGCTGCCCAAGGGTCTGCCGAGTCCGTCGATGGCCCTGGGCGTACTGGGTATGCCGGGCATGACGGCCTATATGGGCCTGATGGATATCGGCCAGCCCAAGGCCGGGGAAACCCTGGTGGTGGCGGCTGCGTCGGGCGCGGTGGGGTCGGTGGTGGGCCAGGTGGCCAAGCTCAAGGGCTTGCGCGTGGTGGGCATCGCCGGTGGCGCGGACAAATGCCGCTATGTGGTGGATGAGTTGGGCTTTGACGCCTGTATCGACCACAAGAGCGAAGACTTTGCCCATGAACTGGCCCTGGCCTGCTTCAAAGGCGTGGACATCTACTTTGAAAACGTCGGCGGTAAAGTCTTCGATGCTGTGCTGCCTTTGCTCAACCCCAAGGCGCGCGTGCCGCTGTGCGGGTTGATCGCCGGCTATAACGCCCATGAAGCGCCCAGCGGCCCTGACCGTTTGCCGGCGCTGCAACGCACCTTGCTGACCAAGCGGGTGCGGATCCAGGGCTTTATTGTGTTCGACGACTATGGCGACCGCCAGCCGGAGTTCCTCAGCGCTATGGCGCCTTGGGTGCGCGAGGGCAAGATCAAGTTCCGCGAGGACGTGGTCGATGGCCTGGAGCAGGCGCCCGAAGCCTTTATCGGCCTGCTCGAAGGGCGCAACTTCGGCAAGTTGGTGGTGCGCGTCGCGCAGGATTGAGTATTTGACGCTAATCCGGGGCGCGGGTATAAACCGCGTCTCGTTGTTTTGTCGGACCCTTCGCCCATGAGCTTCAGCCCCCTGATTCGCCAACTGATCGACGCCTTGCGCACTTTGCCCGGCGTCGGCCAGAAAACTGCCCAGCGCATGGCGCTGCAACTGCTGGAGCGTGATCGCAGCGGCGGCACTCGCCTGGCCCAGGCCCTGAGCCAGGCCATGGAAGGTGTGGGCCATTGCCGCCAGTGCCGCACCCTTACCGAAGAAGAACTCTGCCCGCAATGCGCCGACCCGCGTCGCGACGACACGTTGCTGTGCGTGGTGGAAGGGCCGATGGATGTGTACGCCGTGGAGCAGACCGGTTACCGCGGGCGTTACTTCGTGCTCAAGGGCCACCTGTCGCCGCTCGATGGCCTGGGGCCGGAAGCCATCGGTATTCCACAACTGGTGGCGCGAATCGAAGAGCAGGGCACCTTTACTGAAGTGATCCTGGCGACCAACCCGACGGTGGAAGGTGAAGCCACGGCGCACTACATCGCTCAGTTGCTGACCAATAAAGGTTTGATTACTTCACGGATCGCCCATGGCGTACCGTTGGGTGGCGAGCTGGAATTGGTGGACGGCGGCACCCTGGCGCACTCGTTCGCAGGCCGCAAACCCATCGCGCTTTAAAACCCACTGCAGTCCCAATGTGGGAGCTGGCTTGTCGGGTCGCCGCATCGCTGCGATAGCATCACCACGGTGTACCTGAAAAACCGAGGCGTCTGCATCGCGGGCAAGCCCGGCTCCCACATTGGTTTTGTGTGACGGTAAAAAATGTATTCGGCTTGATAACCAAGCAAGCGCTTGGTAAGTTCGCTCCATCCCGCCATGGAGCTTGCCGATGTCTGCCTTTCAGGAATACTTCGATCCCAGCCACCAATTGGTCCGCGACAGCGTGCGCCGCTTCGTCGAACGCGAGATGTTGCCCGGCATCGAGCAATGGGAGGAAGCGGAAAGTTTTCCCCGCGAGCTTTACCTCAAGGCCGGTGCGGCGGGCGTTCTGGGCATCGGCTACCCCGAGGCGCTGGGTGGCAGCCACGAAGGCGATCTGTTCGCCAAGGTCGCCGCCAGCGAAGAGCTGATGCGGTGCGGCTCCGGTGGCGTGGTGGCCGGGCTCGGCTCCCTGGATATTGGCCTGCCGCCCATCGTCAAATGGGCCCGGCCCGACGTGCGTGAGCGCATAGCGCCTCTGGTGCTCGCCGGCGAGAAGATCATCGCCCTGGCGGTCACCGAGCCCAGCGGCGGCTCGGATGTAGCCAACCTGCAAACCCGCGCCGTACGTGAAGGCGAGCATTACCGCGTGAGCGGCGCCAAGACCTTTATCACCAGCGGCATTCGCGCTGATTTCTACACCGTGGCCGTGCGCACAGGTGGGCCGGGCTTTGGCGGTATCAGCCTGCTGCTGATCGAAAAGGGCATCCCGGGTTTCACCGTCGGCCAGCCGCTGAAGAAGATGGGCTGGTGGGCGTCGGACACCGCCGAGTTGTTCTTCGACGATTGCCGCGTGCCTGTGGGCAATCTCATCGGTGTCGAGAACATGGGCTTTGCCTGCATCATGGGCAACTTCCAGAGCGAGCGCCTGGCCTTGGCCCTCATGGCCAACATGACCGCGCAACTGGCCTTGGAGGAAAGCCTCCAGTGGGCCGCCCAGCGCGAAGCATTCGGCAAACCCATCGGCAAATTCCAGGTGCTCAAGCATCGCCTGGCGGAAATGGCTACCGCCGTGGAGGTTTCCCGCGAGTTCACCTATCGTCAGGCCGCGAAGATGGCCGCTGGCAAGAGTGTGATCAAAGAGATTTCCATGGCCAAGAACCTGGCCACCGATACCGCTGATCGGGTGACGTATGACGCGGTGCAAATATTGGGGGGGCAGGGGTATATGCGTGGCAGCCTGGTGGAACGGCTTTATCGCGATAACCGGATTCTGTCGATTGGTGGCGGGACGCGTGAAGTGATGAATGAAATCATCAGTAAACAGATGGGGTTGTAAACCGGGGTGTTCTTTCGGGCCTCATCGCGGGCAAGCCCAGCTCCCACAGGGGAATGCATTCCAAGGTGGGAGCCGGGCTTGCCCGCGATGACGGCAGTACTGACGACCCTTATCTCTCAGTCAGCCCAAATTGCGTCAGGCAAAACGTCGGAATCCCCATGTCTGCCAAGCGCTGCGAGCCACCCAGCTCTGGCAAATCAATAATCGCCGCAGCCTCAAAAATCTTTGCCCCCATGCGCCGCACCAGGTTCGCTGCAGCAATCAGGGTGCCGCCGGTGGCGATCAGGTCATCGAACATCAGCACCGAATCGCCTTCGCACAGGCTGTCGGCGTGCACTTCCAGGAAGGCTTCGCCGTACTCGGTCTGGTAACCCTCGGCCAGCACGTCCGCCGGCAGCTTGCCTTGCTTGCGAAACAGGATGAGCGGCTTGTTGAGCTGGTAGGCGATGATCGAGCCGATCAGGAAGCCACGGGCATCCATCGCACCGATATGGGTGAAGTCGGCTTCGACATAGCGTTGGGCAAAGCTGTCGGCCACCAGGCGCAGGGCGCGGGGCGATTGGAACAGCGGCGTGATGTCACGGAAGATCACCCCAGGCTTGGGGAAGTCGATGACGGGGCGAATCAGGGATTTGATGTCGAACGAATCAAAAGTCATCGTCGAGGAGTCCAGAGCGGAAAACGGACTCGAAGTATACCTGCGGCCTCGCCGATTGGCGCGGCCGCAGCCTGGATCAGACCTCCAGGGAACCGCCAGCCAATGCACACAGCTGGATCGGGTCGAGGATATGCACCTCTTTGCCCTCGGCGGCGATCAACTGGTTCTGCTGGAAACGAGTAAACACGCGGGACACGGTCTCAACCGCCAGGCCCAGGTAATTACCGATCTCATTGCGCGACATGCTCAGGCGGAACTGGTTGGCCGAGAACCCACGGGCGCGAAAGCGCGCCGACAGGTTGACCAGGAAGGTGGCAATGCGCTCATCGGCGGTTTTCTTCGACAGCAGCAGCATCATTTGCTGGTCGTCACGAATCTCGCGGCTCATCACGCGCATCAATTGGCGGCGCAATTGCGGCAGTTGCAGGGCCAGTTCATCCAGGCGCTCGAATGGGATTTCGCACACCGAGGTGGTTTCCAGGGCCTGGGCCGACACCGGGTGAATCTCGGTGTCCATCCCCGACAGCCCGACCAACTCGCTTGGCAGGTGGAAACCGGTGATTTGCTCTTCGCCGCCGTCGCTGAGGCTGAAGGTCTTCAACGCGCCAGAGCGTACTGCATAGACGGAATCAAACTTGTCGCCCTGGCGAAACAGAAACTCGCCTTTTTTCAGCGGGCGGCCGCGTTTGACGATGTCGTCCAGCGCATCCATGTCTTCCAGATTCAATGAAAGTGGCAGGCAGAGGGGAGCCAGGCTGCAATCCTTGCAATGGGCCTGGCTGTGAGCGCGCAGTTTGACTGGCTCGGACATTTCTTAAATCCTTGTGGGAAAACACACATAAGACGTAAGGGTAACGCACTGGGGGGCACGGAGGCCAGCGTGTACAAAAAACCGACCGGTATATAAAGATTTGGCTAAAACCGCCGATAGTACTGCTATCGACTACAAATACGGCGGCTCAGACCATGTTAGCCCTCACTGCTCAACTCGCTTCGCGCACTCAGATCCAGGCACTGCCCGAACCCAAGAAAGCTGCCGAACCGGATGTTGCCGCGATCCCGACGACCGACGAAGCCAAGCCTGCCGTTTCGGTGACCATCTCCGGCGCCGCGATGAAAGCTGCTGCGGCGGAAAAAGCCACAAACAGTGACATCGACGACAGCGGCCTGGCGGACAACGTCAAGAATCTGCTCAAGATGATTCGTGAGATCAAAAAGCAGATTGCCGAGAAACAAGCCGAGATGGCTGCGGTAATGGCCGACAGAAATCTCAGCCCAGAACAGGCCCGTGCCCGACTCTCCGGGCTGCAGTCAGCGTTGAGCGCACTGCAAGCCAGCTTGACCAGCGCCCAGGCGTCCCTGACCAAGGCGATGAAAGACATGAGTGCCGGTGATGCAGTCAAGGCTGCCAGCCTGGCCATGAAGTAAGTACGTCTAGATGACCCGCGAAAATCGTTGCCTGTTCTGGTGCTCCAGGTAGGCATCGAACACCATGCACACTGAACGCACCAGCAAGCGCCCGGCCGGGAGCACACGAATGCCGTGGGCGTCCAACGCGATCAGGCCGTCGGCGGCCATCGTTTCCAGCTGCGGCCATAACTCGGCAAAATAACCGCGAAAATCGATGTTGTACGCCTGTTCGATCCCCTCGAATGCCAGGCTGAAATTGCAGATCAACTGCTGGATTACAGCCCGTCGCAACCGGTCGTCCGTAGTGCAGACCAGGCCGCGGCTGGTCGCCAATTGCGCACCCGCCAAGGCATTCTGGTACTGGTTCAGATCACTGCTGTTCTGGCAATACAGGTCGCCGATCTGACTGATCGCTGACACCCCCAGCCCAATCAAGTCGCAGTGCCCGTGGGTGGTGTAACCCTGGAAGTTGCGCTGCAGTTTGCCTTCTTCCTGGGCGACGGCCAATTCGTCGTCTGGCAGGGCAAAGTGGTCCATGCCGATGTAGCGGTAACCGGCCTGGGTCAGTTGTTCGATGGTGGTTTGCAGCATCAGCAGTTTTTCCGCTGGTGAGGGCAGCTCGTCAGTGTTGATCCGCCGTTGGGGCATGAAGCGTTCCGGCAGGTGCGCGTAGTTGAACACGGACAGGCGGTCAGGCTGTAAGCGGATGACTTCTTCCACGGTGCGCGCAAAGTTCAACGGTGACTGCTTGGGCAGGCCGTAGATCAGGTCGATATTGATCGAGCGAAATTGCAAGGTGCGCGCTGCATCGATCACGGCGCGGGTTTCTTCCAGGCTTTGCAGGCGGTTGACCGCCCTTTGCACCTCGGGGTCGAGGTCTTGCAGGCCGATGCTCACGCGGTTAAAGCCCAGTTCGCGTAGCAGGCCCATGGTGGCCCAGTCGGCTTCGCGCGGGTCGATTTCGATGCCGTAGTCGCCCGAATCGTCATCCAGCAAATTGAAATGCTGGCGCAGGCATTTCATCACCTGGCGCAGTTCATCGTGGCTGAGAAACGTGGGCGTACCGCCGCCCAAATGCAGTTGCTCCACGGGCTGCTGCGGGTCGAGGTGGCAGGCCACCAGCTGGATTTCCTGCTCCAGGCGCTGCAGGTAGGCCTGGGCGCGGCCACGGTCCTTGGTGATCACCTTGTTGCAGGCGCAGTAGTAACAAATGTTGGCGCAGAACGGCACATGCACATACAGCGACAGTGGCCTTACGGCCTTGCGGCTGTCACGCAGGGCGTGGAGCAGGTCGAAGGTGCCGACCTGGCTGTCAAATTGTACGGCGGTGGGGTAGGACGTGTAGCGCGGTCCCGCCAAGTCGTAGCGGTGAATCAGATCTGTGTCCCAACGAATGGCGTCGAGCATGCGGGCGGTCCCCCGGATTGGCTAGTGGGCCGAGTCTAGGGGCAGGGCGGTGCAGGCATCTTGATTTGCATCAACGGGGAGCGGCGCTATGCCACAGGGCCTGCTAATGCCCCATTAGCCAGTGCTGATGGGGGCCGGGCAAGGTCCAGAGGCCGAAGATCATCACCAGCACCCCACCGGTCACCCGCACGCTGCGCTTGCGCAATAACGCCGTCACCCGTTCGGCGGCCAGCCCGGTGGCCAGTAGCACCGGCCAGGTGCCCAGCCCGAACGCCAGCATCAGCAAGGCGCTGTCCAGTGCATTGCCCTGGCTCGCCGCCCATAGCAGGGTGCTGTAGACGAGCCCGCACGGCAACCAGCCCCACAGCGCGCCTAGCAGCAAGGCACGGGGCAGGCTGGACACCGGCAGCAAACGGTTGGCCACCGGCTGCAGATGCCGCCACAGGCCGCGTCCCAGGCTTTCGATACGGGTGAGGCCGCTCCACCAGCCGGCCAGGTACAGGCCCATGCAGATCAGCAGCAGCCCGGCAAGCACTCGCATGAACATCGCCGCGGGGCTGTTGGCCACCGCCCAACCGGCCAGGCCGATCAATAAACCGGCGGTGGCATAGCTGAGGATGCGCCCCAGGTTGTACGCCAGCAGCAGGCGAAAACGGCGGCTGCGTTGTTCCTTGGGGATCGCCAGGGTCAGCGCGCCCATCAGTCCGCCGCACATGCCCAGGCAATGGCCGCCGCCAAGCAGGCCTAGGATCAGCGCCGAGACCAGCAAGGGCGCCAGCTCAAGCATGGGGCGGCTCTTTGGGCGCTTGCTCGGGGTTGTTGGCTTCATCGATGGCGGCCAGGTGGTTCGGGTCCTGGTCGTCGAACAGCACGCTGTGGGCCGGGCCATCGAGGTCTTCGTACTGGCCGCTGTCCACGGCCCAGAAGAAGATGTAGATGGCCACGCCCACTAACAGCAGTGCCGCCGGAATCATTACATAGAGAGCTGGCATCTGTACTCCATGCCCACGCGGCTCAGGCCGGCAGCGGGCGGGTTGCTGGGGCGGTCCCCGGCGCTTGCGCGCTCGGCAGGCGAGTGAGGCGCAACGCGTTGAGCACCACGGTCAACGAACTGAGGGACATGCCGATCGCCGCCCAGATCGGAGTGATCCAACCCAGGGCCGCAAACGGCAGCATAAGCCCATTGTACAACCCGGCCCACAACAGGTTCTCGATGATCACTCGGCGAGTGCGCCGCGCCAGGCTGAAGGCCTGCACCAGCGCATCCAGGCGGTTGGACAACAGCACCGCATCGGCGCTGGTTTTCGCCAGGTCCGTGGCCGAGCCCATCGCCACGCTGATATCAGCGGCGGCCAGCACCGGCACATCATTGACTCCATCGCCCAGCATCAGCACTTTGCGACCTTCTTTGTGCAGGTTTTGCAGTACCTTCAGCTTGTCGTCAGGGCGCAGGCTGCCGTGGGCTTCGTCGATACCCAGCTCAGAGGCGACACTGGCCACCATCGGCGAACTGTCGCCGGAGAGCAACAGCGTGCGCCAGCCCCGCGCCTTGCATGCGGCGAGCAAGGCGGGTGCGTCGCTGCGCAGGCGGTCATCCAGTACGAACCAGGCCAGCGCCCCGCTGCGGTCGCCCAGCAGCAGCCATTGCCCGGCTTCGTCCGGTGAGGCGGGAATCGCACAGCCACTGAGTTCACAGACAAAACCCGGCTGGCCGATGCGCAACAAACGTTCGCCCACACGACCTTCCAGGCCCAGGCCTGGGGTGCTCAGCACTTCATCGGCGGCCAGCGGCGCACGGCCGAAGGCACGGGCAATCGGGTGTTCGGAACGGTTCTCCAGGGCGGCGGCCAGGCCCAGGCATTGGTCGCTGTCCAGCGCACTCAAGGGCCGAATGGCGCGCAACGCCAGGCGCCCTTCGGTGAGGGTGCCGGTCTTGTCGAAAATCACCGTATCAACCTGGTTCAGGCCCTCCAGCACATGGCCGCGGGTCAGCAGCAACCCGAGACTGTGCAAGGTGCCGGTGGCGGCGGTGAGCGCGGTGGGCGTGGCCAGGGACAGAGCGCACGGACAGGTCGCCACCAGCATCGCCAGCACAATCCAGAACGCCCGCGACGGGTCCAGCTCCCACCACAGCAGGCCGATCAGCGCGGCGGCGATCAGCGAGCACAACAAGAACCACTGCGCAGCGCGGTCGGCAATCTGTGCCAGGCGCGGCTTCTCGGCCTGGGCGCGCTCCAGTAGGCGCACGATGGCAGACAAGCGCGTGTCATGGCCCAATGCGCGCACTTGGACGGTCAGCGCGCCTTCGACATTCAGCGTGCCGGCCGTGACGTTGTCGCCCGTGCGCCGAGGTTGCGGCAGGTACTCGCCGGTCAGCAGGGATTCATCGATGCTGGATTGGCCGTCGAGAATCACGCCATCCGCCGGCAGTACGGAGCCGGGGTGTACCAGCACGCGATCACCCAGCGCCAATTCGCTAAGCAGGATGCGCTCGCTCTGGCCATCGTCTTTGAGGCGCAGGCAGGAGGCGGGCAACAGGTTGACCAGTTGGGCGGTGGCTGCGGCAGTGCGCTCCCGGGCGCGGCGCTCAAGGTAGCGCCCGGCCAGCAGGAACAGGGCAAACATGCCCACGGCATCGAAATACAACTCGCCTACGCCAGTGATCGCGGTCCAGATGCCGGCCAGGTACGCGCCGCCAATCGCCAGGGACACCGAGACGTCCATGGTCAGGTGGCGTGTGCGCAAGTCACGCAGGGCGCCTTTGAAGAAGGGCGCGCAGCTGTAGAACACGATGGGCGTTGTCAGAAACATCGCAACCCAGCGCAGGATGACGTGCAATTCCGGGCTCAGGTCGATATTGAATTCCGGCCAAGTGGCCATGGTTGCCATCATGGCCTGGAACCACAGCAAGCCGGCGACTCCCAGTTGTCGCAGGGCCAGTCGATTCTCGCTGGCCAATTGTTCGGCTGCGCGGTCGGCCTGATAAGGATGGGCGGCGTAACCGATATGGCGCAGCTCGCTGAGCAGTTGGCTCAACGGCAATTGCCCATCGGCCCAGCGCACGTGCAGGCGGTGGTTGGACAGGTTCAGTCGCGCTTCGGCCACGGCAGGCAGGCTGCGCAGGTGTTTCTCGATCAACCAGCCGCAGGCGGCGCAACTGATGCCTTCCATCAGCAGGGTGGTTTCGGCCAGCTCGCCCTGATGGCGTACAAAGGGTTTTTGCACATCGGCGCGGTCGTACAGCGCCAGCTCGTCCACCAACTGCACGGGCAGCGCCTCGGGGTTGGCCGAGGCTTCGCTGCGGTGTTGGTAATAGCTTTCCAGCCCGCCGGCCACTATCGCCTCGGCCACGGCCTGGCAGCCCGGGCAGCAGAGTTCACGGCGTTCGCCGAGGATCTGGGCGGTGAACCGACTGCCGGAGGGGACGGGTAGGGCGCAGTGGTAGCAGGGGGTGGGTTGGGTCATTGCTCAGTTCCGTAGATCGTTCCCACGCTTTGCGTGGGAATGTTGCCCGTGACGCTCTGCGTCACAAGGCAGACGCAGAGCGTCCAGCAAGGCGTTACCACGCAGAGCGTGGGAACGATCATCGTCTACTTCTTCAGGTCCTCGGCGCCCTGCAACGGTTCGTCACCCAGCAGCAAGTCCTTGTCGTGGCTGACCTCTTCTTCTTCGAACAGGCGCCAGGTGTTGCCGCCCTCCACGCCAAGCAGTTCCACGAAACGGCGACCTTCGACCTTGTCGGTGACCTGGCCGATGTAGCGACCGGGCTCGCTGTCGCTGCGGGTGAGGTTGATCTTGCGATCCTTCTCTGGCTGGGTCGGGGAGATCAGGTTCAGCTCCAGAGTATTTGGATTGCTGTAGCCAGTCAGTTGCAGCTCGACCTCGCCGGTCAGTTCGTCCAGGTGCAGCTTGCCGCGCAGTTGCAGGGTCTGGGCCAGGCGTTCGCGGTCCAGGGAGCGGTTGATGCCTTTGCCGGCCTCGTAGTAGTTGTCGTTGACCAGGTTGTCCGGGTTGTTCACTGCGATGGTCACCATGGACAAGGTCAGGGTCACTGAGCAGGCCAGAATCGCGATGATGATCCAGGGCCAGAGGTGTTTGTACCAAGGGCTGGCGGCAGTAGTTGCAGGCATGCGTGTGTTCCCTGTTAACGAACTTGTGGGCCGATGAATCGGCTCTTGGCTTCAATATGGACGCTGGTGTCATCGGCGTCCTTGAGGATGAAGGTCACCTCGTTGGTGCTCGACGGCAACTGCTCCGGCGCACTCGACAACTCCACCGGCATGCTGACGATATCGCCCGCGGCCACTTTGATTTCACGTCGGCCTTGCAGCTTGAGGTCTGGCAGGCCAGCGGCGTCGAGCACGTAGGTGTGGTCGCGCTGGTCTTTGTTCATGATCTTCAGGCTGTAGACGTTTTCGATGCGTCCTTCGGCGTTTTCACGGTACAGCACGCGGTCCTTGCTGACGTCGAAACCCACCAGCGAGCGCATGAAGAAGGCCGCCACCAACAGGCTGATCATCGCCAGCAACACCAGGGCGTAACCGATCAGGCGCGGGCGCAGCTTATGGGTTTTCTGCCCCGACAGGTTGTGTTCGGTGGTGTAGCTGATCAGGCCGCGTGGGTACTCCATCTTGTCCATGATGTTATCGCAGGCATCGATACAGGCGGCGCAGCCGATGCATTCGATTTGCAGCCCGTCGCGGATATCGATACCGGTAGGGCACACCTGCACGCACATCGTGCAGTCGATGCAGTCGCCCAGGCCCTGGGCCTTGTAGTCGGTACCCTTTTTACGCGGGCCACGCACTTCGCCACGGCGGGGGTCATAGGACACGATCAAGGTGTCCTTGTCGAACATCACGCTCTGGAAGCGCGCATAGGGGCACATGTAGATGCACACCTGCTCACGCAGCCAGCCGGCGTTGCCGTAGGTGGCGAGGGTGAAGAAACCCACCCAGAAATACGACCAGCCATCGGCCTGGCCGGTGAAGAAATCGAATACCAGTTCACGGATCGGTGAAAAGTAGCCGACAAAAGTGAGGCCGGTGGCAAAGCCGATCAGCAGCCACAGGCTGTGCTTGCTGAATTTGCGCAGGAATTTGTTGGCGCTCATGGGCGCCTTGTCGAGCTTGATGCGCTGGTTGCGGTCGCCTTCGGTGACCTTTTCGCACCACATGAAGATCCATGTCCACACGCTTTGCGGGCAGGTATAGCCGCACCACACGCGCCCGGCGTATACGGTGATAAAGAACAGGCCAAAGGCCGCGACAATGAGAATGCCCGACAGCAGGATGAAATCCTGAGGCCAGAACGTTGCACCAAAAATAAAGAATTTACGCTCCGGCAGGTTCCACCATACCGCCTGGTGACCCCCCCAGTTCAGCCACACGGTGCCGAAGTACAGCAGAAACAGAGCGGCACCGCCGACCATGCGCAGATTGCGGAACAAGCCAGTGAAGGCGCGGGTGTAAATCTTCTCACGCGAAGCGTAGAGGTCGACGGTTTTGGCAGGCGGGGTAACGTCATGTACCGGTATCTGGTCGCTCATCATTGCATCCCACGGCGGTGGAGATTTGCCTCGGCCAGTACGTGCCAGCCGGGGTCAAATTAAGGGTGTTGCAGTGGCCTAATGATACGCCCCCGATGGTGCGCAAAGGGTGCGACCTTTGGTCGCGTTGGGGGAAATCAATTGATGGTGTAAGTGACCTGGATCAATTGACTTGGCAAGTATGGACGGTTTTTGTGGTTGTGGTGACGCGGCAGGTCTCAAGGCCATCCCGTCAACAGGCCCGGTCTTGAATGTGCAGGAGGACAAATGTGGGAGCTGGCTTGCCTGCGAAAGCGATGGGCCGGTCAGCCTATTTGTGACGGACAGAGCGCTTTCGCAGGCACGCCAGCTCCCACCCCGGATCTAAGCTTTTCAAGAAATGACCCCGCCGCTCTCTCAGTGGCGAGGCCATGGCGTGCTCAGCTAACTTTACTGCTCCTCAGCCTTCTTATCCCCATGAGACAAGCTATACACATACGCCGCAAGCAAGTGCACTTTGTCATTGCCCTGCAACTGCTCCTGCGCCGGCATCTGGCCCTGGCGGCCATAACGGATGGTCTGCTGCAGTTGCGCGAAGCTTGAACCGTAGATGAACGCACCCGGATGCGTCAGGTCGGGCGCGCCCATGGCTGGGGTGCCTTTACCAGCCGGGCCGTGGCAGGCCACGCAGTTGGCGGCGAAGAGTTTCTCACCGTTGGCCACATCGGCCTTGGCGCCTTCCGGCAGTTTGCGGCCATCGAGTTGGGTCACCACAAAGCCTGCTACGTCAGCCACGCCTTGCTCACCGATGACTTCGGCCCAGCCCGGCATCACCGCGTGGCGGCCCTTCATGATGGTTTCCTTGATGGTGTTGGGTTCACCGCCCCAGCGCCAGTCGGCGTCGGTCAGGTTGGGGAAGCCGTAGGCGCCTTTGGCGTCGGAGCCGTGGCACACCGAGCAGTTGGAGGCGAACAGGCGGCCGCCCATCTTCAAGGCTTGCGGGTCCTTGGCGACTTCTTCAATCGGCATCGACGCGAATTTGGCGAAGATCGGCCCGAACTTGGCCTCCGACCTGGCCATTTCCTTTTCCCACTCGTGCACGCCGGTCCAGCCGGTCTGGCCGTTGGCGAACGGGGTTTGCTTGTCGTTGTCGAGGTAGTTGTAGCCTGGCAGCAGGCCCTTCCAGTTGCCGAGGCCAGGGTAGAGCACCAGGTAACCAAGGGCGAAGACGATGGTGCCGACAAACAGCATGAACCACCACTTGGGCAGCGGGTTGTCGTACTCCTCGATGCCGTCGAACGAGTGGCCGACGGTCTCGTCCGTCTGCTCGGTGCGCTGGCCCTTGCGGGTCGACAGCAGCAGCCAGGTCAGGGCGAAGATGGTACCCAGACTGAGGACTGTGACGTACAGACTCCAGAACGTAGTCATTCTTTGTTACTCCTAGAAGCTTGCTCGACGTGCTTGATGGCTTCGGGGTCATCTGCGAAGGGCAGCATGGTCGCGTCGTCAAACTCCGACTTGCGCCGTGGGCTGAACACCCACAACGCCAGGCCGATAAAGGCCACCATCACCACAACGGTGCCCAGGCCACGAATCATCCCGATATCCATGTAGGTCACCGTTTGCTTTTGATGATGGTGCCAAGGCCTTGCAGGTAGGCCACCAATGCGTCCATTTCGGTCTTGCCCTTCACGGCGGCGGCCGCACCGGCGATGTCTTCGTCGGTGTAGGGCACGCCCAGGGTGCGCAAGACTTCCATCTTCTTCGCGGTGTCCTTGCCGTCGAGCTTGTTTTCCACGAGGAACGGGTACGCCGGCATTTTCGACTCAGGCACGACGTTGCGCGGGTTGTACAGGTGCGCACGCTGCCAGTCATCGGAGTAACGCCCGCCCACACGGGCCAGGTCCGGGCCGGTGCGCTTGGAACCCCACAGGAACGGGTGGTCCCACACGCTTTCACCGGCGACCGAGTAGTGGCCGTAGCGTTCGGTTTCGGCGCGGAAAGGGCGGATCATCTGCGAGTGGCAGCCCACGCAACCGTTGGCGATGTAGACGTCGCGGCCTTCCAGTTCAAGGGCGGTGCGCGGCTTCATGCCTTCGACCGGCTTGTTGGTCACGTCCTGGAAAAACAGTGGGACGATTTGGGTCAGGCCGCCAATGCTCACGGCGATGACCATGAAGAAGGCCAGCAGGCCGATGTTCTTCTCGACGACTTCATGCTTCATCAGTGAGCTCCCACAACGGCGATCTTGGCGGCGGCTTCGGCTTCTACAGGGTCGCTGGCACGCACGGTGCGCCAGACGTTGTAGGCCATCAACAGCATGCCACTGGCAAAGAACGCACCGCCCAGGGCACGTACGATAAAGCCCGGGTGGCTGGCTTGCAGCGCTTCGACGAAGGAATAGGTGAGGGTGCCGTCATCGTTGATCGCACGCCACATCAGGCCCTGGGTGATGCCGTTGACCCACATCGAGGCGATGTAGAGCACGGTGCCGATAGTGGCCAGCCAGAAGTGTGCGTTGATCAGCCCGACGCTGTGCATCTGCACGCGGCCGAACAGTTTGGGGATCATGTGGTACAGCGCGCCGATGGAGATCATCGCTACCCAGCCCAGAGCGCCGGCATGTACGTGGCCGATGGTCCAGTCGGTGTAGTGGGACAGCGAGTTGACGGTCTTGATTGCCATCATCGGCCCTTCGAAGGTCGACATGCCGTAGAACGCCAGGGACACCACCAAAAACCGCAGGATCGGGTCGGTGCGCAGCTTATGCCAGGCGCCCGAGAGGGTCATCATGCCGTTGATCATGCCGCCCCAGCTTGGCGCCAGCAGGATGATCGACATCGCCATGCCCAGGGACTGTGCCCAATCCGGCAAGGCGGTGTAGTGCAAGTGGTGAGGGCCGGCCCAGATGTACAGGGTGATCAGCGCCCAGAAGTGCACGATGGACAGGCGATAAGAGTAGATCGGACGCTCGGCCTGCTTGGGCACGAAGTAGTACATCATCCCCAGGAAACCGGTGGTGAGGAAGAAGCCTACGGCGTTGTGGCCGTACCACCACTGGATCATCGCGTCCGTTGCGCCGGAATAGGCCGAATAGGACTTGAACAGGTTCACCGGCAGGGAGGCGTGGTTGACGATGTGCAGCATCGCAGTGACCACGATAAAGGCCCCGTAGAACCAGTTGCCTACGTAGATGTGTTTGGTCTTGCGCTTGACGATGGTGCCGAAGAACACCAGGCCGTAGGTCACCCACACAATGGCAAGCAAAATGGCGATCGGCCATTCCAGCTCAGCGTATTCCTTGGTGGTGGTGTAGCCCAGGGGCAGGCTGATGATGGCGCCGACGATGACCGCCTGCCAGCCCCAGAAGGTGAAGGCGGCAAGACCATCGGAAATCAGTCGCGTCTGGCAAGTGCGCTGCACGACATAGTAGGAGGTGGCAAACAGTGCACATCCGCCGAAGGCGAAGATCACCAGGTTGGTATGCAGCGGGCGCAGGCGGCCGAAGGTCGTCCAGGGCAGGTCGAAATTCAATTGCGGCCAAACCAGTTGCGAGGCGATGAACACCCCGAGCCCCATGCCAAGGATCCCCCAGACCACCGTCATGATGGCGAACTGGCGGACTACCTTATAGTTATAAGCAGTCGGACTGATTGCTGTGCTCATTCTAAGGTTCCACGGTTTAGGTTTTTTTATAGGTAAAATCGGCCGCAAGTATGTAGAAACCGAGGGGCCATTGCAACGCAATGGCTGACCTGTATCAATGCGTTCCACGCCAGATTCTGCGCCCTTTCCATGTTTGGTGTAAGGATAAAGACCGAAATAGAAAGCTGATCAAGTGGACAGGAATTTTAGGGGGCGCAACGAATACCGTCGCCTACGCCAGAATTGCTCCACTGTGGGAACAAGCGTAGACCCGAATAGGAGGAGGGGAAAGTTGGGTATGGAAGGGGTGCGACACTTGGTCGCGACTTATGTCTGTGGCGAGGGAGCTTGCTCCCGTTGGGCTGCGCAGCGGCCCCAAAATCGTGGGAGCGCTTCGCACTCCAGCGGGAGCAAGCTCCCTCGCCACAGGTAGAGCTTTTACTGCGGTTGGCTATCTGGCGTTGCACCATCAGCGTTATGGGACAGGCTGTACACGTAAGCCGCCAGCAGGTGCACTTTGTCATTGCCTTGCAGCACGTCCTGGGCCGGCATCTGGCCCTGGCGACCATGGCGGATGGTCTGCTGCAACTGTGCCAGGCTGGTGCCGTAGATAAACCCGGCAGGCTCGGTCAGGTTGGGCGCGCCCATGGCTTCCACGCCGTGACCTTGCGGACCATGACACGCCACGCAGGTGGTGCTGAAGGCGGCTTGGCCGGCTGCCAGGTCGGCGGTGTTGTCGGCGGGCAACGGCAACTTGGCCAGGTCGTGGCGCACGTAAGCGGCGACGTTTTTCACCCCGTCCTCGCCCAGCACTTCACCCCAGGCCGGCATCGCCGCATGGCGACCGTTCAGAATGGTGGCCTTGATGGCCTCGGCCGAACCGCCCCAGCGCCAGTTGCTGTCCGCCAGGTTGGGGAAGCCATAGGCGCCCTTGGCGTCCGAGCCGTGGCATACCGCGCAGTTGGAGGCGAACAGGCGACCGCCCATCTTCAATGCTTGCGGGTCCTTGGCCACTTCTTCTACCGGCATGGCCGCGAACTTGGCGAAGATCGGCCCGAACCTGGCGTCGGCCTTGGCCATTTCCTTGTCCCATTCCTTGGTCTGGGTCCAGCCGTCCTCATAGCCCGGCAGTACACCTTTCCAGTTGCCCAGGCCCGGGTAGAGGATCAGGTAGCCGACGGCAAACACCAGGGTGCCGGCGAACAACATGAACCACCACTGGGGCAGCGGGTTATCGTATTCCTCGATACCGTCGAAGGCGTGGCCCATGGTCTGGTCGACGCTGCCCTTGGTCTCGCCCTTGCGAGTGCCGACCAACAGCCAGGTCAGGCCGATGAGGCTGCCCAGGGTCAATACGCAGATCCATGTACTCCAGAACGTAGTCATGGCCGAGTGCTCCTTGTGGCTGGCTCTGCTTGAGCGTCGGGTGGGGAAGGTTCATCGGCAAACGGCAGCAGGCGCGCCTGCTCGAATTCCGCGTTGCGGCGGTTGTTGAACACCCACAGCGACAGGCCGATAAAGGCGATGGCGACCACCAGCGTGCCAAGGCCGCGGATGGTGCCCGCATCGAATTCAAATCCCATGGCTCACCTCTTGCTCTTGATGGCAGTGCCGAGCACTTGCAGGTAGGAAACCAGCGCGTCCATCTCGGTCTTGCCCTTGAGGCTGGCGACGGCGCCGTTGATGTCGTCGTCGGTGTACGGCACGCCGAGGGTGCGCATCACTTTCAACTTGGTCTCGGTGTGGCTGCTGTCGACGGCGGCGGTGACCAGCCATGGGTAGGCCGGCATTTTCGACTCTGGCACCACGTTGCGCGGGTTGTACAAGTGCGCGCGGTGCCAGTCGTCCGAGTAGCGTGCGCCGACGCGGGCCAGGTCCGGGCCGGTACGCTTGGAGCCCCACAGGAACGGGTGGTCCCACACGCTTTCGCCGGCCACCGAGTAGTGGCCGTAGCGCTCGGTCTCGGCGCGGAACGGGCGGATCATCTGCGAGTGGCACTGCACGCAGCCTTCACGGATGTAGATGTCGCGGCCTTCCAGTTGCAGTGCGGTGTAGGGCTTCATGCCTTCGACCGGCTTGTTGGTCACGTCCTGGAAGAACAGCGGGACGATCTGGGTCAGGCCGCCGATGCTCACGGCGAGCACCATCAGCAGCATCAACAGGCCGACGTTCTTTTCAATCGTTTCGTGTTTCATCATCGACTCCTCAGGCCATCTGCGCGGCAGCGGTGACTTCGGCAGGTTGCGCCGAACGCACGGTGCGCCATGTGTTGTAAGCCATCAGGAACATGCCGCTGAGGAAGATCGCACCGCCCACCAGTCGCACGATGAAGCCTGGGTGGCTGGCCACCAGGGTTTCGACGAAGGAGTAGGTGAGGGTGCCGTCTTCGTTGACCGCACGCCACATCAGGCCCTGGGCGATGCCGTTGACCCACATCGACGCGATGTAGAGCACGGTGCCGATGGTGGCCAGCCAGAAATGCGCGTTGATCAGGCCGAGGCTGTACATCTGCTCGCGACCGAAGATTTTCGGGATCATGTGGTACAGCGCGCCGATGGAGATCATCGCCACCCAGCCCAGCGCCCCGGCGTGTACGTGGCCGATGGTCCAGTCGGTGTAGTGGGAGAGGGCGTTGACGGTCTTGATCGCCATCATCGGGCCTTCGAAGGTCGACATGCCGTAGAAGGCCAGGGAGACGACGAGGAAGCGCAGGATCGGGTCGCTGCGCAACTTATGCCAGGCACCCGAGAGGGTCATCATGCCGTTGATCATGCCGCCCCAGCTTGGCGCCAGCAGCACCAGTGACATCACCATGCCCAGGGACTGCGCCCAGTCCGGCAAGGCGGTGTAGTGCAAGTGGTGAGGGCCGGCCCAGATGTACAGGGTGATCAGCGCCCAGAAGTGCACAATCGACAAGCGATAGGAATACACCGGGCGTTCGGCCTGCTTGGGCACGAAGTAGTACATCATGCCGAGGAAACCCGCAGTGAGGAAAAAGCCTACCGCGTTGTGCCCATACCACCACTGCACCATGGCATCCGTCGCCCCGCCGTACAGCGAGTAGGACTTGGTCAGGCTGACCGGGATTTCCAGGTTATTGACGATATGCAAGATGGCCACGGTGATGATGAACGCGCCGAAGAACCAGTTGCCCACATAGATGTGCTTGGTCTTGCGTTTCATGATCGTGCCGAAGAACACGATGGCGTAGGCGACCCAGACGATGGTGATCAGGATGTCGATCGGCCATTCCAGCTCGGCGTATTCCTTGGAGCTGGTGTAGCCCAGTGGCAGGCTGATTGCCGCCAGCAGGATCACAAGCTGCCAGCCCCAGAAGCAGAACGCGGCGACTTTCGGCGCGAACAGCTGCGTCTGGCAGGTGCGTTGCACCGAGTAAAAGGAGCTGGCGAACAGCGCACAGCCACCGAACGCGAAGATCACCGCGTTGGTGTGCAAAGGGCGCAGGCGACCGAAGCTGGTCCAAGGCAAATCGAAGTTGAGCGCAGGCCAAACCAATTGGGCAGCGAGAAAAACCCCGAGCCCCATGCCGACGATGCCCCACACCACCGTCATAATGGCGAATTGGCGGACCACCTTGTAGTTATAGGCGGTACTTAAAGTAGTGTTCATGGTTCCCCATCCACGGTTCAACCCAAGCAAGTGCGGCACTTGGGCTGGAGTTATAGGCAGACTAAAAAGCGAGGCAAGCATGGGCAAAGAGCACAAGGCCAGTATTGACGGGGATCAATGGGCGCAGTGTGTACGGGAACATGGCTGGTTGTGGGATGTCGCCACCGGCGCGACGTCGGGTGAGCCGGTCACGCTGATCCTGGCCCACGGCGCTGGCGCACCGATGGACTCGGCGTTCATGAACGATATGGCCGCACGCCTTGCCGGGCATGGCGTGAGCGTGTTGCGCTTCGAGTTTCCGTACATGGCCCAGCGTCGCGTGGACGGCGGCAAACGCCCCCCGAATCCGGCGCCGAAACTGCTGGAGTGCTGGCGCGAGGTGTATGCCGAGGTGCGACGTCATGTCGCTGGGAAACTGGCGATGGGCGGCAAGTCCATGGGCGGGCGGATGGCCAGTTTACTGGCCGATGAACTGGGCGCCGATGGGTTGGTGTGCCTGGGCTATCCGTTCTATGCGGTGGGCAAGCCAGAGAAACCCCGGGTGGAGCACTTGGCTGCGCTTATGACGCCCACCTTGATTGTGCAGGGCGAGCGCGATGCCTTGGGCAATCGTGCGGCGGTGCAGAGTTATGACTTGTCAGAGAGCATTGAGGTGATGTGGTTGGCGGCGGGGGACCATGACTTGAAGCCGCTGAAGGCTTCGGGGTTTAGCCATGAGCAGCACTTGGAGGCGGCGGCGGTGCAGGTGGCTGAGTTTCTCCGGACCTGTTAGCGCCCTATCGGGGGCAAGCCCCCTCCCACATTGGGCTGGGTTCACCTATTTCTATCGGTGAATACCGTCCAGTGTGGGAGCTGGCTTGCCTGCGATAGCAGTTTATCGGTTAAAACGCTCTACCAGCGAATACTGGGTATTGGCGGTATGCGTCAACTCTTCACTCAGTTGCGCCGAGTTCATCGCCTGCTCCGAGGTCTGGTCCGCCAACAGCGCAATGGTGCTGATGTTGCGGCTGATCTCCTCGGCCACCGCACTTTGCTCCTCGGTTGCGGCTGCGATCTGAGTGGTCATGTCGGTGATATTGGCCACCGCCTCACTGATACCCACCAAGGCCTGGTCTGCTTCCATCACCCGTGCCACACCTTCTTCGGCCTGGCGGTGCCCGGCGTCCATGGTTTGCACGGCCGCAGCCGCGGTGTGTTGCAGCTTGGCGATCAGGGTATGGATCTGCCCGGTGGATTCGGCCGTACGCTGCGCCAGTTGGCGCACTTCATCGGCGACCACTGCAAAACCACGGCCCATCTCACCGGCACGCGCGGCTTCGATAGCGGCGTTAAGTGCCAGCAGGTTGGTCTGGTCGGCAATGCCTTTGATCACATCAACCACGCCGCCGATTTCATCGCTGTCTTTGGCCAGTTGCGTGACGGTCACACCGGTCTCTCCAACGGCTGCCGAAAGACGCTGAATCGCCTCGCGGGTTTCCCCGGCGATATCGCGGCCGCGGCCGGTCAGGCGGTTGGCTTCCTGGGTGGCGTCGGCGGTGCGCTGCACGTGGCTGGCCACTTCTTGGGTGGTCGCCGCCATCTGGTTTACCGCAGTGGCCACCTGTTCGGTTTCCATGCGCTGGCGTTCCAGGCCGCTGGAGCTGTTGTGCGCCAGGGTGTTGGATTGCGCGGCCTGGTCGTTGAGGTGCTCGGCGGTGTCCTGCAGGCGGGTAAGACAGGTCTTCAGACGCGCTTCCTGGCTGAGGATCGACATTTCCAGGCGCGCTTGTGCGCCACGGCTGTCGGTGTACATCTGCGCGATCAACGGGTCGGACGTGGTCTGTTCGGCCAGGCGCAGCAAACGCTTGAGACCGCGCTGTTGCCAGCTCAAGCCCAGCAGGCCCAACGGCACCGACAGCGCCGCTGCCAGGGCAAAGCCCCATTGGGAGGTGAGGGTGGCGCCGATCATGAAGCTTAACTGGCTGACCAGGATAAACGGCAGCCAGTCCTGCAACACCGGCAGCCACTTGTCCCGTTGGGGGACGGCCGACTTGCCTTGGTTGATGCGTTGATAGAGCGCTTCGGCCCGGCGGATCTGCTCGGCGGTGGGCTTGATGCGCACCGATTCGTAGCCGATCACCTGGTTACCGTCGAAGACCGGCGTCACATAGGCGTTAACCCAATAGTGGTCACCGGTCTTGCAGCGATTCTTGACAATGCCCATCCATGGCAAGCCTTGTTTGAGCGTGGACCACATATGCGCGAACACGGCCGGCGGCACATCCGGGTGACGCACCAGGTTGTGTGGCGCGCGCACCAGTTCTTCGCGGGTGAACCCACTGATTTCGACAAAGGCGTCGTTGCAGTAGGTAATCACACCCTTGGCATCTGTGGTGGAGATCAACCGTTGCTGAGCGGGGAAGGTACGTTCGCGCTGGGTAACGGGTTGGTTATTACGCATGATTGTTCAATCCGCAAGGCTTTCAGGGGGTATCGGCCATGCGGGGCATTTATTTAACTTATTTTTGCAACAATCCTGCGAACAGCGTTGCCTCTGTAGAAGGCAGGCTTAGCCGGCGAGCATCGGGTAGGTAAACAACCCGAAGTGCAGCAGATTCAAGCCAAAATGCGTGGCAATCGCCGCGCCTAGCCCGCCGAACCGATACGCCAGGCCGTAGCCCACGCCCGCAATACCCGCCAGCAGCATCCACTGCCAACCCGCAGCAAAATGCACCAGGCCGAATAACAGCGAGGCCAGCAGCAGCGCGAGGTTCTCGCCATAGGGCAGGTGTTTGAAGCGTTGGCTCAGGCCGCCCTGGATATACCCGCGAAACAGCGCTTCTTCGACCAACGTCACCAGCAGCAGGTTATTCAACACCCACAGCCACGCCTCGTCCGGCCACTTGGGCGCCCAACTGATCATCCCCAGCAGGGCCGCGCCACCCAAGGCGGCGATGGCGGCCAGAGTCAGGGCCATGGCTGTGACGCAGATCGACAGGCGCAATGAACGCCGCGCCACAATCCACGGGCAGGCCAGCAACAGCCAGAAGCCGATCAGGGGTTTGTCCTGGTTCAGGTACATCGAGAAGGGCACTGAGTCCGGAGTAAATCGCTGGGGCGCAATACCGCGGCCGTTATAGAAGCCCGGTAGCCAGTGCATCGCCAGGCCCAGGGCCAGGACAATAAACAAGCCGTGGCCAAGGTAGCGTGCCCAAGGGTTGCGTTGCTGGCGTACGGCATACCCGGCCACCAGCAACAGTGCGATGGAGACCGCCGCCAGTACGCCCAGTTGGCCGTAGATCAAAGCCACGACATAGCCAATGGAAAGTAGGGTGAGGTACAGCCAGGGCAAAGCAATCATGTGAAATCCTTGGAAAAAAACTGGGCGGCATTATAGCGAGCGGTCTGCCTGGACGGCATGAAAACTCCTCCACCCACAGGGTGAGGGGAAAGGATTGCAAAATGTATTTGCGGCTGGTTATAGTCATCGCGTCTTCATCCCTTCAAAAAGATCAGCACATGCCAGCTTCCCAGCGCATAGCGGTAGTCGATTCAGCGGTCAACGCTGTGGTCGTGCCGTGCCGTGGCAAGCAGCCTGCGCAGATCAGTCACTACCCCCCCACCTGTCAGTAGCACGCCGGTGTACGCAGTCGTATCACCGCCGGGTGTTGGCATTTCGGGCTGATCAGCGATTCGCTGTTGCCCCGTGCCTGCCTGAAAAAAACCTACTGAAATTCAGTTTTTACTGAGTCGGCTTTTTAGCCTGATAACAGGTGGTAACCATGTCTGTGCTTTCGAAACAATCCGTGGCCGCGGCGGCCTCGACGAGCGTGTTTGTCCTGCTGTGGAGCAGCGGGGCGATCTTCTCCAAGTTGGGCCTGGCCCATGCTTCGCCCTTTGCCTTTCTGCTGATCCGCTTTGCCATCGCCCTGATGGGGTTGGTGGTGTTGGTACCCATCCTCAAGTTGAAGCTGCCTCGTCCCGGCAAACCCTTGCTGTATGCGGCGGCGACGGGCCTGGTTTTGCTGGGGGCCTACCAGATTTTCTATCTGCTGGCCCTGGACCTCAACGTCACCCCCGGGGTGATGGCGACCATCATGGGCGTGCAGCCGATCCTTACCGTGGTACTGATGGAGCGCCAACGCTCCTGGCGCCGGTTGTTCGGCCTGGGGTTGGGGTTGGCGGGCTTGATCATGGTGGTGTACCAGGGCATCGGGTTGGCGGGCATGTCCCTGGCCGGGATGGTGTTCGGGCTGCTGGCGCTGGCGAGCATGACGTTTGGCTCTATCATGCAAAAGCGCATCACCGACAACCCCTTGGGCACGCTGCCACTGCAATACCTGGCCGGGTTGCTACTGTGCGCGGTGTTCGTGCCGTTCCAGCCGTTCCACTTTGAACACAGTGCGCGTTTTTACCTGCCGGTCCTGTGGATGGGGCTGGTGGTGTCCGTGCTGGCGACGTTATTGCTGTACCGCCTGATCGCCCGGGGCAACCTGGTGAATGTCACCAGCCTGTTCTACCTGGTGCCAGCAGTGACGGCGGTGATGGACTACCTGATCTTCGGTAATCGCCTGGCCTTGTTGAGCGTGCTGGGAATGGCGTTGATCATCGTCGGCTTGGTGTTTGTATTCCGTAAGCAATAAACCCACCCCTGTAGGAGCGAGATTGGTCGCTCCTACAGTTTTTGCGGGCGCAGCACCAACCACAACGCCCCGGCAATCAGCACACCGCCATACAGGTGGGCCATGGACAGCGGCTCATCCAACAGCAACGCACCCCACAACACGCCGAACGGCGGAATCATGAAGGTCACGGTCATCGACTTGACCGGGCCGATGGACGACAGCAGGCGGAAGTACAGAATGTAGGCGAACGCCGTACATACCAGCCCCAATCCCAGCAGCGACGACCACACCTGCCAGCCGCCCCAGCTCGCCGGTGGATGGCTGATGGCGCTGTAGGCAAAGAACGGCAACAGAAACAACGTCGCCCCCAACATGCTGCCCAAGGCCGAGAGACGGCTGTCCAACCCGCCGCGCTGGTCCAGCCAACGCCGCGCCAGGAAACCGGCAAAGCCATAGCACGTGGTTGCCAGCAGGCACGCCAGTGCGCCCATCAATAATTCCAGATCAAAGGCCACCGGCCCCGCACGCGTGAGCACGGCAACGCCAAACAGCCCCAGGGCGACCCCTGCGATTTTCGATGGCGTCAGGCGCTCACTGAAGAACAGCCCGCCAATCAGCACGCCCATCAGCGGCGTGGTGGCGTTGAAAATCGCCGAATAACCCGCCGGCAGTACCTGTGCCGCCACCGAGTACATCGTCGCGGGAATCCCCGAGTTGATCACGCCCAGCAACAGGACCGTCTTGAACTTGCCCTTGAAATCCCAGCTCACGCGCATCATCGCCAGGATCACTAATAAGCCCGCGGCGGCAATCGACACGCGGAAAAACGCGGTGGGCACTGTGCCGATTTCCGGGGCGATGATGCGCATAAACAGGAAACTCGCGCCCCAAATGGCGGCCAGCCCCAGCAGATACAGGGTGTCAACAGGTCTCACGGAAAACTCCTACGCCAAATGGGGCGCAGAAGTGTTGCCCAGCGGGCAGGTCGGCACAATGGCTAATTGCAGTCAGTTCACCCCTGCGCAAAATCATTCTTCTCCTGCCTCGGTTCACTGGCTAAGCTCTGGGCTTCCAGATACCCGTTCGAGGTTTCCCGCATGTCGCAGTCCGCCCTCGCTATCGCCCGGATGATCCTCGACGGTTTCGACGATTACCGTGAGCATTTCCGCCAGATCACCGATGGTGCCCGTGAGCGCTTCGAGAAGGCCCAGTGGCAGCAGGGGCAGGCGGCGTCGGCCGCGCGCATCAACCTCTATGAAGAGAAAGTCGCTGAGGTCACGACCCGCCTGTGCGCCAGTTTTGACCCTGCGCCGTTGCAGGACATCGGCCAGTGGCCCCTGGTAAAAAGCGCCTATATCGACCTGATCGACCTGCGCTTTGACGATGAACTGTCCGAGACCTGGTACAACTCGATCTTCTGCGGCCTGTTCAGCCATGACCTGATCAGCGACGGCTGCATGTTCATTCACACCACCCGGCCAAGCCTGCGCCGGGCGCGGGCGGCGCAAACCCGTATCTACACGCCGGCCGGTAAAATAGCGGACATGCTCGCGCAGGTTTTCTCTGACTACCGCTTCAGCGAGCCCTACGCCGACCTGCCCGCCGACCTGCGCCGCCTCGAAGCCCAGTTGCGGGAAAACCTGCCGGATTGGGTGTGCAAGGACCCGGACCTCAAGGTCGAGTTGTTTTCCTCGGTGCTGTACCGCAACAAAGGCGCCTACCTCGTGGGGCGCATCTACACCCGCGACGAACAATGGCCGTTGGTGATTCCGCTGCTGCACCGCGAAGGGCGTGGCATTCAGATCGATGCGTTGATCACCGACGAAGCCGACGTGTCGATCATCTTCTCGTTCACCCGTTCCTATTTCATGGTCGACGTGCCCGTGCCAGCGGAATTCATTGGCTTTCTCAAGCGCATTCTGCCGGGCAAGCACATTGCCGAGCTGTACACCTCCATCGGTTTCTACAAGCACGGCAAATCCGAGTTCTACCGCGCGCTGATCAACCACCTGGCCACCACCGATGACCAGTTCATCATGGCCCCCGGCGTGCGCGGCATGGTCATGAGCGTGTTTACGCTGCCGGGTTTCAATACGGTGTTCAAGATCATCAAGGACCGCTTCTCGCCGTCGAAAAACGTCAACCGCGCCACGGTGATCGAAAAGTACCGCCTGGTGAAAAGCGTCGACCGGGTAGGGCGCATGGCCGACACCCAGGAGTTCGCCGACTTCCGCTTCCCCTTGAGCAAGTTCGAGCCCGAGTGCCTGGCCGAGCTGCTGGAAGTCGCCGCTGGTACCGTCGAAGTGGAGGGCGATACCGTGCTTATCCGCCACTGCTGGACCGAGCGACGCATGACCCCGCTCAACCTCTACCTCGACAACGCCAACCCCGCCCAGGTGCGCGAAGCATTGGAGGATTACGGCCTGGCGATCAAGCAACTGGCGGCAGCGAATATCTTCCCCGGCGACATGCTGCTGAAAAACTTTGGCGTCACCCGCCACGGCCGCGTGGTGTTCTACGACTACGACGAAATCTGCTTTCTCACCGAAGCCAACTTCCGCCATATCCCCGCGCCGCGCACCCCCGAGGATGAAATGGCCTCCGAGCCCTGGTACTCCATCGGCCCGCTGGATGTGTTCCCCGAGGAATTCCCGCCGTTCCTGTTTGCCGACGCCGGCCAGCGCAAGTTGTTCGACGAGTTGCATGGCGAGTTGTACAACGCCGATTACTGGAAGGGCCTGCAGGACGCGATTCGTGCCGGTAAGGTGATCGACGTATTCCCCTACCGCCGCAAAGACCCGCTATAACCTATTGCCCCTGTGGGAGCGGGCGTGCTCGCGAATACGGTGGTTCAGTTGATACATCTGTGACTGACACACCGCTTTCGCGAGCAAGCCCGCTCCCACATTTTGGTTCGGTTTACACCCGTTGAAGCTCAACTGCCTGCCAGATGGGCTGCTTTTCTGCCACACTTGCCGGCCGTGCATAAATAGATGACCGTCGAAATAGCTGATGACAGACCAAGCACCCACCCTCGACCAACTGCTCAAAGCCCTCGATCACGCCATGCTCGCCGACCGCCACCGCTTGCGCCGGCAGTTGCTTGAGCTGCGCAAGAAGCCCGATGAGGACAAGCTGGCGCAGTGGGTGGCGCGCATGCAGGCATCGTGCGCCCAGGTCACGGCGCGGCGCGCCAGCCTGCCGGTGATTCGCTACGACGACAGCCTGCCGATTGCTGCCAAGCGCGATGAGATCAAAGACGCGCTGAACAAGCACCAGGTGCTGATCATTGCTGGCGAGACCGGCTCGGGTAAAACCACGCAGTTGCCGAAAATCTGCCTGGAAATCGGTCGCGGCCAGTACGGTCTGATCGGCCACACCCAGCCACGCCGGATCGCAGCGCGCAGTGTCGCCAGCCGTGTCGCTGAAGAGCTGGCCACGCCATTGGGTGCGCTGGTCGGTTACCAAGTGCGCTTCGAAGACCAGAGTGACTCCAACACCCTGATCAAGCTGATGACCGACGGCATCCTGCTGGCCGAAACCCAGAACGACCGCTACCTCGAGCGCTACGACACGATCATCGTCGACGAAGCCCACGAACGCAGCCTGAACATCGACTTCCTGCTCGGCTACCTCAAGACCCTGTTGCCGCGCCGCCCCGACCTGAAGGTTATCATCACCTCGGCGACCATCGACCTGGAGCGCTTTTCCAAGCACTTCGACGATGCGCCAATAGTCGAGGTGTCGGGCCGTACCTTCTCGGTGGACACCTGGTATCGCCCCCTCACCCTGGAACAGGACGAGGAGGGCAACCGCGTCGAGGACGACCTGACCGTCGACCAGGCGATCCTCGCCACCCTCGATGAAATCGCCGCCTATGAGCGCAGCGAACGGCGCAGCCCTGGCGACGTGTTGGTGTTCCTGCCCGGCGAGCGCGAGATTCGTGATGCGGCCGACATGCTGCGCAAGGCCCAGCTCAAGCACACCGAGATTTTGCCGTTGTACGCACGGCTGTCACCGGCCGAGCAACAGCGCATTTTCCAGTCCCACCCAGGCCGGCGCGTGGTACTGGCGACCAACGTTGCGGAAACCTCGCTGACGGTGCCGGGCATTCGCTATGTGATCGACAGCGGCACGGCACGCATCAGCCGCTACAGCTACCGCGCCAAGGTGCAGCGCCTGCCCATCGAGGCGATTTCCCAGGCCAGCGCCAACCAGCGTAAAGGCCGTTGCGGCCGGGTTGAACCGGGTATTTGCGTGCGCTTGTACAGCGAAGAAGATTTTATCGGGCGCCCGGAATTTACCGACCCGGAAATTCTGCGCACCAACCTCGCGGCCGTGATCCTGCAGATGCTGCACCTGCGCCTGGGCGAGATCACCGATTTCCCGTTTATCGAACCGCCGGATGGCAAGGCCATCAGCGACGGTTTCAACCTGCTGCAAGAACTCTCGGCGGTCGACCGCAACAGCCAGCTCACGCCGTTGGGCCGCCAGCTCGCCCGCTTGCCGGTGGACCCGCGCATGGGCCGCATGTTGCTGGAAGCGGCCAAGCTCGGCAGTTTGCAGGAAGTGTTGATCGTCGCCAGCGCCATGTCGATCCAGGACCCGCGCGAGCGCCCACCAGAGCGTCAACAAGCGGCCGACCAAGCCCACGCACAGTGGAAAGACCCGGATTCGGACTTCGCCGGGTTGGTCAACCTGTGGCGCGGTTTCGAGGAGCAGCGCCAGGAACTGACCGCCAGCCCGTTGCGCAACTGGTGCCGCAAAAACTTCCTCAACTACTTGCGCCTGCGCGAGTGGCGCGACTCCCATCGTCAATTGAGCCTGATCTGCCGCGACATGCAGCTTAGCCTCAACAAAGAGCCCGCCGACTATCCGAAGCTGCATAAAGCGGTACTGTCCGGCCTGCTCAGCCAGATCGGCCAGAAGACCGAAGACGGCGATTACCTCGGGGCGCGCCAGCGTCGCTTCTGGATTCACCCGTCGTCGGGCATCGGCAAGAAGCGCCCGCAATGGCTGATGACCGCCGAACTGGTGGAAACCACCAAGCTCTATGCACGCATGGTGGCGAAGATCGATGCCGACTGGATCGAGCCGCTGGCGGGGCATCTGATCAAGAAAAACCACTTCGAACCCCATTGGGAGAAGAAGCGTGGCCAGGTGGTGGCCTTTGAGCAGATCACCCTGTTCGGGCTGATCGTGGTAGGGCGTCGGCCGGTGCATTACGGGCCGATTGACCCGGTGGTGTCCCGTGAGTTGTTTATCCGTGAAGGCCTGGTGCGCGGCGAGATTCAGTCCCGGGCCAAGTGCCTGACGGCCAACCAGAAACTGCTGGAGCAACTCGACGAGCTGGAAGCCAAGGCCCGCCGTCGCGACATCCTGGCCGACGAAGAAACCCTGTACGCCTTCTACGATGCGCGCCTGCCCGCAGAGATTCACCAGACCGCCACCTTTGACAGTTGGTACAAGGTCAACAGCCAGAAAGACCCGCAACTGCTGATCATGCGTGAAGAAGACGTACTGGCCCGCGAGGCCAGTGAAGTCACCGCCGCGCATTACCCGGACACCTTGCACCTGGGCGACCTGGCCCTGGCCTTGAGTTACCACTTCGAACCCAACCACCCCCGTGACGGCGTGACCCTGCGGGTGCCGGCGCCGTTGTTGCCGGCGTTGCCAGCCGAGCGCCTGGAGTGGCTGGTGCCGGGGTTGATCGAAGCCAAGTGCATCGCTCTGGTGCGCAACTTGCCCAAGGCGCTGCGCAAAAACTTCGTGCCGGTGCCGGACTTCGTCAAGGCTGCGCTGCAACGTATCGAATTCGGCCAGGGCTCGCTGCCCCAGGCGCTGGGGCGTGAATTGCTGCGCATGACCGGTGCGCGGGTCAGCGATGAGGCGTGGGCCGAGGCGGCGCAACAGGTGGAAAACCACCTGAAGATGAACCTGGAAGTGGTCGACGGCCAAGGCAAGTTCCTCGGCGAAGGCCGTGACCTGGCCGAGCTGACCGCACGGTTCGCCGAAGCCAGCCAGGCCGCCTTGGCGGTGCCGCAAACCGCGAAAAGCCAGCAGCCGGTAGAGGCCAAGGTGTTTGCGGCGGTGGCGCAAAAGACCCAGCAGAACATCGCCGGCCTGTCGATGACGGTGTATCCGGCACTGGTGGAAGAGAACGGCACGGTCAAGGAGGGGCGCTTCTCCACCGCTGCCGAAGCCGAGTTCCAGCACCGTCGCGCCTTGCAGCGCCTGCTGATGCAGCAATTGACGGAGCCGGCGAAATTCCTGCGCGGCAAATTGCCGGGCCTGACCGAACTGGGGTTGATGTACCGTGAACTGGGGCGAATCGACGCGCTGGTGGAAGACATCCTGCTGGCCAGCCTCGATACCTGTGTACTTGAAGGCGAAGCCAGCCTGCCACGCGATGGCGCTGGCCTGGCGGCCTTGGCTGAACGCAAGCGCGGCAGTTGGACTGAGCACGCCGAACGCCTGGCGCGCCTGACCCTGGAAGTGCTGAAACTTTGGCACGGCCTGCAAAAACGCTTCAAGGGCAAGATCGACCTGGCCCAGGCCGTGGCCTTGAACGATATCAAGCAGCAACTGAGCAACCTGGTGTATCCAGGTTTTGTGCGGGAAACCCCGGCCCAGTGGTTCAAGGAACTGCCGCGTTTCCTCAAGGCTATCGAACTGCGTCTGGAAAAACTGCCGAGCCAGGTGCAAAAGGACCGCGTGTGGAGCAGCGAATTGGGCGGCCTGTGGGCGCAGTACCAGAACCGCGTGAACAAACATACCCAGGAAGGCAAGCGCGACCCGCAGTTGGAGCTGTACCGCTGGTGGCTGGAGGAGTACCGAGTGTCGCTGTTTGCCCAGCAGTTGGGTACCAAAGTGCCGATTTCCGATAAACGCCTGAGCAAGCAGTGGAGCCAGGTAGAGCCCTGAAGACCTTGCCGCAAGGTGTTTGTTTGGCCTATAGCGCCAAATCCCCGGTGTTGTGGCAAACTTCGCGGTCACAAGATTGAATAAAAGCATTGCCAGTTTGATGCCCGCTGGATGACATCAAACGACTTTAATTTTGGTACGACGGTACCAATATCTTCTGCCTGACAGATTTAGAGGAACGACCGTGCATAACGTCGTCATCAGCGGCACTGGCCTGTACACCCCGGCCAACAGCATTTCCAACGAAGAGCTGGTGCAGTCTTTCAATGCCTACGTACAACAGTTCAACGCCGACAACGCCGCCGCTATCGAACGTGGCGATGTGCAGGCGCTGACCGAGTCGAGCGCGGCATTCATCGAAAAGGCATCCGGCATCAAGAGCCGTTTTGTGATGGACAAGGACGGCATCCTCGATCCACAGCGCATGGCTCCGCGCCTGCCCGAGCGCAGCAACGACGAATGGTCGGTGCTTTGCCAGATGGCCATCGGTGCCGCCGAACAAGCCCTGCAGCGCGCCGGCAAGACCGCCGCCGACATCGACGGCGTGATTGTCGCCTGCTCCAACCTGCAACGCGCCTACCCGGCTATCGCCATTGAAGTCCAGGAAGCCTTGGGTATCCAGGGTTTCGGTTTCGACATGAACGTGGCGTGTTCCTCGGCCACCTTCGGCATCCAGAACGCGGCCAACAGCATCCAGTTGGGCCAGGCCCGGGCGATCCTGATGGTCAACCCGGAAGTCTGCACCGGCCACCTGAACTTTCGTGACCGTGACAGCCACTTCATCTTCGGTGATGCCGCCACGGCGGTGATCCTGGAGCGTGCTGACCTGGCGACGTCCGAACATCAGTTCGACGTGGTGAGTACCAAGCTGCTGACCAAGTTCTCCAACAACATCCGCAACAACTTTGGCTTCCTCAATCGCACGGCGGAAGAGGGCATCGGCGCCCCCGACAAGCTGTTCGTGCAGGAAGGCCGCAAGGTGTTCCGTGATGTCTGCCCGATGGTGGCCGAATTGATCGGCGAGCACCTGGCAGAAAACCAGCTGAGTGTTACTGATGTGAAGCGTTTCTGGCTGCACCAGGCCAACCTGAGCATGAACCATCTGATCGTGAAGAAACTGCTGGGGCGCGACGCGTCAGTAGAAGAAGCACCGGTGATCCTCGATACTTACGCCAATACCAGCTCGGCCGGCTCGGTGATTGCGTTCCACACTTATCAGGATGACCTGCCCAAGGGCGCGGTTGCCGTACTCAGCTCCTTTGGCGCCGGGTATTCGATTGGCAGTGTGATCCTGCGCAAACGCTGAGTATGTGGCCGGACGCGGTCAACTGTGGGAGCTGGCTTGCCTGCGAAGGCATCGGCTCGGTGTGCCTGAATCACCGAGTTGTCTGGATCGCAGGCAAGCCAGCTCCCACATTGAGCGTATTTCCACGGCAAGATTGAGGTAAACGATGGCCGCAGCGGACGATGCGCACCTGCTTGAACGCCTGCTCAAGGGTGAGCAGCGGGCTTATAAGGATTTGGTCAACACGTACCAGAGTGCGATGCGGGCAGTGGCGTATGCCATCGTCGGCCAGCGCCATGCCGATGAGGTGGTGCAAGATGCCTGGCTCTCGGTGGTGCGCAACCTGGCCAAGTTCGAAGGGCGATCTAGCCTCAAGACATGGTTATTGACGATCACTGCCAATTCCGCAAAGAGCCGTTACAAACAAAATCGTCGGGAAGTCCTTCTCGACGATTTACCCTCGCCTCACGGCACTATCGGCGATGACCGCTTCAGCCCGGATGATGGCCATTGGGCTGTCGCCCCTTACGCTTGGCACCAGGACACCCCGGAAGCGCTGCTGACCGAAGATGAATTGCGCAAGTGCCTGGAGCATACGATTCTGAGTTTGTCCGAATTGCAAAGCAGTGTGCTGGTACTGCGTGAACGCCAGGGCCTGGAATTGGAAGAAATCTGTAATCTTCTGACCCTTTCACTCTCCAACGTCCGTGTGCTGTTGCATCGAGCGCGGCTTAAAGTCTTCGCCACGGTGGAGCATTTTGAGGAAACGGGCGAATGTTGACCTGTAAAGAACAAGTAGCGCGTTCCAGTGACTACCTCGATGGGCAATTGACCTTTCGGGAGCGTCTGCTGGTGCGTCATCACTTGATGTTCTGCCCGAACTGCCGGCGCTTTATCCGTCAGATGCGCCTGATGCAGGCAACGCTCAAGCGTATGCCCCAGGAACCGGTGGAGGGGGTTGATGCGCTGGCCGAACAACTGGCCGCCGAGCGGCTTAAAGACATCATGTAGGAGCGAGCTTGCTCGCTCCTACATGTTAAGCGTTAGAACTTGGCTTCAGCATCCAACTGCAAGGTGTTGGTGTCGGCATCGCGCTGGGTCCGGCTGGCAAAGTCAGCCTTGGTCAGGAAGTAGGTGGCGCCGATGGCGAAGTTCTTGTCGATGTCGTAGCTGACTTTCATCTTGTGACCGCGCGAGCCGGTGGTGCCGTTGGCGAAGTCCGAATCGGTGAAGGCGCCGACGACGGCATTACGTTGAACGTCGCGGTAGTTGTAGTCCAGGTTCAAACCGAACACCTTGGACTTGGCACCCAGCAACCAGGCGGTGTCCTGGTCGGTCACCGCATCGTTGTTTTTTACGTACTGGCCGTAGAACGACAGCGGCACGGCCAGGCCACCGATGTCTGCTTGCGCAAAGCCTTCGTACAAGCGGAATTCATTGTTGGCCGAGTTGCCGTTGACCGCCAATGCGCAAGGCGTGGTGGTGGTTGTGCAGCGGCTGTCTTCGTCGTTCTTGTAGGCGTAGATGCTGCCGCCCAAGGTCATTTTCAGGTTGTCGGTGACCGAGAAACGCGTACCCAACTGGCCGGACGTCAGGCGCAGGTCATGGCGAAATTGCACGCCGTCACCGTCGACGTTGTCCTTGAGGTTGTAGTTACCCAGGCTACCGAACAGCTCCGCGCTGCTACCCAGTGGGTATTTGTAGGTGACGGCCAGGCCTTCAGGGTTGATGTCGCTATCCCAGATCACATCGCCCATGTTCACCCACGGCTGCAGCATCTTGCCGCCGATCACGTGCAGGTTCTTGATCTGGTCCGGGTGGTAGTCGATGTAGCCGAGGTCCAGCCAGATCGACTTCTTATCGAAGTAGCCATCCTGGTCCTGGTTGGTGGAGCGTGCATCATCGCCGCCGCCGGTGGCGATACGGATACCGGTGTCCACCTGCGGGTTGATTTCGGTGTAGGCACCCAGGCGGGCACGAATGCGTTGACGGTCCTTGTCACGCCCACCGTTGTTGGGTTCGCCGTCGATCTTTATGGTTTCCTGGCGGAAGCGCACGTCACCCTTGAACTGGGTCTTGGCTGCCCAAGCCAATTTCTGGTCGAAGCTGCTCAGCTCGTTGGTTTTTTTCGCGGTGGCCGCGATCTGCTCGTTGGTCTCTTGTTGAGCCTGGCGTGCGATCTGCTGCTCTTTCTGATCTCTGGCCAGTTCCATTTGCAGTTCGGTGTACTGCGCCGCGGTGATCTGGCCGTTGGCCTTGAGCATGTCGAGCAATTTAGCGTCGACTGCAGCGCTGGCCGGAACGCTCAGTGCCAGCAACAGGCCGCCACACAGGACCGCCGCAGTTTTAGTGGAAGCAAGACGCATATCAATCTCCGAAAGTGAGGAGGGAGGGCAACACCCTCCAGGACACAACCGACCCATGACGGACGGAAAAAATGTCGCCCGGTAGACCCGGACGCTCTAAAAACTGGCGTCAGTATCGCGACCGTTTATGACGGAGTAGTGGCTAAGTGATTTCATCTAGATGACAAATCGTTACGCTACGGAACTAAGGGTTTTGAGCCCTGTCCGCGTGTTTTGAGGATGTGCGCGCGGCTGTGATCAGCGATACTCGCCAGGTTTTCATGCCAAGAAACAATGAGGATGCCGATGCCGCTGCAACGCCTGGACAGCTTGTCCGATATCGCTGCGCACACGTGGGATGCCCTGATGCCACAGGCCCAGCCGTTTATGCAGCATGGGTTTCTGAGTGCGCTGGAAGACAGCGCCAGCATCGGCCCGCATTCGGGCTGGCAGACGGAGCACTTGCTGCACTGGGAAGGCGACCGGTTGATGGCGGCATTGCCGGGTTATCGCAAATGGCATTCTTATGGCGAGTACGTGTTCGATCATGGTTGGGCCGACGCCTGCGAGCGCGCCGGCATCGACTATTACCCCAAGTTGCTGACGGCCGTGCCGTTCAGCCCGGTCGGTGGGCCGCGGGTATTGGCTGCCAGTGCCGCCGACGCTTTTGAGTTGCTCAATAGCCTGCCGGGTTATCTGCAGATCGAAGGCCTGTCGAGCGCCCATATCAACTTTACCGATGCCTTCGCCGATCAAGCCATGGCCCAACACCCCGGCTGGTTGCAACGCTTGGGTTGCCAGTTTCATTGGCAAAACCGAGGCTACCGCGACTTCCAGGATTTCCTCGACGCGCTGAGTTCACGCAAGCGCAAACAGATGCGCAAAGAACGTGAACAAGTGGCAGGGCAGGGTATCGAGTTCGAGTGGTTGCAAGGCCATGAGCTGAGCGAAGCCCAGTGGGATTTTGTCTACGCCTGCTACGCCAACACCTACGCGGTGCGCCGGCAATCGCCCTACCTGACCCGCGCATTTTTCAGCCTGCTGGCTGAGCGCATGCCCGCAGCCATCCGCGTAGTCTTGGCCAAACAAGGCACGCGCCCGGTGGCCATGGCCTTCAGCCTGCTTGGCGGCGACAGCTTCTATGGCCGCTACTGGGGCTGCCTGGCTGAATTCGACCGCCTGCATTTCGAAACCTGTTTCTACCAAGGCATGGATTACGCCATCGCCCACGGCTTACAGCGCTTCGATGCAGGTGCCCAGGGGGAGCACAAATTGATTCGCGGGTTTGAGCCGGTGATTACGCGGTCATGGCACTACTTGCGCCACCCGGGGTTGAAGAGTGCCGTGGAGGATTTTCTTGAGCGAGAGCGGGTGGGGGTTCTGGCGTATGCCGAAGAGGCGAGGGCGGCCCTGCCTTATCGGCACTCTGACGGCACGTGAAACACCCTGTAGGAGCGAGCAAGCTCGCTCCTACAGGGATTGGGTCAAGCTGTTTTTTCTGCACCCAACCATCGGTACGTAATGCCGCCGATCACCGCGCCGAGGATCGGCGCGAGCCAGAACAGCCACAATTGTTGCAGCGCCCAGCCGCCGACAATCAACGCAGGCCCTGTGCTGCGGGCCGGGTTGACCGAGGTGTTGGTCACCGGGATGGAGATCAGGTGGATCAGCGTCAGCCCCAGGCCAATGGCGATGGGCGCGAAGCCTGCCGGGGCTCGACGGTCGGTGGCGCCAAGGATGATCAGCACGAACATCGCCGTCATCACCAGCTCACAGACAAAGCCTGCCGCCATTGAATAACCTCCGGGTGAATGCTCGCCATAACCATTGCTTGCCAGCCCGGACGCTAGCTCGAACCCAGGCTTGCCGCTGGCGATGAAGTACAGCAGTGCGGCGGCGATGGCGCCACCGATCACTTGCGACACGATGTAGGCCGGCAACTCCCTGGCCGGGAATCTGCCGCCGACCACCAACCCCACCGAGACGGCCGGGTTAAGGTGACAGCCGCTGATATGCCCGATGGCAAATGCCATGGTCAGCACCGTGAGCCCAAAAGCCAGGGACACCCCGAGCAGGCCGATGCCAACGTTGGGGAACGCTGCGGCCAATACCGCACTCCCGCAGCCACCCAACACCAGCCAAAACGTACCCAGTCCTTCCGTTACGGAACGTTTGAACAGTGACATGAACACTTCCTTAGATTGCTCTATCTGATTAACGGTCTGTGTGGCTTCCCTGCCGCCTTAAATCAGGGCCCTCCTGGGGCCTGATTGCAGTACAGCAGGATTGTGTCGCAAGACCAGCCAGATAGAGAAAGCTGTCAGAATTGTTCGGAATTGAGCGGGGCTTTACCCAGCGAAATCAGTCTATGCCGACAAAACCCCCGGTCTGATGCTGCCATAACCGCGAATAAAGCCCGCCGTATGCCAGCAACTCGGAATGGCTGCCGCTCTCGGCAATCTGGCCTTTTTCCAGCACCACCAGGCGGTCCATTCGTGCGATGGTCGACAACCGGTGTGCAATTGCGATCACCGTCTTGCCCTGCATCAAGGTTTCCAGGCTCTCCTGGATCGCCGCTTCTACTTCCGAGTCCAGCGCGGAGGTGGCTTCGTCCATGATCAGGATCGGCGCGTCCTTGAGCAGCACGCGGGCGATAGCGATACGCTGGCGTTGCCCGCCGGAGAGTTTCACCCCGCGTTCACCCACATGGGCATCCAGCCCGGTGCGGCCCTCGGAATCCGACAGCAGCGGGATGAACTCATCGGCGCGGGCCTTGTGCACCGCCGCCCAGAGTTCTTCGTCAGTTGCGTCGGGCTTGCCATACAGCAGGTTGTCGCGGATCGAGCGGTGCAGCAACGAGGTGTCTTGGGTGATCATGCCGATCTGCGCGCGCAGGCTTTCCTGGGCCACTTCGGCGATGTCCTGGCCGTCGATGAGAATGCGTCCGCCCTGCAGGTCGTACAGGCGCAGCAGCAGGTTGACCAGCGTCGACTTGCCCGCGCCGGACGGGCCGATCAAGCCGATCTTTTCCCCGGCCTTGATCTCAAGGTTGAGGCCGCCAATGATTCCGCTCTTCTTGCCGTAGTGGAAGTCCACCTGCTCGAAGCGCACCTGGCCGTGGGGCACCGTCAGGCGCGGAGCGTTTTCACGATCGACCACGGCCAGTGGCTGGGCGATGGTCTTCAGGCCGTCCTGCACGATACCGATGTTTTCGAAGATGCCGTTGACCACCCACATGATCCAGCCGGACATGTTGACGATGCGGATCACCAGGCCGGTGGCCAGGGCAATCGCGCCCACGGAAATCAGCGACTGTGTCCACAGCCACAGGGCCAGGCCGGTGGTGGTGACGATCAGTAGGCCGTTCAGAATACAGATTACGGTGTCCATGCTGGTGAGCACGCGGGCGGCCAGTTGGGTTTTTTCGGTCTGCTCGATGATCGCTTGCTTGGCGTATTCCTGTTCATTCTGGGTATGGGCGAACAGCTTCAAGGTGGTGATATTGGTATAGCCGTCAACAATTCGGCCCATCAACTTGGAGCGCGCCTCCGAGGAGACCACCGAGCGTTCTTTCACCCGAGGCACGAAGTAACGCAAGGCCAGGCTGTAGCAAACGATCCAGGTGATCAGCGGAATCATCAGCCGCCAGTCGGCCTCGGCAAACAACACCAGGGCACTGATGGCGTAGATCGACACGTGCCAAATAGCTTCTGCGGTCGCCACCGCCGAGTCACGCAAGGAGTTGCCGGTTTGCATGATCCGCTGGGCGATGCGCCCGGCAAAGTCGTTCTGGAAGAAATTCAGGCTCTGTTTGAGCACGTAGCTGTGGTTCTGCCAGCGAATCAGGCTGGTCATGCCGGGATTGATGGTCTGGTGCACCAGCAAGTCATGCAGGCCGTTGAAGAGCGGGCGCAACAACAGGGCCACCACGGCCATCCAGATCAGCTCGGCGCTGTGGATCTGGAAGAAATTCGCCGGTGGCGTGCCCTGGGCCAGGTCGATGATGCGGCTCAGGTAGCTGAACAACGCAACTTCGATCAGGGCTCCGACCAGTCCCACTACCAAGAGCGCGGCGAAGCACGGCCACACCTGACGCAGGTAATAGAGATAGAAGGGCAGGACTTTTTCGGGAGGGGCCGCGCTGGGGGCGTCGCGGAAAATATCGATCAGTTGTTCAAAACGACGATAGAGCATTAGGTTTGACGCCCGCCGGGCGGGCTCTCCTTTCAAAGGTGCACGGTGCCATGCGGGCACCGTGCAAAGCTGCCTGCGGACCTCAGTCGATGCGCTTGGCCGACTTGATGATCACAGGATCGATAGGCACGTTCTGCATGCCTTGCTTGGTGGTGGTCTGGGAGTTGACGATGATGTCGACCACGTCCATGCCCTTGACCACTTTGGCGAACACGGCATAACCGGCATCGCGGCCCGGATCGAGGAAGGCATTGTCGGCCACGTTGATGAAGAATTGGCTGGTGGCCGAGTTCGGGTCATTGGTGCGAGCCATGGACAAGGTGCCACGCACGTTATGCAGGCCATTGCTGGCTTCGTTCTTGATCGGTGCTTCGGTCGGCTTTTGTGACATTTGCTGGGTGAACCCGCCGCCCTGGACCATGAAGCCCGGGATCACGCGGTGAAAGATCGTATTGGTGTAGAAGCCCTTGTCGACATAGGCCAGGAAGTTCTTGGTGCTGATCGGCGCCTTGACCGGGTCCAGTTCGATTTCAATCTGGCCGTTGGTGGTGTCGAGCAAAACATGTGGCGCCTTGGCCGGCTCAGCTGCCATCAGGTTGGCAGCAAACAAGGCGGAACCGGCAAAGAAGGCGATTTTTTTCAGCATGGGTCAGTGGTCCTGGGTAGTGGTTTCGACGGTCTTTAGAAAGTCGAGCAAGGTCGCGTTAAAGACCTCGGGTTGATCCAAGGGCGTGGCATGGCGGGAATCTTCGATGACCACCAGCCGCGCATCGGGCAGCAGTTTTACATAGATTTCTTTCTGCGCCACGGGGGTGTAGTCATGGTCGGCGCTGATGACCAGGGTTGGACAGGTAATTCTCGACAGTTGTTCCTGCACGCCCCAGCCCACAATGGCGTCGAAGCTGGCGAGATAAGCACGTTTGTCGTTTCTTGCCCAGCGCTCGGCCATCTTGCGGCGCAGGTCGGCCTGCTCAGGTTTGGGGAACAGCCGATCGCCCAGGGCCTTGCCGATGGTGCCCAGGCTGAGCACACGGGCCAGGGTCCAGCGTTTGGCCCACTGCCAATAGTCATCGGCACTGCGCACCTTGACCTCAGGCGTGCTGTTGACGATGCACAGGCTCTTGACCCGCCGGGGTTCATCCACCGCCAGTTGGAAGGCGATCATGCCGCCCATGGATAAACCCACCACGTGGGCCGCTGGCAGGTCGAGGTGTTCGATCAGCGCGATCAGGTCGAAGGTAAACCCCTTGATGCTGTAGCGCTCCCGGGGTTTGGCCGAGCGACCATGGCCGCGCACGTCAACCACGATCAGGTGGTAGTGTCGGGCGAGTACCGGTACTTGCAGTTCCCAATCCTGGCTGCTGGAGCCCAGGCCGTGGATCAGGATCAGCGGGTTGCCATGGCCATATTCTTCGTAATGCAGGCTGCAGCCTTCATGGTCGAACCAGGCCATGGATGAACTCCGTTTCAGGCTTGTTGAGGAGCGGCGAAGGGCGCGTCCAGGGGAGCGGTGTCAAAGGTGCGCAGCAATTCCACGAGGATCTGCGTGGCGGGCCCCAAGGGTTTGTCTTTGTTGGAGTACAGGTAAAACGTCGGGTTGCGACTGCCACCTTTTTCCAGGGGAAGCTGCTTGAGCACGCCCTCCTTGAGTTCGCGCTCGATCATGTGCCGGGGCAGCCAGGCAAAGCCCAGGCCGCTGGCGACGAAGGTGGCCGCGGTAGCGAGGCTGCCGACGGTCCAGCGCTGTTCGGCGCCGAGCCAGCCGACGTCGCGCGGTTGTTGGCGGCCGGAGTCACGGATCACCACCTGCATCTGGCTCTCCAGGTCGTGGAAACTCAGCTCACGGTTGAGGCGATGCAGCGAGTGATCGGGGTGGGCCACGGCGACGAACTCCACATCGCTCATTTCCGTGCCCAGGTAGCCCGGGATGATAAAACCGCAAATGGCCAGGTCCGCCATGCCGTCGAGCAGCAACTCTTCGACGCCGGACAGTACTTCTTCGCGCAGGCGCACCCGGCAGCCACGGCTTTGCGGCATAAAGGCGGTTAATGCGCGAACGAGACGTGCGCTGGGGTAGGCGGCGTCCACCACCAAGCGCACTTCGGCTTCCCAGCCCTGTTCCATATGATGAGCGAGGTCTTCCAGCTGGCTGGCGTTTTTCACCAATTGGCGGGATCGGCGCAGCAGCACCTCACCGGCCTCGGTCAGCACCGCCTTGCGCCCGTCGATACGCAGCAAGGGGACGCCGAGTTGGTCCTGCATGCGCGCCACGGTGTAGCTCACTGAAGATTGCGAACGATGCAGCGCTTCGGCGGCTTGGGCAAAGCCGCCATGGTCGACCACGGCTTGCAAGGTGCGCCATTGATCGAGGGTAACGCGGGGCGCTTTCAAGATGAGCTCCTCTTGTCCTAAGCTGGCGGTCCTTATTGGAGACTGCCGAATGAGAAAATTGTGTTGTGTGTTGCTGGCGCTGCTGCCGATGAGCGCGTTTGCCTATCCTATCGACGTGACGAAAAAGATCGATGGCGTGAGCATTGATTACACCGCCTCCGATGTGGACGGCGACATCAGTTCGATCCAGCTGAACAACTACGGCGCCCAGGACGCGGTGTGCAAGGTCACCTTTACCAACGGCCCGGAATCGCCACGCCGTCGTACCGTGACCGTGCCTGCTGGCAAAAGCACTAACACCACGGTCAAGTTCAACCGCGCCATCATCAAGATGCGTATTGCCCTGGACTGCGCGCCAAAATAAAGCAACAGCGGAGCGTGCTCACAGGAATACTCCGCTTATAAACAAATTTCTAGATGGGTTGTAGCAGTTTTTTGCGCTTTTTTATCGAATAGGCCCTGGTTAACCTTCTCTCCATCGACTTACAGCAATTACCGATGGAGCCTACGAAGCCATGTCCAATGTCCTGATCATCGAAAGCAGTGCGCGCCAGCAGGATTCCATTTCCCGCCAGCTCACCCAACAGTTCATCAGCCAATGGCAAGTCGCCCATCCGGCAGACCGCATCACCGTGCGCGACGTAGCGCTCAATCCGGTACCCCATCTGGATGCCAACCTGCTGGGCGGCTGGATGAAACCGGCGGAGCAGCGTAACGACGACGAACAGGTGTCCCTGGACCGCTCCAACGAGTTAACTGACGAACTGCTGGCCGCCGACGTGTTGGTGATGGCCGCGCCGATGTACAACTTCGCCATTCCGAGCACCCTTAAAGCCTGGCTGGATCACGTGTTGCGGGCGGGTGTGACCTTTAAATACACCGCCACCGGGCCCCAGGGTCTGTTGACCGGCAAGCGCGCTATCGTGCTCACCGCACGCGGTGGTATCCACACTGGCGCCACCTCGGATCACCAGGAACCGTACCTGCGCCAGGTCATGGCATTTATCGGCATTCATGACGTTACCTTCATTCACGCCGAAGGCGTCAACCTGGGCGGCGACTTCCAGGAGAAGGGCGTCAATCATGCCAAGGCGCAACTGGCCCAGGTCGCCTGAGGCGTTAATCGTCAGATAATCCCGTGCTGCTTATATAGCGCCACGCAAACCCTTCAAGTACGCGTATCGAACCTCCCTTTGCACTTTTGCTCCTGAGTGCTCCCGCCCGACTGCCGCTTTAGCGAGGTCGGGTTTTTTTTGCGCCGAGTTTCTTCAAAAACCAAAAAGCTTTAATGTCGCGCCCATTCGAAACGAGGCGCGCATGGGCTATCTACTGGTTGTCACCCTGATTCAGGCATTTTCCTTCAGCTTGATTGGCGAATACCTCGCCGGTCACGTCGACAGTTACTTTGCGGTGCTGGTGCGCGTGGTGCTGGCCGGGCTGATCTTTATTCCGCTGACGCGCTGGCGCTCGGTGGAGCCCGCGTTCATGCGCGGCATGTTGGTGATCGGTGCATTGCAGTTCGGCGTGACCTACGTATGTCTGTACCTGAGCTTTCGTGTGCTGACGGTGCCGGAAGTGCTGCTGTTCACCATCCTCACGCCGCTGCATGTGACCCTGATCGAGGACGCGCTTAATCGCCGCTTCAATCCCTGGGCGCTTGTGGCGGCCCTGGTGGCGGTGGGCGGTGCGGCGGTGATTCGTTTCGATCAGATCACCCCGCATTTCCTGATGGGGTTCTTGCTGCTGCAATTGGCCAATTTCACCTACGCCGCCGGGCAAGTCATGTACAAGCACCTGGTGGCGCGTTATCCCAGTGACCAGCCGCACTTCCGGCGTTTCGGTTATTTCTACCTGGGCGCCTTGATGGTGGTGTTGCCGGCGTTCCTGCTGTTCGCCAAGGCTGACTTCCTGCCGCAAGCGCCGCTGCAATGGGGCGTGCTGGTGTTCCTAGGAGTGGTCAGTACCGCGCTGGGCATGTACTGGTGGAACAAGGGCGCCTGCCTGGTCAATGGCGGCACCCTGGCGGTGATGAACAACCTGCATGTGCCGGTGGGGTTGCTGCTGAACCTGCTGATCTGGAACCAGCACGAACCGCTGGGTCGTTTGGCCCTGGGCGGTCTGGTGATTCTGGGGGCGGTGTGGATCAGCCGGCTGGGTGTGCGTCGGGCGGTGCCGTCTCCATCGTGATCACCACTTTGCCTTTGGCACGGCCTTGTTCGACGTAGTCCAGGGCCGCGGCTGTGGATTCGAAAGGGAAGGTTCGGTCGATGACCGGCCGGATAATCCCCGACTCGACCAGCGTGGTGATTTCATCCAGTTGCGCGCCACTGGCGCGCATGAAGACAAAGTCATAGCTCACGCCTTGCTTGCGCGCTTTCCTGCGGATACCGCTGCTCAACACGCCCACGACCAGGCCCAATACCCAGGGCAGGTTCTGGGCGCGGGCGAAGGCGGGTGTCGGCGGCCCGGAGATGGAGATGAGCTGACCGCCGGGCTTGAGAATCTTCAGTGACTTGGCCAGCGCATCTGGGCCCAGGCTGTTCAGCACCACATCGTAATCCCGCAGCACGGTCTCGAAGGCTTGCTGTTTGTAGTCGACCACCACATCTGCGCCCAACGCTTTGACCCACTCCACATTGGCGGTGCTGGTGGTGGTCGCGACAAAAGCGCCCAAATGCTTGGCCAACTGGATGGCGATACTGCCCACCCCGCCTGAGCCCGCATGAATGAACACTTTCTGGCCTTTCTTCAGCTTCGCGGTTTCCACCAGCACCTGCCACGCCGTGAGCGCGACCAGGGGCAGGGCCGCGGCTTGCTCCATGGTGATGTTGTCGGGTTTGCGCGCCAGTGCGTCTTCGTGCACGGCAATCCGCTCGGCGAAGGTGCCGATACGTTGCTGGGGCGGGCGAGCGTAGACTTCGTCCCCCGGCTTGAAGCGTCGTACCGCCGCGCCGACGCTGAGCACCACGCCGGCCAGGTCATTGCCCAGTGTCAACGGCAACGCATAGGGCAGGATCAGTTTGAATTCGCCCTTGGCGATCTTTGCATCCAGCACATTGACGCTGCTGGCCCGCACCTGAACCAGCACGTCATGCTCACCCACAACAGGCGCGGGGGCCTCGGTGAGGCGGCCGGGCTGTTTGCCGTACCGTTCGATGGAAAATGCCTTCATGGTTCAACGCTCGTTGCTTCGGTGAGAAGGGGCAGGCGCGCAGCACGCCTGCTACCGGTTGTTCAGGCGTTGGCCAGGTAACGCTCGGCAACCTCGGACTGCTTGATCTGTGCCAGCAAGCCTTGCCGCGCAGCCTGCAACGCGTCCCAACGGGCGCCGTCCTGCAACGGCGGAATCGTCACCGGCTCGCGGCGATCAAAACCCACCAACGCCGCGTCCACCAGATCGCCCACTTCCATCACGTCCGTGAGGGTGTTGATGTCAATGCCCGCCCGCTCCCAGATCTCGGTACGCGTGGCGGCGGGCAGCACGGCTTGCACGTACACGCCTTTGGGCGCCAGCTCCAGGCTCATGCCCTGGGACAGGAACAGCACGAACGCCTTGGTCGCGCCGTATACCGTCATGCCGAATTCCGGGGCCAGGCCCACTACCGAGCCAATGTTGATGATAGCGCCGTTGCCCGCTGCCGCCAGGCGCGGGGCGATGGCACTGGCCAGGCGCACCAGTGCAGTGGTGTTGAGGGCGACCAACTGCGCGACGCTGTCGGTGGACTGTTCGATAAAACCGCCAGACTGCGCGGCGCCGGCATTGTTGACCAGGGTGCCAATGTTGGCGTCCTCGCGCAGGCGCGCTTCAACTGCTGCCAGGTCAGCGGTCTGGGTCAGGTCGGCGGGGAGGATATCAATGCTGACGGCATGCTGTTCGCGCAGTCGGGCAGCGAGCGCTTCCAGGCGCGTGATGTCACGGGCGACCAGTACGAGGTCGTGGCCGCGTGCGGCAAAGCGTTCGGCGTAGGCGGCGCCAATGCCGGTCGAAGCGCCAGTGATCAGAACGGTGTTGGAAGTACTCATGGTGTGATGCTCTGTGAGTGCGAGGAGGTTTTATGATGTCGATCATAATCAAAGCTGTCAACGGTTTTGATTATGATCGACATCATAGTAATATGCCTATCTCGCACGCTGTCAGGACCACAGACATGAAGATCACCAAGGCGCAGTCACAGAGCAATCGGGCCCATATCGTCGCGACAGCTTCCGAGTTGTTTCGCGAGCGGGGTTTCGATGGGGTGGGCGTGGCCGAGTTGATGGCTGCGGCCGGTTTTACCCAAGGCGGCTTTTACAAGCACTTCGGTTCCAAGGCGGACTTGATGGCGGAAGCAGCCGCTAACAGCCTGGCGCAGTCACTGGCCGACAGCGCGGAGAGGGAGGTGGAGCAGTTTTTCGAGGTTTACCTGTCCAGGCAGCACCGCGACCATCGCGGCGGCGGATGCACATTGGCGGCGTTGTGTGCCGATGCCGCCCGTCAGTCGGACACGCTGAAGGCGACCTTTGCCGAGGGTTTGGAAAATACCCTGCAGGCCCTGGAGGCAAAGTACAACGCGGCTCATGACGGGCCAAAAGAAGACGTGCGGGCGAAAATGCTCGACAGCATGGCCCATGCCATCGGCGCAATCATGTTGTCGCGGGCGTGCCCGGATGATTCCGCCCTGGCCGATGAAGTGCTTGAGGTGTGCCGCAAGGAGATTACGGCATCACTGCCGTAATCCCGCGTGCATCACCTCATGCCGTTTCGGCCACGGGTACCTGAGTGGCCCCGGCCAATGCAGGCAGCACGCCGGCCCGCAGGTCGTTGCCGCTCGGTTGTTGATACAGGCTCAGCCCGAACTCCGGCAACACTGCCAATAGATAATCGAAGATATCGCCCTGGATCCGCTCGTAATCGCCCCACGCCGTGGTGCGGGTAAAGCAGTAGATCTCCAGCGGCACGCCCTGGGCGGTGGTTTGCATCTGGCGCACCATGCAGGTCATGTTCGGCTGGATGTCCGGGTGGCTTTGCAGGTACGCCAGGGCGTAGGCGCGGAAGGTGCCGAGGTTGGTCATGCGCCGACGGTTGGCCGACAGTTGCGCGCTGTGGCCCTGGGCCTCGTTCCAGGCCTTGAGTTCGGCCTGTTTGCGGCTGATGTAGCCGCTGAGCAAGTGCACCTGGGTCATGCGCACTTCTTCCTCATCGTTCAGGAAGCGTACGCCGCTGGCGTCGATGTACAGGCTGCGCTTGATACGGCGCCCACCGGAGGCCTGCATGCCACGCCAGTTCTTGAACGACTCGGACATCAGGCGCCAGGTGGGGATGGAGACGATGGTCTTGTCGAAGTTCTGCACCTTCACCGTGTGCAGGGTGATATCCACCACATCGCCATCGGCCCCGACCTGGGGCATTTCGATCCAGTCACCGACGCGCAGCATGTCGTTGCTGGTCAATTGCACACTGGCGACGAACGACAGCAGGGTGTCCTTGTACACCAACAGAATCACCGCCGACATCGCACCCAGGCCTGAGAGCAGCAACAGTGGCGAGCGGTCGATCAGGGTGGCGACGATGATGATCGCGCCGAACACGAACAGCACCATTTTCGCCAATTGCACATAGCCCTTGATCGAGCGGGTGCGTGCGTGTTCGGTGCGTGCGTAGATATCCAGCAGCGCGTTGAGCAGGGCACTCATGGCCAAAACCATGAACAGAATGCTGATCGCCAGGGCGACGTTGCCGATGAACAGGATGGCGGTCTTGCTCAGGTCCGGCACCAGGTACAGACCGAACTGGACCACCAGCGACGGCGTCATTTGCGCCAGGCGATGGAAGACTTTGTTATGCCGCAGGTCGTTCAGCCAGTGCAGGGCCGGCTGCCGGCCGAGCAATTTGACCGCGTGCAGGATGAGGTAACGGGCGACCCGTCCCACCACCAATGCCACCACCAGCAACACCAGCAAGCCGAGGCTGGAATGCAGGACCGGGTGTTCATCTAGGGCGCCCCAAAGGTCTTGGACGTTGAGCCAGAGCTGTTTGATATCCATGCGTGAACCGATTCTTCTGTAAGACAACACGGGGCGATTAGAGCATTTAAGTGCAACAAAGTTGACGCTCTGGACAAAATCGCTGACAAAAAAGCAGCTGATTAGCCCCGTTCGCGTAAAGAAACTCGGTTTGGGCGCCCGAAACCGGTAACCTATGCAGCTGATATTTGTATTTCTTCGAGGTAGCACCCGTGTTTTCCCAATTCGCCCTGCACGAACGCCTGCTTAAAGCCGTGGCCGAGCTTAAATTTGTCGAGCCTACGCCTGTGCAAGCAGCGGCCATCCCGCTCGCGCTGCAAGGGCGTGACCTGCGGGTGACGGCGCAAACCGGCAGCGGCAAGACCGCCGCTTTCGTCCTGCCGGTACTTAACCGCCTGATCGGCCCGGCCAAGGTGCGCGTCAGCATCAAGACCCTGATCCTGCTGCCGACCCGCGAGCTGGCCCAGCAAACCCTGAAGGAAGTCGAACGCTTTTCGCAGTTCACCTTCATCAAGTCCGGCATCATCACCGGTGGCGAAGACTTCAAGGTCCAGGCCGCGATGCTGCGCAAGGTGCCGGACATCCTGATCGGCACCCCAGGGCGCATGATCGAGCAACTCAACGCTGGCAACCTTGATCTCAAGGAAGTCGAAGTGCTGGTGCTCGACGAAGCCGACCGCATGCTCGACATGGGCTTTGCCGATGATGTGCAACGTCTGGTCGGCGAGTGCGTCAACCGCCAGCAGACCATGCTGTTCTCCGCCACCACCGGTGGTTCGACCCTGCGCGACATGGTCGCCAAGGTGCTGAACAACCCTGAGCACTTGCAGGTCAACAACGTCAGCGACCTGAACGCCACCACGCGTCAGCAGATCGTTACCGCTGACCATAACGTGCATAAAGAACAGATCCTGAACTGGTTGCTGGCCAACGAGACCTACCAGAAGGCCATCGTGTTCACCAACACCCGTGCCGCCGCCGACCGTATCTACGGGCGCCTGGTTGCGCAGGAATACAAGGCGTTCGTGCTGCACGGCGAGAAAGACCAGAAGGACCGCAAGCTGGCCATCGACCGTCTCAAGGCGGGCGGCGTGAAGATCCTGGTGGCCACCGACGTTGCCGCGCGCGGCCTCGACGTGGACGGCCTGGACCTGGTGATCAACTTCGACATGCCCCGCAGCGGCGACGAATACGTGCACCGCATCGGCCGTACCGGACGGGCCGGCAACGATGGCCTGGCCATCTCGCTGATCTGCCACGGCGACTGGAACCTGATGTCGAGCATCGAACGCTACCTGAAGCAGTCGTTCGAGCGCCGCACCATCAAGGAAGTCAAAGGCACGTACACCGGGCCGAAGAAGGTCAAGGCGTCGGGCAAGGCCGTTGGCGTGAAGAAGAAAAAGACCGACGCCAAGGGCGACAAGAAAAAAACCGCCGCCAAGTCACCGACCAAGCGCAAGATCGCCAACCGGCCGAAGACCGACAACCTGTCGCTCGTCAGCAAGGACGGCATGGCCCCGCTCAAGCGCCGCAAGCCAGAAGCTCCGGCTGCCGAATAAGCAGGCGGGCCTAAAAAAACCGGACGATGTCCGGTTTTTTTTCGCCATCAGCGTCGCGCTGTGCTCAACGCTTCCCCGCAGCTTCTCTGAGCTCCTTGAGCCGCGCATCGATCAACTGGCACTTGTCGGGAAACTCGGCGCTTTCGGTATCCAGGTCCATCTTCTGTAACTGGTCATTCATCTCCTTGGCCTTGGTCGGGTTCTGCTCGGTGAGCTTGGTCACTTCCTTGGCCAGTTCCTCCCGCTTGGCCGTGGCCTCCTCGGGCGTGCAGCCCCAGGCGGGCAGGGCGCTTATCAGCGTGGCGGCGAGAGTCAGCTTCATCAAGGTTTTCATGGTCGGACTTCCTTGGCAGTGATGTGCAGTTGAGGTGGCAAACCTCTGCAAAGTTCAGAGAAATGACGCCCGTCCGTTTGGTTGAACGGCCCGTGCCGGAACGTGTCACTCCCTAAGACGGGCTAACTCCATCGGCCTGCAGGAGGAATCAGGATGACGACTTACAATTGGGATCTGATCGAACGTCTGCTGCATGAAGTGCAGAACGGCGAGGGCAGCTTTGCCCCGCGCAAATACGCCGAACAGGAAGCGGCCGAGAAGGCGACGGCCGGCGAGGACACTGGCAACCTGGACGCGCTGAAGAAGACCGCTGCCGACTACGAGGCGCTGCTGTTCAAGCGTGGCTTTATTGAGTCGCGGCCTGAGGAAGAGGGCGGCAATGGCGAGAACTTCATCCTGACGGCGCTGGGGGCGCAATTGCTGGCGCTGATCGACAGTTCGATTCCGGGCAATGATCATCCGCGTCAGGTGTTGGATGAACAAGCGGATGCGCTTGATCCGGCAACGTTCGCGGAAGTGGCCTCAAAAGCCCAGATCGCCTGATCCTCTTATGCCCCCGGCGCCCCTGAGGGTGCCGGGTGAACCTGTCGAATCGGTAATCTGCCGCTAAGGTTGCTGACAGCCGGCGACTCCTAATCTGCTGCCATTCAACTCACGGACTTGAATCGGCATGCACTCCACAACCTCCAGACGCACATTCGTCAAAGGCCTGGCCGCAGGCGGCCTGTTGGGCGGGCTCGGGCTTTGGCGCCCCCCTGTGTGGGCACTGATCAGCCCCGGCCAGCCCACGGTGCTCGCCGGCAGCGAGTTTGACCTGTTTATTGACCAGACCCCGGTCAACCTGACAGGCCAACCGCGCACCGCGTTGACCGTCAACGGCAGCCTGCCCGGCCCGCTGTTACGCTGGCGGGAGGGCGACACCGTGACCCTGCGCGTGAAAAACCGCCTTGGCGAGCCCACTTCGATCCACTGGCACGGCATCCTGTTGCCATCGACCATGGACGGCGTGCCCGGCCTGAGCTTCAAGGGCATCGAACCGGGCGGCCTTTACGTTTACCAGTTCAAGGTCAAGCAGTACGGCACCTACTGGTACCACAGCCATTCCGGGCTTCAGGAGCAGCAGGGCGTGTACGGTCCGCTGGTTATCGATCCCAAGGAACCCGAGCCTTATAGCTACCAGCGCGATTACGTGGTGATGCTGTCGGACTGGACCGACGAAGACCCCGTCGCCCTGATGAAAACCCTCAAGAAGCAGTCCGATTACTACAACCTGCACAAACCCACCCTGGGCGATTTTATCCGGGATGTGGGCAAGCAGGGCTGGTCGGCCACGGCTGCCGACCGGCTGATGTGGGCGCAAATGAAGATGAACCCCACCGACCTTGCGGACGTCAGCGGCGAGACCTACACCTACTTGCTCAACGGCCAGCCGCCTGGACAGAACTGGACCGGAGTGTTCAAGGCGGGGGAAACGATTCGCCTGCGTTTTATCAATGGCTCGGCGATGACCTATTTTGATGTGCGCATTCCAGGGTTGAAAATGACCGTCATCGCCGCGGATGGTCAGCCGGTAAAGCCGGTAAGTGTCGACGAGTTCCGTATCGCCGTGGCGGAAACCTACGACGTGCTGGTCGAGCCTGTGGCAGAGGCTTACACCCTGTTTGCTCAGTCCATGGACCGCACAGGCTATGCCCGTGGCACCCTCGCCCGGCAGATGGGAGCGACCGCCTCAGTTCCACTGCTTGATCCGCGCCCGTGGCTGACCATGGAGGACATGGGCATGGGCGGCATGGACCACGGTGCCATGGCCGATATGCCGGGCATGGAAGGCATGGATCACAGTGCCATGGGCGCGATGGCCATGCAGAAACACCCCGCCAGCGAGCAGAACAACGCGCTGGTAGACATGCAGGCGATGAACCCGGTGCCCAAGCTGGACGACCCTGGAATCGGCCTGCGCCACAATGGCCGCCGGGTGCTCACCTATGCCGACCTGCGCAGTACCTTCGAAGACCCCGATGGCCGCGACCCCTCCCGCACCGTCGAATTGCATCTCACCGGGCATATGGAAAAGTTCGCTTGGTCGTTCAATGGCGTGAAGTTTTCCGATGCCGAGCCCTTGCAACTGACTTATGGCGAGCGCGTGCGGGTGGTGCTGGTCAACGACACCATGATGGCCCACCCGATTCACCTGCATGGCTTATGGAGCGACCTGGAGGACGAAAACGGCCAGTTCCTGGTGCGCAAACACACCATCGACATGCCACCGGGCTCCCGTCGCAGTTACCGCGTCACCGCCGATGCCTTGGGGCGCTGGGCCTATCACTGCCACCTGCTGTACCACATGGAAATGGGCATGTTCCGCGAGGTGCGCGTGCATGAATAAGGAAGCGAGCATGAACCGTTGCGTCTCGTCCCTTTGCATCGCTTTCGCCACGCTGGGGTTCGCCCCATGGGCGTTGGCGGCCGAGGATGAACTTCAGGGCATGAGCCCGGCGACGCCAGCGCTGGCGCAAAGCCGTACGCCGATTCCGGCGCTGACCGACGCAGACCGCGCAGCGGTCTACAACGCGCCGGGAGGGCATCAGGTGCACGACGGCGGCGTCAACTCGATGCTGCTGGTCAACCAGTTGGAATGGCAGGGTGGCGACGGCAACGCGCAGAGTTGGGACATCAAGGGTTGGGTCGGCGGTGACATCGACCGGTTGTGGCTACGCAGTGAAGGCGAACGCAGCGCCGGCCGCACTGAAAGCGCCGAAGCCCAAGCGTTATGGGGGCACGCAATCAGCCCGTGGTGGGATGTGGTCGGCGGCGTGCGCCAGGACTTCAAGCCCGGTGCTAGCCAGAGCTGGGCGGCCTTTGGCCTACAAGGCATGGCGCTCTACAACTTCGAGGCCGAAGCCACGTTGTTTGTCGGCGAATCGGGGCATACCGCCGCACGCCTTGAGGGTGACTACGACATTCTGCTCACCAATCGCCTGATCCTGCAGCCGACCGCCGAACTCAACTTCTATGCGCAGAACGATCCGCAACGCGGCGTTGGTTCGGGCTTGGCGGAAAGTGAACTGGGCCTGCGCTTGCGCTACGAAGTTCGCCGCGAGTTTGCGCCATATGTCGGTCTCAGCTGGAACCGCACTTATGGCCAGACCGCGCAATACGCACGGGACGAAGACGAAGACATCAATCAACTGCGCTGGGTCGTCGGCGTGCGCTTGTGGTTCTGACGGGTTTCCCTTTTTATTATTCGCCGCCTGGCGCGGCCTGGAGTCTTGCATGTCTATGTTGAAAACCACGCTGCTGGGTGCTGCGCTGTGGGTAGGTTTAAGTCTTAGCCTGCCCGCTTCGGCCCACCCCAAGCTGCTGTCATCCATTCCGGCGGCAGGCGCACAGGGCGCCGCTCCCGCAGTGATTGAATTGCATTTCTCAGAAAACCTGCTGACCCAGTTTTCCGGGGCCAAGTTGATCATGACCGACATGCCGGGCATGCCCAATTCGCCGATGCCGGTGAAGGCCAGCGTGTCGGCGAGCAGCGACCCCAAGGTGATGTTGATCAAGCCGGTCTCCGCACTTACCACCGGCAGCTATCGGGTGGATTGGCGTGCCGTGTCGTCCGATACACATCCGATCACCGGTAATGTGGTGTTCAGCGTGCAGCCATGAGTGAGCTGATCTCCATCGCATTGCGCTTCGCGCTCTATCTCGACCTGATGATGCTATTTGGATTGGGACTGTTCGGCCTTTATGGTCTGCACGCTGAGCAACGTAGATGGCTCAATCTAAGGGCATGGATGGGATTGACGGGCGGCTTGGGGCTGGCGTTTTCGGTGGCGTCGCTATTGGTCATGACCCAATCCATGAGCGGCGCCACTGATTGGCAGGCGCTATGGCCGCATGTGCAGATGATGCTGTGGCAGACCGACTTGGGGCTGACGTGGTGGGTGCGTATCGCGGCGCTGGTCCTGGCGGCACTGAGCACTCATCTGGCGCTGGCCACGCTGTCGGCTGGCGTGGCGTTGGCCACCCTGGTGTGGACAGGGCACGGCGTAATGCACGAAGGCGTGCAAGGTGTGTGGCATATCGTCAGCGACAGTGCACACCTGTTGGCAGCGGCGGGTTGGGTGGGGGCGTTGGCGGCATTCGGTTTGTTGTTGATGCCTGCGCCGTTGCCACAGGATGATCGAGTGCAGGTTCTGGCCAGCGCATTGGCAGGCTTTGAGCGCATTGGCGCGGGATTTGTCTTGGTGCTGATCGGCACTGGCGTTGCCAATTATCTGTTTGTTGTCGGGCCGAATCTGGGGGGCATCAACGGCGGAGTCTACGCGGTGCTGCTATGCCTGAAGCTGGGGTTGTTCGGCGTGATGCTGGCCTTGGCGGCGCTCAATCGCTTTCACCTGACGCCGCTTCTGCAACAATCTATCGCGGCGGGCGATTATAACGTGGCGATCCGTGCGTTACGGCGCAGCATGGCCCTGGAGTTTGGCGCTGTGGTGCTCATCCTTGGCCTGGTGGCCTGGCTGGGCACCTTGGCGCCTGACTAAGACTGTGCGCTTTTCAGGCATTTAAGCGTCTGGAAGTCGCTGCGGACCTTGTCGATTTTCTGGGTGAGTTTCACGCGCTGCGCTGGGGAGCTTTGGGCCATCACGTCCACGAGCAAGCCGCGCGCGGCGGCTTCGGTCTGTGCGTAGGCGGCGCGGTATTGCGGGGTCCACAGGCTTTCGCGATCCACCAGCAGTTGCTGGATTTTCTGCGGGAAATCGGCATTGTGGCGTTGTTGCAGCGCCTCGATAAATTGCGCCTGCCAATGGGCGCGGTTGCCGATCCACGCTTGGTTTTGCGCGCCCAACTCGGCCGACCAGGCCGTGACGCGGTTTTGCTGGCCTGGGCTCAACGGGCCGATCCAGGCGTCCAGGCGCTTGCTCATACGCTCGGCGCGTTCCTTGATTTGTTGAGCCAGTGGTGGCTTGAGGTATTCGTCCTGGCGCTTGCGCAGGTCCTTGGCCAGAGCATCGCTCATGTCTTTGACCTGCTGATCGTCCAGGCCTTGCAGCAATTGCACAGCTGAGGGCGTGATTTCCCGAGCAATCTCGGCAATTGCCTGTTTGGCTTCGACAGTACGGGTTTGCAATGCGGCGTCGGTGACCTGGTTACTGTCGACCATCTGCTGCAGGCGGTCGAGCCAGTCCAGGTAGCCAGGCAATTGCGTGGTGCAGTGCCAGGCCAGGTGTTCCTTGAGGGTGTCGTTGAACCAGCTCTTTTGCCCGGCATTCATGTCCAGGTAGTCGTTGAGGGTCCAGGGGATGATCACGTCGAGGTTACGGTAGGCCAGGCCCAAGCGATTGCAGCCGGCGAGCACCAGGCTCAGGGTCAGCAGTACCATCAGGAGTTTGAGCCGGCGCAACATGGGCAGGTCCTTGCATGGAGGGCGTTAATGCATGTGAACCTGCGCGGGGTGCGACAGTTCAGCCCATCAATAAAACGACCGCGCGGCCTTCAAGGTCAACAGCCCATCACATTGCGAGTTGTGTCCGGAGTAGGCCGAGCAGTCACTGCCGCTGAGGCTGGAGCCGCTGTAGATCAGGTCCAGGTCAATGCCTTTCCAGGCCCGGGAAAACTGCACCGACCAATCGCTGAAACTGCTGATGGCGCCGTTCTCTACCGAGACCGGTGTGCCCAGTTGATGGGTGGTGTACTTCATGCTGACGCCGATGCCGAAAGGCTGGGTACCGCCCAGGTCGGCAAACAGGGTACTGTCCTGGCGGTCGGGGTCGTTGCTGAAGGACACGCCAAAGCGGTTGCCCAACAGGTTCAGCCCGCCGTAGAACTCCTGGCTGTCGAGGGGGCTGACCTTGGGGTAGCTGTAGTGGATCAAGCCGACTTCGTAGCCCAGGGTCTGGTCGAACGGACGCTTGAAGCCCATGTAGGAGTCGACTTCAAGGTTATTGGCCGACGACAGGCCCATGTTTGGGGAAAACTGGCCGAAATACAGGCCGCTGTCGTGGGTAAGGTCCAGGCCACCGTGGAACGAGTCGCTGCCAGGGGCGGTCGGCTTGACCAGGCCCTGGGCCATGGTGCGGCTGGGGGTTGTACCTAATTTCAGGTCGAAGTCACCCAATTCGCGCTGGAAGATATGCGCTTGGGCCAAAGGGCTGGCGACCAGGAGGCTGACCACGAAAATACAGCGTTTAAGCATGCTTCACTCCATGAAAAGCGAGGAGCAGTAACGGAAAGATTCAGGCAGATGCCCGTGCTAGACGTGTGCAAGGATACCGGCGAATGCCTGGCGTTGAGGCCCGTTCGTCGATTAGCTGCGTATTGAAGGTGTGAGGCGGGGGTTGCAACTCTAGTCCTAGCGCCTTGAAGGCAAGACGCTTAGGGACCAGATGCAGTGCGAGGGTATGACTATTACTTCTTGCCCAGGCTGATCTGCTTGGACGGGCCGAAAGTCTGGCCGCTCACGCCCTTGGCAATTTGCTGGATTTCGCCGCCGGACTTGAGGAACGCAGCAATCTGGCTATTGATCGATTCGCTGGTTTCAACGGCGGGAGCTGGCTTTGCTTTGCTGTTGGATGCTTTTACACGCATGGCGGCCACTAACCTGTAGAAAATTAACTTGGCCAGGCATCGTACAGGAAATACTTGACAATTGCTTGGCAAATATCCCTCAGGCTTAATACGCAGCGCTGGAAATAGCCGAAGTTCAACGCCGAAATAAAGCGCTAACTTACTGTTTTAGCTGGAAACCACAGGCCGGGTGGCCCGCTGGTGGCCTGCTCAAAGTGAACCGAACGATCAGACGAGTGGGGCGCTGCCATTGGAACGCCATGCCAGCCCGCGATTTTTCAGGCGCGCGCGCGTGCAGGGCCCAACTCGGGTAGAATGCCGCCCACGCAATGAGGGTATTGGAAATGGCTTTAGTCGGGCGCTACAACAGCTTGCAAGTGGTCAAGCACACTAACTTTGGTTTGTACCTCGATGGTGCGCAAGATGGGGAAATCCTCTTGCCTAATCGGTATATCCCTAAAGATATTCCCAGTGAAGATGAAGACTGGCTCAACGTTTTCATTTATCTGGACAGCGATGACAAACTTATCGCCACCACCGAAAAACCCAAAGTTCAAGTCGGTGAATTCGCCAGTTTGAAAGTTGTGGAAGTCAACAGCATTGGCGTATTCCTTGATTGGGGTTTGCCCAAGGATCTGCTGCTGCCGTATTCGGAAGAAAAACGCCAGCTGACCGCAGGTGAGTATTGCGTGGTGCACGTCTACCTCGACAAGCACACCAAGCGCATCACCGCCACCGCTCGCCTTGACCGTTACCTGGACAAGACGCCAGCCAACTACCAGGTGGGCCAGGAAGTCGACCTGCTGGTGGCCGAAGCCACCGACATGGGCTTCAAGGCGATCATCAACAACAAGCACTGGGGCCTGATCCACAAGAACGAAGTGTTCAAGTTCCTGCGTCCGGGCAAGGAAGAGAAGGGTTTCATCAAAGAGATCCGCGCCGATGGCAACATCAGCCTGAGCCTGCAACCGGTGGGCCAGGAAGCGGCCTCCAGCCTGAACTCGAAGATCCTCGCCAAGTTGCGTGACAACAACGGCACCCTGCCGGTCAGCGACAAAAGCGACCCGGCGGTGATCAGCAACTTGTTCGGCGTGAGCAAGGGCAACTTCAAGAAGGCCATTGGTGCGCTCTACAAGCAAGGGCAGATCGTGATTCATGCGGACCGCATTGAACTAAGCTGAGTACGCTTCGCTCTCCTGTAGGAGCGAGCTTGTTGTGGCGAGGGAGCTTGCTCCCGCTCGACTGCGTAGCAGTCGCAAGCTTTTTTGGGGGCGCTTCGCACCCCAACGCAAGCAAGCTTGCTCGCCACAACAAGCTTGCCTTCACAGTAGGGCTTGCTCATGTCCAGAAAGTCGTTGTATGCCTACCTCGGCACCTTGCTCGCCTTCCTGGTCCTCGACGGCCTCTGGCTTGGCGTGCTCATGGGCTCCACCTATAAATCCCTGCTCGGCACGCTGATGCTTGATCAGCCACGCCTGTTGCCTGCGATATTGTTCTATCTCCTGTATGTCCTCGGTTGCGTGGTGTTGGTGATCTTGCCCAGCGCCAGTTGGCAGCGCGCTGCGCGTTTGGGCGCCTTGCTTGGCTTGGTGGCCTATGGCACCTATGACCTGAGCAACTGGGCCACGCTTCAAGGCTGGTCCGCCGGGTTGGCGCTGATGGACATGGCGTGGGGCACGTGCCTAACCGCCATTTGCTGCACCGCTGGCCACTTGTGTGCAAATCGGCTGCGGCGGTAGAGGGCGGTTGATCAGTACTGAACCGGCTAATAACAACCCGGTACCGGCAGCGACCAACGCCGGTTGCAGGCCGCCACTGAGGTGGCTGCTGACCGACGCCAATAGTGGCCCGCTCAATTGGCCGACGGCGAAGCTGGCGGTCAGCAGCCCCGTGCTGCGTTGGTAGCCATGGGGTGCGACCTCCCTTAATCGCGCCATCACCAACTGCATGCAGGCCAAAAATGGCGCACCGCACAGCAACACGCCCAGCGCCAAGCCCCAGCCATTGCCCAGCAGGCAGGCAAATACCCCGGCCGCTTGCAGCCATAAAGTCGCCATCAGCCAGCGACGGGTGGTGTTCGGGTGCTTGCGGCGCAGGCTGGCCACCCCCACTCCCAGCGCGGCCGCCAGGCCAAAGCAGGGCCAGAACAGATCGGCCTGCCAGGCCCCGTTGAATTGAGCGCTGGCCATCTGCGACAGAAAAGTCGCCGGGATGATGTAGCCCAGGCCGTACAGGAAATAAATCCAGCACAGGTGCGCGATGCTGCCGTTGCTCCCCGCGCTGGAGACCTGGGTAACAGTGACGGCCGGCTTGGGTAAAAACGGCAGGATCGCCAGCAGCATCACCAGCGCTACCGTCCCGTAGAGCAACCACAGCGTGGCAGAGCTTTGCCCTAATAGGTTGGAAACCAACGCCAGCAGCCCCGTCAGCACAATCCCCAACCCCGGCCCTGCAAACACCAACGCACCCAGGCGCGGGCGGCCGGCGGCAGTCGCCAGTGGCTGGCTCAGGCTGGTAATCATCACCAGGGCCCAGGCACTGGCGACCCCGGTGCCAAAGCGCAGCAACAAGTGCGGCCAGAACCCGTTAGCCCAGTAGGACGCCAGGGTCAGCAATACGCACAGCCACAACCCGCCGTAGAGGCGCCCGCGCACATGCTGATGGCTACGGGCAAAGATCGAGTCCACCGCGCCGACGAAATAACCCAGGTAATTGGCGGCAGCGAGCAGGCCGGCGCCGGTCAGGTCGATCTGGCCTTCACTGAGCAAATGCGGCATTTGCGGAGTCAGGGCGAAGCGGCCAATGCCCATGGCCATCATCAGGGCGACGGAGCTGGCGAGTAAACGAATCAGCGGGGACATGTTCAGGTTTCCTGCAAAGAAGCGAATGCCTTGCAGGCTAAGACGGATTGACTTTCTGTAAAATTGAATAATAGTGAGTAACTTGTTCAGTTTTGGAGAAAGTAATGGAGTTCAGTCAATTGCGCATTTTCCAGGCTGTGGCGGAAGAGGGCTCCATTACCCGTGCCGCCGAGCGCCTGCACCGCGTGCCGTCCAACCTGTCGACCCGGCTTAAACAAATGGAAGAGCAATTGGGTGTCGACCTGTTCGTGCGCGAGCGCCAGCGTTTGCAGCTTTCTCCGGCGGGCAAGGTACTGCTGGACTACAGCACTCGCCTGCTGGCGCTGCATGATGAAGCACACGGCGCCGTACAAGGCGGGCAACCGGCCGGTGATTTCGTATTGGGCAGCATGTACAGCACCGCCGCAGTTCATTTGCCGAAGCTGCTGGCGCGCTATCACAAGACTTACCCCATGGTGAACCTTCAGGTGCAGTCGGCACCCAGTGGGGAGTTGCTGGAAGGGCTGATTACCGGGCGCCTGGACGCAGCCTTCGTCGACGGCCCGCTGACCATCGCCACCCTGGATGGCGTACCGCTATGCGAAGAGCGCCTGGTGCTGATTTGCGAGGCCGATCATCCGCCGGTGCGTGGCCCCCAGGATGTGGCGGGCCGTGCGGTGTTCACGTTCCGGCGCAGTTGCGCCTACCGCACGCGCCTGGAAACCTGGTTTTCCCATGAGCGAGTGGCGATGGGGCGGGCGATCGAGATCGAGTCCTACCAAGGCATGCTCGCTTGCGTGATCCCAGGTTCCGGCGTGGCGTTGATGTCTGAATCCATGCTCGCAAGCCTTCCCGGCAAGGACAGCGTGTCCGTTCATCCGCTGACCGGGCCTTTTGCCACTGCGACCACCTGGCTGATGTGGCGAAAGGGTATGCTCGGCGCTAACCTCAACGCATGGATCGACCTGCAGCAAGACGGCAACCCACTGTGCGTGCAAGACACTCGCGCGATTGCTTGAACGATCCGTCAGGATTCGGATCAATTCAGTAATAGTTCGTTGTGGTTTCCTTCAAGCATTACCTAGGACTTAGGGCTACTATCACTGTAGGAAACGGCGACAGAACTCACGCCGGCCAGCACTACCCTCAAAGGGGGCAATCATGAAAGAGAAAATCCAAAACTGGCTCCACGACCTTGGCGTTGCGTTGGGCTTGATCGAGCCTCCGCTGCAACCGGTGCCGATTCGCACGGATGACGAGCAACGTCGGCCCCGTCGCCGCTAAAAAATGTGGGAGCGGGCTTGCTCGCGAAAGCGGTGTATCAGCCAACGGAAAGGTTGAATGACACACCGCTTTCGCGAGCAAGCCCGCTCCCACAGTTGTATTGCACTAGGCGAAAAAAACGGGCGCGACCTCCGACGTCGCGCCCGCTGAAGAAAATATCCTCGTCCCTGTTATAGCTCAAACCACCGCAGCCGCCACCTTGGCCGGCCGACGCGACAGCAAACTCACCAGTACAAAGCTCACCAGCGCCACTGCCAGGCTGTAGTAGATCGGCGTGTTTGCATCCAGCCCATCCTTGAACATAAACACCAGCGCGGTCACAAAGCCCAGGCTCATGGACGTGATTGCGCCCGAGGTGGTCGCGCGCTTCCAGAAGATCGCGCCGATCAAGGGTACCAACATACCGCCCACCAACAGGTTATAGGCCAGGGTCAGGGCGCTGATCACATCGTTCACCACCAATGCGATACCCAGCACGGCAATGCCGGTCAACAGGGTGAACAGCCGGTTGATGCGCAGGCTCGACGCCTTGCCGCCGCGCAGGCGGGGCAGCAGGTCTTCGGTCAACACAGTGGAGGCGGCGAGCAGGCCGGCGCTGGCGGTGGACATCATGGCGGCCAGCGCGGCGGCGATGACCAGGCCGCGAATGCCGTCCGGCAGCGAAGCTTTGACGATCGCGGCGAAGGCATTGTTGACGTTGTCCAGGTCCGGGATCAGCACATGGGCGGCCATGCCGATCAGCGCACAGGCCAGGCCGTACAGGATGCAATAGAAGCCGGCGAAAGTGCCTGCGTACTGGGCGACCTTTTCGTCACGGGCGGTGAACACCCGTTGCCATATATCCTGGCCGATCAGGATGCCGAAGAAGTAGATCATGAAGTAGGTGATGATCGTGTCCCAGCCGATCGCGGTGAAGCTGAAGTTCGACGTCGGCAGCTTGGCCACCAGCTCATCCCAGCCACCGACGCGGTACAGGCAGATCGGCAACAGGATGAACATCAGACCGACGGTCTTGATCACAAATTGCACAATATCGGTGAGGGTCAGCGACCACATGCCACCGATGGTCGAATACACCACCACCACGCCGCCGCCCACCAGTACCGACATCCAGAACGGCAGGTCGAACAGCACTTGCAGCACGGTGCCGATGGCCAGGATCGAGGTCACGCCGATCATCAGCGCGTAGGCCAGCATGATCACCGCGCTGGCCTGGCGGGCCATGGGGTTATAGCGTTTTTCCAGGACCTGGGTGACGGTGAAGATTTTCAGCTTCAACAGGGGCTTGGCCAGGAACAGGTTCAGGGCAATGATGCCCGCGCCGAGTGCGGCGCACAGCCAGAAACCCGAAATACCATGCACATACCCCAGGCGCACGGTGCCGACGGTGGAGGCACCGCCTAGTACCGTGGCGGCCATGGTGCCCATGTACAGGGACGGGCCGAGGTTACGGCCGGCGACCAGGTAGTCTTCGTGGGTCTTGGCGCGACGCATGCCGTAGTAGCCGAGCACCAGCATGCCGGCGGCGTAGATGAGTACGACGAATAAATCCAAAGCCATGACGGCGGTTCTCCGATTATATTTTTTATGGGCGATCAGGCGGCAGCTGGCTCGGTAAACACGCGAGCGAAAGTCAGGTACATCGTTGTGGGGACCTGTTAGATCCCCTTGATTGTTAATGTGGAGACGCTGTATCAGCGATGCGCGACGCCAGGCAGTACGCAGAGCATCTCGTACAGCAAGTTGGCGCCCAGCAGCGAGGTGTTGCCGGTGGTGTCGTAGGGCGGCGACACTTCTACCAAGTCGCAACCAATCAGATCGAGGCCCTGGCAGCCGCGGATGATTTCGATGGCCTGGATGGTGGTCAGCCCGCCGATTTCCGGGGTGCCGGTGCCGGGCGCCCAGGCGGGGTCGATGCCATCGATGTCGAAGCTCAGGTACACCGGGCCGCCGCCGACTTTTTCTCGCACTTCGGCCATCAGCGGCGCCAGGGAGTGATGCCAGCATTCTTCGGCCTGGACCACGCGAAAGCCTTGCTTACGGCTCCAGTTGAAGTCTTCGGCGGTATACCCCTGGGCACGCAAGCCGATCTGCACCACGCGGTCGCAATCGAGCAAGCCTTCTTCCACGGCGCGGCGGAAGGTGGTGCCGTGGGCAATTTTCTCGCCGAACATATGGTCGTTGACGTCGGCGTGGGCATCGATATGCACCAGCCCGACCTTGCCATGTTTTTTGTGGATCGCCCGCAGGATCGGCAGGGTGATGGTGTGGTCGCCACCCAGGGTCAGGGGGATGACATTGTGCTCGAGGATCTCGTCGTAGGCTTCTTCGATGATGCGCACCGCGTCGAGCAGGTTAAAGGTATTGATCGCCACGTCGCCGATATCGGCCACCGACAATGAGTCGAAGGGGGCAGCGCCGGTGGCCATGTTATAGGGGCGGATCATCACCGACTCGGCACGGATTTCCCGTGGGCCGAAGCGCGTACCGGCGCGCAGCGAGGTGCCGATATCCAGAGGCACTCCGACGAAGGCGGCGTCCAGGCCCTTGGCGGTTTGCAGGTGGGGAAGACGCATCATGGTGGCGATGCCTGCGAAGCGCGGCATTTCGTTGCCGCCCAGTGGTTGGTGGAAAATCTTGTCCACGGGATTGCCTCATCGTTGTTTTGTTTGTTGATGGCCGATTCTGCGAAAAGCCTGGCTTAGGAAGAATCGGCAGAGGCAAATACTTAGTTCAGATTTTTCTAAACTAAAGCCTGGGGTAAACTCCATTCAAATGTGGGAGCAGGCAAGCCAGCTCCCACAATTTAGTGTGCCCCCCCTGGAGCCCCCATGGCCAACGCCTTGCCCGACCTGAAACTCCTGCGCATCTTCGTCAGCGTCGTGCGCCACCAAGGGTTTGCCAACGCCCAGCACGAGCTCAACCTGTCGACGTCGGCCATCAGCACCTACATGAGCCAACTCGAGTCAGCCTTGGGCCTGGTGCTGTGCCATCGTGGCCGTGGCGGCTTCAGCCTGACCAGCAAGGGCGAGCTGTTTCATCAGGAAACCCTGCGCCTGTTGGGCGAACTCGAAGGTTTCGAGCAATACGCCGCTGCGTTGAAAGGCGAATTGCGCGGCACCCTCAAGCTCGGGGTGCTCGACTCCACCGTCAGCGACAAGGCCTTGCCGTTCGCCGAAGTGATTGGCGCCTACAGCCTGGAGCACCCGGCGGTGCATTTACACCTGTCGGTGATGAGCCCCTACGAATTGCAACTGGGGGTCCAGGACAATCGCCTGGACCTGGCCATCGGTGCGTTCTCCAACCGCATGAGCGGGCTGGTCTACATGCCGCTGTACCGCGAACAGCACTGGTTGTATTGCAGCAACCGGCACCCATTGTTCAACGAGCGGCGCATCCCGGAACAAGTGATCACCCAGCAACGCATGGTCGGGCGAGGTTACTGGAGCCAGGCCGAGCTGGCGCGCCACGGCTTCAAGCACAGCGCTGCCACGGTGGAAAGTATGGAGGCGCAACTGATTCTGGTGCTGTCGGGCGCTTATATTGGCTACCTGCCCGAACACTACGCCCAGGCCTGGGCTGACAAGGGCGACCTGCGCGTTTTGCTGCCGGCCACCTTCGGCTACCAGGCGCCGTTTTCGCTGATCATGCGCCGTGGCCGCAGCCGCGAGCCCCTGATCCAGACCTTCCGCGATTTGCTCAAGACCCAGCTCAACCAGGCCTGAACACACCATGTCCCGACCCCATTGCCCGCGCTGCCTGCGCCCGACCACGCACTGCCTGTGTGCGCTGATCCCCCACCTCGACAGCCGCACCCGCGTGTTGGTGTTGCAGCACCCGAGCGAGGTCGGCCATGCGCTCAATACTGCGCGGTTGGCGGCGTTGGGCCTGAACAACGCGCAGTTGGTGGTGGGGGAGGTGTTTGATGACCTGGCGACGCTATTGAACCCGCCTGGCTATCGGGCACGCCTGTTGTTTCCGGCGGATGAAGCCGAGCCGCTGCACGCCTACGCACCTGACGATCAGCCACTGCTGCTGGTGGTTCCCGATGGCACCTGGCGCAAGGCGCGCAAACTGCTGCACCTCAACCCCTTGCTGGCGGCGTTGCCCCGGGTGACATTGGCCGAAGGCGGCGTTTCCCGCTATCGCTTGCGCAAGGCGCCGGGGCCTGGCGCCTTGTCGACGGTCGAAGCAATCACGCAAGCGTTGCAGGTATTGGAAGCGCCGACGTCGTTTGAGCCACTGCTCAAACCCTTTGAAGCGCTGATCGAAGGGCAGATTGCTGCGATGGGCGATGAAGTATTCCAGCGCAACCATGGCGACCCGACATAAACCCGGCTTATGCCTTTAAGCCATAAGCACCACACTTTGCGTGATATGGCCCGCCGGCCTTTCCCGGTATGATGTGCGCCCCGCAGTCTGGATTGCGAATACGCCATGACCTTGCAGTACCCAACAATCGCCGATTGTGTCGGCAACACGCCCCTGGTCCGCTTGCAACGCATGGCGGGTGAAACCAGCAATACCCTGTTGCTCAAACTCGAGGGCAACAACCCGGCCGGCTCCGTCAAAGACCGCCCGGCACTGTCGATGATCGCCCGCGCCGAGTTGCGTGGGCAGATCAAACCCGGCGACACCCTGATCGAAGCCACCTCCGGTAACACCGGGATCGCCCTGGCCATGGCCGCAGCGATCAAGGGTTACAAGATGGTGCTGATCATGCCCGACAACGGCAGTGCCGAGCGCAAGGCGGCGATGACCGCCTATGGTGCCCAACTGATCCTGGTGACTCAGGAAGAAGGCATGGAAGGCGCCCGCGATCTTGCCGAGCGCATGGCCGCCGAAGGCCGTGGCGTGGTGCTCGATCAGTTCGCCAACGGCGACAACCCCGAGGCGCACTACACCAGCACCGGCCCGGAGATCTGGCGCCAGACCCAGGGCACCATCACCCACTTCGTCAGCTCCATGGGCACCACCGGTACCATCATGGGCAACTCGCGCTACCTCAAGGAGCAGAACCCAGCGATTCAGATCGTCGGCCTGCAACCGATGGAAGGCGCGGCCATCCCGGGTATTCGTCGTTGGCCCGAAGAATATTTGCCGAAGATCTACAACGCCACGCGGGTAGACCGCATCATCGACATGGCCCAGCGCGAAGCCGAAGACACCACGCGCCGCCTGGCCCGTGAAGAAGGCATCTTCTGCGGCGTGTCCTCCGGTGGCGCCGTGGCCGGTATGTTGCGCTTGTCCAAAGAAGTGGAAAACGCGGTGATCGTCGCGATCATCTGTGACCGAGGCGACCGTTACCTGTCGACCGGCATTTTCGACGAACCCAACTGATGGCCAAGCACGAGAGAGGCTTGCGCTTCCAGCCAACGGGCGGCAGCCGGGCCCCGCAGATCCCGGTGGGCAAGAAACAACGCCTGACCATCGAGCGCCTGGCCAATGATGGCCGAGGCATCGTGTTCTTTGAAGGCCGCACCTGGTTTGTGACTGGTGCGTTGGCCGGCGAAGAGGTGGAAGCACGGGTGCTGGGCGCCCATGGCAAAGTGGTCGAGGCGCGCACCGAGCGGGTGTTCCAGGCGAGTGAGCTGCGGCGCCCTGCGCCCTGCGCTCATGTTGGCCGCTGTGGCGGCTGCAGCGTGCAGCATCTGCCTCATGACCAGCAACTTGCCCTGAAACAGCGCATGCTCGCCGAGCAACTGTCGCGGGTGGCAGGTGTCGAACCGCAAGAGTGGGCCGCGCCGTTGAGCGGGCCGGAGTTCGGTTATCGGCGCCGCGCCCGCGTAGCCGTGCGTTGGGACGCCAAGGCGAAGCAACTCGAAGTGGGTTTTCGCGCCGTGGCCAGTCAGGACATCGTCGCTATCGATGATTGCCCGGTGCTGGTACAGGCCTTGCAACCGATCATGCAGCGTTTGCCAGCGATGCTGCGTCGCTTGAGCAAACCGCAGGCGTTGGGGCATGTCGAGTTGTTCAGCGGTTCGTCCATCGCCGTGTTGCTGCGGCATATGGCGCCGTTGTCCGAGGCTGACCTGCAGATCCTCAAGGAATTCTGCACCTTCCATGACGCCCAATTGTGGCTGCACGGGGAAGGGCAGCCGGAGCCCGTCGAGCCGGGTCAGGCCCTGGGCTTCCGTTTGGAGGCGTGGGATCTGGAGCTGGCGTACCGTCCGGGCGACTTTGTGCAGGTCAACGCCGGGGTCAACCAGGCGATGGTCGCCCAAGCCCTGCAATGGCTCGCGCCACAAGCCGACGAACGGGTACTGGACCTGTTTTGCGGCCTGGGCAATTTCGCCCTGCCACTGGCTCGCCACGTACGCGAAGTGGTGGCGGTGGAGGGCGTACAGGCCATGGTGGACCGTGCGGCCCTCAATGCCGTCAGCAACCATTTGCATAACGCACAGTTTTTTCAGGCCGATTTGTCCCAGCCTTTGACCGACGCAGAATGGGCCAAACAGGGCTTTTCTGCGGTACTCTTGGACCCACCCCGCGATGGTGCCCTGGAGGTTGTGCGCAAACTCGCCGCCTTGGGGGCCAAGCGCCTGGTGTATGTGTCCTGCAACCCAGCCACGCTGGCGCGGGACACGGTTGAGTTGGTCAAGCAAGGCTACCGGCTAAAGCGTGCCGGGATCCTCGACATGTTTCCGCAGACCGCGCATGTCGAGGCCATGGCGTTATTTGAAGCGGGCTAGGATGCCCGTTTAATCCGACTGGCCTGCGTTCTCCAGGGCCTGAACACTGCCACGGAGCTCGCAGTAAAAGTCGGCGATGATTTTGGCGCATCGAAGGTGCGTCGTAGGGAAGGTAAGCAAGATGGTACAGGTGAGAGCACACCAGCCGATCAACACCGACGGCAGTATCAATCTCGAGGCATGGCTGGATCATGCCGTCAGTGTCGACCCGGCACTGGACCGTGAAGCCTTGAAAGCAGCCTGCGAGTTCGCTCGTGAGTCTGAACAGCAAGACAATGCGGCCAAGAACCTATGGGCCGAAGGCACTTCAAGTTTTCGCACTGGCCTGGAAATCGCCGAGATCCTGGCCGATCTCAAGCTGGACCAGGATTCGCTGATCGCCGCCGTGCTCTATCGCGGCGTACGCGAAGGGCATATTCCGTTGGCCACCGTTGGCCAGCGTTTCGGTTCGGTGGTGGCCAAGCTGATCGACGGCGTGCTGCGCATGGCGGCCATTAGCGCCAGCCTCAGCCCGCGGCAGTCGATGGTGCTGGGCACCCAGGGCCAGGTAGAGAACCTGCGCAAAATGCTGGTAGCGATGGTCGACGACGTACGCGTCGCCCTGATCAAGCTGGCCGAGCGTACCTGCGCGATCCGTGCGGTGAAGACCGCCGATGACGAAAAGCGCAACCGTGTGGCCCGCGAAGTCTTCGACATCTACGCGCCGCTGGCCCATCGCCTGGGCATCGGCCATATCAAGTGGGAGCTGGAGGATTTGTCCTTCCGCTACCTGGAACCTGACCAGTACAAACAGATCGCCACGCTGCTGCATGAGCGGCGCCTGGACCGCGAGCGCTTTATCAGCGACGTGATGGGCCAGTTGCGTTCGGAGCTGCAGGCCACCGGCGTGGACGCGGACATCAGCGGCCGCGCCAAGCACATCTATTCCATCTGGCGCAAAATGCAGCGCAAGGGCCTGGCCTTCAGCCAGATCTACGACGTGCGTGCGGTGCGCGTGCTGGTGCCGGAAATGCGCGACTGCTACACCGCGCTGGGTATCGTCCACACCCTGTGGCGCCACATCCCCAAGGAATTTGACGACTATATCGCCAACCCCAAGGAAAACGGCTACCGCTCGCTGCACACCGCCGTGATCGGCCCTGAAGGCAAGGTGCTGGAAGTGCAGATCCGCACCCACGCCATGCACGAAGAGGCCGAGCTGGGGGTGTGCGCGCACTGGCGCTACAAGGGCACCGACGTCAAGGCCGGGTCCAACCAGTACGAAGAGAAGATCTCCTGGCTGCGCCAAGTGCTGGAATGGCACGAAGAACTCGGCGACATCGGCGGCCTGGCCGAGCAACTGCGGGTGGATATCGAGCCGGACCGGGTCTATATCTTCACGCCTGACGGCCACGCCATCGACTTGCCCAAGGGCGCCACGCCGCTGGACTTTGCCTACCGCGTGCACACCGAAATCGGGCATAACTGCCGCGGCGCCAAGATCAACGGGCGCATCGTGCCGCTCAACTACAGCCTGCAAACCGGTGAACAGGTCGAGATCATCACCAGCAAGCACGGTACGCCGAGCCGCGACTGGCTGAACCCGAACCTGGGTTACATCACCACTTCGCGGGCGCGGGCGAAGATCGTCCACTGGTTCAAGCTACAGGCACGTGACCAGAACGTCGCCGCCGGCAAGACCTTGCTTGAACGCGAACTGGCGCGCCTGGGCCTGCCTCAGGTGGACTTCGACAAGCTGGCCGAAAAGGCCAACATGAAGATCGCCGAAGACATGTTTGCCGCCCTCGGCGCGGGCGACCTGCGCCTGGCGCAACTGGTCAACCTGGCCCAGCAACTGGTCGAGCCTGAGCGCGGCAACGAACAGCTGGAGCTGATCCCGCGCAAAGCCACTGGCTACAAGCCGGGCAAGCGTGGCGATATCCAGATCCAGGGCGTGGGCAACCTGATGACGCAAATGGCCGGCTGCTGCCAGCCGTTGCCGGGCGACGCCATCGTCGGCTACATCACCCAGGGCCGTGGCGTGAGCATTCACCGCCAGGACTGCGCCTCGGTGCTGCAGTTGGGCGGGCGCGAACCGGAGCGAATCATCCAGGTCAGCTGGGGGCCGGTGCCGGTGCTCACGTATCCGGTGGACATTATCATCCGTGCCTACGACCGTTCCGGCTTGCTGCGTGACGTCTCGCAAGTGCTGCTCAACGAGCGGATCAACGTGCTGGCGGTCAACACCCGTTCGAACAAGGAAGACAACACTGCGTTGATGTCCCTGACCATCGAGATTCCGGGGTTGGACGCACTGGGACGGTTGCTGGGGCGGATTTCCCAGTTGCCGAACATCATCGAAACCCGGCGCAACCGCACCCCATGAATAGCTGGATGGGCGCGAACTGAATTGTGTTAGCTGCTTCATGTGGGAGCTGGCTTGCCTGCGATAGCATCACCTCGGTTTAACTGAAGCACCGAGTCGCGAGCATCGCAGGCAAGCCAGCTCCCACATTGGATTTTCAGCGGAAAGAGATACGATGTATTCAATCGAAGACCTGCTGCACCTGATGAGCCGCCTGCGCGACCCGCAATACGGCTGCCCGTGGGACATCAAGCAAACCTACGCGACCATCGTCCCGCACACGCTGGAGGAGGCCTATGAAGTGGCCGACGCCATCGAGCGCGGCGATTTCGATCACCTGCAAGGTGAGTTGGGCGACCTGCTGTTCCAAGTGGTGTATTACAGCCAACTGGCGCGGGAAGAAGGGCGCTTCGAATTTGCCGGCGTGATCGACGGCATCACCCGTAAGTTGATTCGCCGGCATCCTCACGTGTTCCCAACCGGCGACCTGTACGCACCGCTGGATATCCCGCAGTTGAGCGAAGAACAGGTCAAGGAACGCTGGGAGCAGATCAAAGCTGAGGAGCGCGCAGAAAAGTCCGACGCTCCCGAGCAACTCTCCCTGCTCGATGATGTGCCCACCGCCTTACCGTCGTTATCCCGTGCGGCCAAATTACAAAAGCGCGCCAGCCAGGTCGGTTTCGACTGGCCGTCCGCGTTGCCGGTGGTGGATAACGTGCGCGAAGAGTTGGACGAAGTGCTCGAAGCCATGGCCGATAACGACTCGGCAGCCATCGCCGATGAAGTCGGCGACCTGCTGTTTGCCGCGGTCAACCTGGCCCGTCACCTCAAGGTCGACCCGGAAACCGCCTTGCGCGGTGCCAATGCCAAGTTCGAACGACGTTTCCGATTTATCGAACAGGCATTGCGCGATACGCACCAACCCATAGAAGATTGCACCCTCGAAGAGTTGGACGCCCTGTGGGGCGAAGCCAAACGCCAGGAAAAGAATGTGTCCAGCTGCGGTTGAGCAGCTGCCTAAGTGAGTAAGCACCATGAGCCTTTCCCTTCGCGACCAGTTGCTCAAAGCAGGTCTGGTCAACCAAAAGCAGGCCAAACAGGTCGGCAAAGAGAAGCAGAAACAGCAGCGCCTGGTCCACAAGGGCCAGGCCGAAGTCGATGATACTCAGGCGCGCCTGGCCGCTGAGGCACACGCCGAGAAGGTCAAGCGTGACCAGGAGCTGAACCGTCAGCAGCAGGAAAAAGCCGAGGCCAAGGCGCGTACCGCCCAGGTCAAGCAACTGATCGAGACCTCGCGCCTGCCCAAGCTGACCACCGAGGACTACTACAACTTCGTCGATGACAAGAAGGTCAAGCGCCTGTCGGTCAACACGCTGATGCGCAACAAGCTGAGCAACGGCTCCCTGGCGATCGTGCACCACGGTGGCGGCTACGAGGTGATCCCGCGCGAAGCGGCGCTCAAAATCCAGGAGCGTGCTCCGGAGCGTATCGTGCAGCTCAACATCCTCACCGAAAGCCAGGTGCCGGATGAAGACGATCCGTACGCCGCTTACCAGATCCCTGATGATCTGATGTGGTAAGCCGCTAGAAACGACAAACCCCGCCAAACGGCGGGGTTTGTGTTTTAAGCGTGCAGCCTGTTACCAATCCACTGCGTAACTCAGGCTGAAGGTACGACCTTCGGCATTCGGGTACGGTGCGCGGGCGTTGGCCTGGGCGAACATGTTCTGGTAGTTGCGGTTCGTGAGGTTGTACACCGCACCTTCGAGGCGGCCTACCGGTAGCCTTACCGAGCCCAGCAAGTCGACCAGGGTGTAGCCCTGGATATCGCGGCCGTTGTTGTCTTTGGCCGCCGCGTCATAATTGGCCAGGCGCATACCCTGCAAGCGCAGGCTGTAGTCGTCACGCTCATAGCCGACAAAGGCTGTGGTCTTGGCGGGGGAGATGCGGGTGGCAGGCAGGTCGATCCACTTGCCGTTCTGCTGGGTCTCGCCTTTGGCGTAAGCGTAAGTACCGCCGACGGACCATTGGTCGCTGATGTTATAGGTCAGGCCGGTTTCGACGCCACGTACGCGTTCTTTCTGATTGATCAGGCGCAGCACACGATCATTGGCATCATAGAACTGTGTGACATCCGAGGTGTTTTCGTACGCGGTGACACTGGCCTGCCACTTGTCCCAGTCGCCACGCCAGCCCAGCTCGTAACTATCGACTTTCAAGGCCTGGGCATTGAGGTCCTGGATATCGTATTGGCTGTTCACGTCACGCAGGAAGCGCTGGATATCCGGTAGGGAAAAGCCCTGGCTGAAGTTGACGAACACATCCTGGTTGTCGGTCAGGTGGTACACCGCACCGAGGTTATACAGCGTGTCATCGTATTTGAGCGTGCCACCGGGCAGTGTCGCGCGGTTGCCGGTCTGGACGATTTCGCCATACGCGATGCTGTCGGAGACTTTACTCTCAATCCATTCGCGACGTACGCCACCGCGCAAGGTCCAGTTGTCGATGTCGTAGGAGAGCTGGCCAAAGATGGCTTTGGTGGTGGTCTCGATATCTGGACCCAGTTCGAACGTGGTACCGGTTTTCGTGTAGGTCAGGCCATTGACCCGGTATTGGTCGCCACGCTGGCGTGAGGTTTCATGGTCGTAGTCCGCGCCCCATACCAGGTTGCCCGTTGCCGGGCCGATGTCCGGCATCTGGGTCTCGATCGCCGCACGCAGGCCGTAGACGTCCTGCACGCTGTTGTTATCTGACACGCCTGCCCGGCCTCGGGACAGGTCTGGAAAGAACAGGGCGTCGGCCCGCCGCCAGTAGCTTTCGATCTGCAGGCCCTGGCCGTAGAAATCCTTGTCGGCGTAGTTGAGGTTGACCGCCTGGTTGTGGGTGTAGGGCTGGTCGCCCAGGTCCAGGCCTTTTACGGCGACTGCGTTGCTGGTGATGCGGGGGTTCTTGGTGTAGCGGGTGTCTTGTTCGTCCTTGTAGTCTTGCAGCGACAGGCTGATCTTCTTGTCGTCATCAAGCTCATAGCCGAAGCGACCTTGCAGGTCGTAGGTATCGGTGTCCATGTTGCTGCCCTGGGACGTGTCCTGGGGAATGCGCTTGCCATTACCGTCGAACTGATCGTTGCGCTGCACGGTGTTGCCCGAGAGGTACCAGTCCACCGGGCCCTTGCGCCCGGTGGCGCTTTGGAACGCCTGGTAAGCGAACCCCTTGTGGCTGAGGTTGTTACCGGCGGTCATGCCGATCTTGCTGCTGAACGCCAGGTCTTCACCTTGGTTGCGTTTGGTGATGATGTTGATGATGCCGCCCGATGCGCCTGCGCCGTAGACACTGCTGGCACCGGAGATCACTTCGATACGCTCGATGCTTTCCGGTGCCACGCTGTTGAGCTGGCGGAAGTTATCGCGCGTGGCGTTTTGTGAAACCCCATCGATCAGGATCAGGGTATTACGCCCGCGAAGCGTCTGGCCGAAGTTGCTCATGCCGCCGCTGGAAGGGGCAATGCCAGGCACCAGTTGGCCGAGGATATCGGCGACCCGACGTCCTGCCCCGGTCTGCTGGCGGATTTGCGCTTCATTGATCACCTGCACTGAGCCTGGAATCTGCGCAATGCTGGTTTCGCTGCGCGTGGCCGATACGACTGTTGCCTGTAATTGCAGGCTGGTCGGGGCTGCCTGTGTCTGTTCTGTCTGATCGGCCCAGGCGGGCGCACTCATCGAGCCGAGAAGCGGCAGCAGAACGGCCAATTGCGATTTATTCATGGTTTGTCTCAGAGTTATTAGAAGTATTGACAGAAAAATCGGGTGTCTCAGGCGCTCGCGTATATGAACGGATCGCGCGGATACTCACTGCGGCCAATGCATAGGTCAGTGCGACCAGCCAGAAGCTGTGCGCCAGGCCCACCCACCCCATGCCGATACCGCCTATCAAGGCGCCGCACAGCGCACCTGCTTTGGCGGCGCTGTTACCCATGCCCAGGGCAAAACCCTGCTGGCTGGACGCGACGGTATTGGCGATCAGCGTGTAGGCCACGGGCAGCAAAGCTCCCTGCCACACGCCCCACAGCAACCGGCTGGCGATGAACCCCAACCATTCACTGGCCAGCGCCGTGCAGGCCAGCGTGAGGGCGCAGGCCCAGGTGACCCATTCGATGATGCGCAGCGTATGTGCTGGCTGATGTCGATCGAACAGGCGGCCCCATAACGGCGCAGACAGTGCCAGGGTCAAGGCGCTGGCGCCATAGCTGGCGCCGATCAGCCACGCGGGCGCCTGCAAAACCTCGGCAACATATAAAGCGTAAAACGGTTGCGGCATCATCCTGGCTGCCTGGATCAGTACGATGATCCCCAACATCGCGCCAAGCCAGCCTTTGGGCAGTGCGACAGGCTTCGATGGGCGGGCAGGTCTGGATCGTGGTGAGTCGCTGGGCAAGAACGCGCTGATTATCGCGCACAACAGGCAGACGGCGGTGGCGCTGTAGCACAGCAATGCGAAACCGGATATGTCCATGAGCCAGCCGCCCAATACCGGCCCGGCCAGGGAGCCTACGGCAGTGGCTGATTGCAGCCTGGCAAGAATGTGACCCCGTCCGCCGTCGCCGCAGCAGGCCAGTGCGTAGGCTTGGGCAGCTGCAATGAAGCCGGCCAACGCACCTTGCACCACGCGGATGACCACCAGCCACCACGGATCAGGCGTTATCGCAGCCAGCGCCTGACACACCGCCAGTGCCAGCAACGCGCGGATGATCATGGGCTTATGGCCGGTACGGTCGCCCAGCTTCCCCCACATGGGCGTGAGGATCATCGCTGCCATCATCGGCCCGGCATACACCAGCGAAGACAGCAGGCCGGTGTACTGAGCATTGGCAACGCCCAACAGCTTCTGGATTTGCAGCGGCCAGAACGGGCCGCTCATTTCCATCGCCCCCATCGACACCAACTGAATCACCACCAGCAGCCGCAGCGCGGTGTTGTTAGTCGGCATTGGCGGCCGCGCTCAACGGGTTGGGCAGGCGCCCGACGATATCGGCATGACTCTCCAGCAGACGCATGCGCATGAACGACTTGGCCGGCCACGCGTGCTCCAGCAGTGCTTCGCGCTCGGTGGCCCAGCGCTGCGGATCAACCTGCGAGCGCAGGTCGTCAAAACACTGGCTGACCTGAGCCGACAGTTCATTCCAGAGCAGCGCCTGGGGGATGTCGAAGTGGCGCGCGGCAAGCAGGATGAGCTCGCCCAGATGGCACATGAATACGGTGTGCAGCAGCTTGTCCCTTACGAAACCTGCGTCGTCGTACAGCGTCATCTTCGGGTCGTGCAGTTCAATGTCCAGGCCGTGGGCGTGCAAGGTTTTGCGGTCGATACGGATATCGCCGAAATCGCGTAACAGCAGGCGGCTCAATTGCCGGTCTGCGGCCATGACCATAAAGGAGTTCTGCTGATGGGCCTCGAATGCAACGCCGTAGCGCAAATACATGCCCAGCAGCGCCGGCACACTGATCGCCGCGTACTCATGGAAGAAGGCGAGCATGGCCGCCGCGTCATCCTTGCCTTGGCTCAGGCGCACCCATTGGCGCAGCAGCGGCTGGCCGTGTTGATCAATGGCAAACAGGCTGCCCACCGGCACGGCCATTTCCCCGGGCTGGAGCTGGCTATGGGGATTGTCGCGATAGAGCACCGCCAGGTGGCGGGAGTGCTCGTCATTGGCCGGCTGTGGCTTGAAATGCACACCGATACGCTCGGGAACGATGCTGAGGATTTTCTGAATCGCAGGCTCGCGCTCCAGAATGGCCAGCAGCAAATGGCTGATCCGTGGGCCCATGCGCGCCGAGCGCGGTGAGACGGTGCGCTGCACGCTGGTCAGTCGCAGCGACACGGGCAATTTGACCATAGGCGCATCGCAACGCCCTTCAGGCAATACGGTTCTGAATGACATGGTGGGGTGGGCGGTAAACGCGACGATATCGGTCAGCACCAGCAGTTTGTCGCCGATTTCGTTGGCGAACAGTTGGGGCAGTTCCTGGCGTGCCTGCCAAGGGTGGGCGGGCAATGGCAGATAATCGCCTGCCTGAAGGCCTTGTGCTTGCAGGACTGCGGTCAATTGCTGTGCCGCTTGCGGGAAGTGCTCGCTCCACCACTGCCAGTAATCGGCGGTACCGGCCAACTTTTCGACATGGGCAAATTGGCGATGCAGCGCGCACAGCAATACCGGAAAGCGTGCTTCGAATTCCGGCGAGTAGTCGATGACTTGCTCGGTATTCAGGCCTAGCTTGGTCTTGTAGTTGGGGTGCCATGGGTGACCCAGTGTTCCCCACTGTTCAAGCACGGAAGTCGGGTTGATAACGCTCGGGCTGTTCTTGAGATGACTGAGGAGATTGTCTTGATACACCGGGTCCATGGACGCATGCAGCTTGAGCGTCCATTGCTCATGGAAGGCCAGGCACAAGGTGTCGTTGATGAAGCTGTCGTCGATCTCGACGTTGAGGCGGTTGAGCACTTCCCGGTCAGCAGGCGACTCAAGGCTGGCGTTAAGTAACGTCAACAATTGTGAGGGGAATTGGATTTTCTGTTCGGGCTGGCCTTCGCGCAACAGGATGACTTCGCCGCGCAGGTCCCAGCTTGCCATGCGGCCAGGACGCAAATGTTCGAAACGTAGTCGGGCTTGGCAAGGTAGTGTCAGCGAGCAATGCCCCTGTTCGTCATAAAGGAGGGTGCTGGGGGCCAGCAGGCTTTCACGAAACAAAGCTTGGATCAGGCGTTGGAAGCTACGTTCGGCGGCGGGTGCCAGCGTATTGATCAGGGCTTGGAGGCTGACGTGGCTGGCCTGAAATTGCGCAGTGGCAAGTGCTTCGCTCCAGCGTTCCAGTAACGCGTTTTCTGGCTTGCTGCTATTTCCATGCATCTAATTGATTCCCTGATTCGTGAGCCTGAATGAAAAGCGAACGAATGATATCGAGAATCATTATTTGTGTGTGTTTTTGTTACATTAATTTATGGCGATTATTGACAAAAAAACCGCGCTCCAAAGGCGCGGTTTCTCGTAAACGGCCCGGCTGCGTGGGCCGGGCGTCCACATGATTTCAGAGCTTCAGGAGCTTTTTGCCTGGCGTTGCAGTTCGAGAGTTTCGAGCTCGTTTTTATAGTTGTGGGCGTCGCTCTCGTTGTGAAACATGCCGACCAATACGTCTTGCTGATGGACATCCCAGATGTGAATCCCGTGGCCTACTGCTTCATGGGACATATGTTCATCGTCGCGTTCAGTTACTTTTACAGTCATCTGCTTGCTCCAATCTCTGGTTGATCTGCGGCAAGTCGTCGCAGGCCTCTGTTATATGATTTGTTAGCTTGCTAAGTAAACTGATTTTGCGCGCAATAATTCATTGCGGGGAACGCAACAATGCTGCAGGCCTTGTAAACCAAGGCATTGCGTCGCCAGCGCAGCGGCTTTATGACAAAAGTTTCATGTTCAGGTCGGCTAGGTTGACCTCGGCACCGCTATCGCAGGCAA